>NZ_JBAKHV010000003.1:0-235311 GCF_036906775.1 Micromonospora sp. CPCC 205561 | reverse complement strand
CTTCGGACCGGACGGCGGCCGCGGCCCGGACCGCCCGGCGCCGCCCGGCCCCGCCCCGGACACCGCCCGGGGCACCGGTCCCGTCCCGCCATCGGCGGCCCGGCCGACGCCTCCGGCCCCTCGTCCGCCGGCCGGTGCGGACGGGCCGACGGCCGGGACCGGCACCGCGGCGCGTACGGCGGCGGGCCGGTCATCGACCGAGGTCACGGCCTCCTGAGCCGGCCGCGGGTCGCCCCGCCGCCCGGTCCGGGTGCGCCCGGCGGTGGGGCCGGGTGAGGTGTTACCGTGGAATCCCGTGGATCGCGTGATCACTTTGCTGATCGGCACGGCGGTCTGCACGACCGCGACGGACGACACGGGAGCAGGCCTTGGCCCCTTCAGCACGGACGACCAGGCACATTTTCGTCACCGGGGGAGTCGCCTCCTCGCTGGGTAAGGGCCTCACCGCCTCCAGCCTCGGCAACCTGCTCACCGCGCGCGGCCTGCGCGTGGTGATGCAGAAGCTCGACCCCTACCTCAACGTCGACCCGGGGACGATGAACCCGTTCCAGCACGGCGAGGTCTTCGTGACCGAGGACGGCGCCGAGACCGACCTCGACGTGGGGCACTACGAGCGGTTCCTGGACCGGGCGCTCTCCGGCAAGGCGAACGTCACCACCGGCCAGATCTACTCCGAGGTGATCGCCAAGGAGCGGCGCGGTGAATACCTGGGCGACACCGTCCAGGTCATCCCGCACATCACCAACGAGATCAAGTCCCGGATCCGGGCCATGGCCGACCCCGACGACGACGGCCAGGTGCCGGACGTGGTGATCACCGAGGTCGGCGGGACCGTCGGCGACATCGAGTCGCTGCCGTTCCTGGAGGCGATCCGCCAGGTCCGCCACGACCTGGGCCGGGACAACTGCTTCTACCTGCACGTCTCGCTGGTGCCGTACCTCGCCCCGTCGGGCGAGTTGAAGACGAAGCCGACCCAGCACTCGGTGGCCCAGCTGCGCAGCATCGGCATCCAGCCGGACGCGCTGGTGCTGCGCTGCGACCGGGAGATCCCCGACAAGGTCAAGCAGAAGCTGTCGCTCTACTGCGACGTCGACCGCGAGGCCGTCACCGCCGCCCCGGACGCGCCGAGCATCTACGACATCCCCAAGGTGCTGCACCGCGAGGGCCTCGACGCGTACGTGGTGCGCCGGCTCGGCCTCTCCTTCCGCGACGTCGACTGGACCAGCTGGGACGACCTGCTCGACCGCGTGCACCAGCCCCGGCACACCGTCACGGTCGCCGTGGTCGGCAAGTACGTCGACCTGCCCGACGCGTACCTGTCGGTGAGCGAGGCGATCCGGGCCGCCGGCTTCGGCCACCGGGCCCGGGTGCAGCTGCGCTGGGTGCCCAGCGACGACTGCGTCACCCCGACCGGCGCGGCCGCCGCCCTGGCCGGCGTGGACGGCGTCGTCATCCCGGGCGGCTTCGGGGTGCGCGGCATCGAGGGCAAGATCGGCACCGCCCGGTACGCCCGGGAGAACGGCATCCCGCTGCTCGGCCTCTGCCTCGGCCTGCAGTGCATGACCATCGACGTGGCCCGGCACCTGGCCGGCCTGGAGGGCGCCAACTCGCTGGAGTTCGACGAGGAGGCGACGCACCCCGTCATCGCGACCATGGCCGACCAGGAGGACATCGTCGCCGGCAAGGGCGACCTGGGCGGCACCATGCGGCTCGGGGCGTATCCGGCGGCGCTCGCCGAGGGCTCGCTGGTCGCCGAGGCGTACGGCAGCACCGAGGCCAGCGAGCGGCACCGGCACCGGTACGAGGTGAACAACGCCTACCGCGACGCGCTGACCAAGGCGGGCCTGCACATCTCCGGCACCTCGCCCGACGGGCGGCTCGTCGAGTTCGTCGAGCTGGACCGCGGCCTGCACCCGTTCTTCGTCGCCACCCAGGCGCACCCGGAGCTGAAGAGCCGCCCGACCCGCCCGCATCCGCTGTTCGCCTCCTTCGTCAAGGCGGCGGTGGCCTACTCGGAGGCCGACCAGCTCCCGGTCGACCTGGACGCGGCCGAGAGCGCGGCGGCGAAGAAGGCCGCCCGCAACGGCGGCGCCGCCGCGAAGGCGACGTCGGCCTCGTGAGCGGGCGCGACGAGCGGGGCACCCGGACCGGCGGCGGGGCGCCGGACGGGCCGGCCGCCGTGGAGCACCGCTACGAGGTGCGCTCACGCACCGAACGCTACCGGGGCCGGATCTTCCAGGTGGTCAGCGAGGAGGTGACCATGCCGGGCGGCGGGACGGGGGTACGCGACCTCGTCCGGCACGTCGGCGCGGTCGCCGTGGTGGCGCTCGACGCCGCCGGCCAGGTGGTGCTGATCCGCCAGTACCGGCACCCCGTCGGGCGGCACCTGTGGGAGCTGCCCGCCGGGCTGACCGACGTCACCGGCGAGGATCTCGCCGCCGCCGCGCTGCGGGAACTGGCCGAGGAGGTGGACCTCACCGCCGGACGGATCGACGTCCTGGTGGACCTGCACAGCTCGCCCGGCTTCACCAACGAGCTGGTCCGGGTCTTCCTGGCCCGCGACCTCGCGGAGGTGCCGGCGGAGCGGCGCCACGAGCGCCACTTCGAGGAGGCCGACCTCCAGGTCGCCCGCGTAGACCTGGACGAGGCCGTCCGGATGGTCCTGGCCGGCGAGATCACCAACGCCTCCTGCGTGGCCGGGCTGCTCGCCGCCGCCCGGGCCCGCGACACCGGCTGGTCGGGGCTGCGCCCGGCCGACGCGCCGCTGCCCGGCTGAGCCGGGGGACGGAACGCGAAGGGGCCGTGCGGTACGCCGCACGGCCCCTTTCGTCGTCGCGGACCGGTCAGTCGCGCAGCGGCCGGCCCTGCCCGTCGACGCCACCGTTGACCAGGATCAGGATGCCGTCGATGAAGCCCCAGATGCCGCCGACGCCGCAGGTCACCAGCGAGACGATGATCTGGATGACGCCGGTCTTGGTGTCGCCCATGTAGAAGCGGCCGATGCCGAAGGTGCCGAGCACGATCTGCAGGACGCCCGCGACGACCTTGCTCTTGTCGGAGACGCCCGACGGGTAGCCGGGCTGGTTGGGGTAGCCGGGCTGGTAAGGAGGTGTGGTCATGAGGCGACACCCTAGTGATCCACTCGTCTCCTGTCCTCAGCGGTACCCGAAGAGTGGGACGATGGTGGATGAACATTGTCCTGACGGCCGAGACGGCGCCCCACCGCCCGCCCGCTTGACGCCTGACACATCGTCAGCGTGTGCGGGCACCGGATGCCACTGTGCTGCCTCTCCGGGGGCGGCGACGCGCCTAGACTGCCGCCGGCGGGACCGGTGGACCGCGACGGCAAAGGGGCCGTCGTGGCACCGCGCAGTCGGGGGAGCGCAGCCCCGAAGAGAGGTGTCTGCATCGTGAAGGTCGGAATCCCACGCGAGGTCAAGAACCACGAGTACCGCGTGGCGATCACGCCGGCGGGCGTCAACGAGTTCGTCCGCAGCGGTCACCAGGTCTTCGTCGAGTCCGGCGCCGGGGTCGGGTCCAGCATCAGCGACGAGGAGTTCGCCGCCGCCGGAGCCAGGATCCTGGCCACCGCCGACGAGGTGTGGGAGACCGCCGAGCTGGTGCTCAAGGTCAAGGAGCCGATCGCCGAGGAGTACCACCGGATGCGCGAGGGGCAGGTGCTCTTCACCTACCTGCACCTGGCCGCCTCGAAGGCGTGCACCGACGCGCTGGTCGACCGCAAGGTCACCGGCATCGCGTACGAGACCGTCGAGCTGCCCGACCGGTCGCTGCCGCTGCTCGCCCCGATGTCCGAGGTGGCCGGCCGGCTCGCCCCGCAGGTGGGCGCCTACCACCTCCAGCGGCAGGGCGGCGGGCGGGGCGTCCTGATGGGCGGCGTCTCCGGCGTCTACGCGGCGAAGACGGTCGTGATCGGCGCCGGCGTCTCCGGCATGAACGCCGCCGCGATCGCCCTCGGTCTGCAGGCCGAGGTGCTGCTGCTGGACAAGAACGTGGCCCGGCTGCGCCAGGCCGACGCCATCTACCGGGGGCACCTGCAGACGGTGGCCTCCAACGCGTACGAGATCGAGCGGGCCGTGCTCGACGCGGACCTGGTCATCGGCGCGGTGCTGGTGCCGGGCGCGAAGGCCCCGACCCTGATCTCCAACGAGCTGGTCTCCCGGATGAAGCCGGGCAGCGTGCTGGTCGACATCTCCATCGACCAGGGCGGCTGCTTCGAGGACTCGCGTCCCACCACGCACGCCGAGCCCACCTACCAGGTGCACGACTCGATCCTCTACTGCGTGGCGAACATGCCCGGCGCGGTGCCGCACACCAGCACCTACGCGCTGACCAACGTCACCCTGCCGTACGCCCTGGAGCTGGCCAACCACGGCTGGCGCGAGGCGCTGCGCCGCGACCCGGCGCTGGCGCTGGGCCTGAACACCCACGACGGCCAGGTCACCTACGGCCCGGTCGCCGAGGCGCACGGCATGTCGACCCTCGCGTTGGCCGACGCGCTGGCCTGAGGGGCGGCGGACTGACCGGCACACCGGACGGGGCCGGCGCGGGCGGGGAGCCCGCGCCGGCCCTGCGCCGTGCCGTGCGCGGCTACCTCGACCACCTCACCGTCGAGCGGGGCCTCTCGGCCAACACCCTCTCGTCGTACCGGCGCGACCTGGAGCGCTACCTGGCCACGCTGGCCGCGGCGGGGGTGGCGGAGCTGGCCGCCGTCGGGCCGGGACAGGTCGAGGCGCACCTGGCCCGGCTGCGCGCCGGCGACGAGGAGCACCCGCCCCTCGCGGTCTCCTCCGCCGCGCGGGCGGCCAGCGCCGTCCGCGGGCTGCACCGGTTCGCGCTGCGCGAGGGGCTGGCCGGCGCCGACCCGAGCCGGGACGTCCGCCCGCCCACCCCGCCGCGCCGGCTGCCCCGCGCGCTGCCGGTCGAGGCCGTGGTGCGGCTGCTGGAGACCGCCGGCGCCGTGACCGCCACCGGGGAGGGCGCGCCACTGGCGCTGCGCGACCGGGCGCTGCTGGAGTTCCTGTACGGCACCGGGGCGCGGATCTCCGAGGCGGTCGGCGCCGCCGTGGACGACCTCGACGTCGACGACGGCAGCGTGCTCCTGCGCGGCAAGGGCGGCCGCACGCGGCTGGTGCCGATCGGCGGGTACGCGGTCGAGGCGGTGCGCGCCTGGCTGGTCCGGGGCCGTCCCGCGCTGGCCGTCGCCGGCCGGGGCACCCCGGCGGTCTTCCTCAACGCCCGCGGCGGCGCGCTGTCCCGGCAGGGCGCCTGGATCGTCCTGCGCCGCGCCGCCGCGCGGGCCGGCCTGCCGGTGCAGGGGGCGGAGGCGGTCTCCCCGCACACGCTGCGCCACTCCTACGCCACCCACCTGCTCGACGGCGGCGCGGACGTGCGGGTGGTGCAGGAACTCCTCGGCCACGCCTCGGTGACCACCACCCAGGTCTACACGCTGGTCACCGTCGAGCGGCTGCGTGAGGTGTACGCCACCGCCCACCCCCGGGCGCGGGGGTGACCGCCGGCCGGTAGGCGCGCCAAGAAGGCGCCCGCGGGTGGCGTGTGGGGGGACGCCGCCGGTGGCTGGCCTGGTCGGCGGGCGGCGACACGCCGAGCGGGTGCGACCGGGCCGCGGGGCGGTGGCGTACAGTCGGCATCGGCGCGGACCTCCTGGGGCGATGGTGATGCAGACCGGGGTGCGCAGCGGCGCCGCGAAGGACGTCGGACGGCTCCGACGCCGGGTGGTCGTCGGGAGGGGGCAACGAGCACATGGCTGGCAACGGTGACCGTGCCGAGACCTGGACGTCGGAGCTCCGCGAGCAGCAGGCCACGCTCGGGGCGGATCTCGGTCCGGCGGATCCGGCGGCATACACGATGCGCAAGCCGATCCCCGAGCCGATGCCGACCGACCGGCACGGCCCGGCCCGGATCATCGCGATGGCCAACCAGAAGGGTGGCGTGGGCAAGACCACCACGACCATCAACCTGGGCGCGGCGCTGGCCGAGTACGGCCGCAAGGTGCTGCTGGTCGACTTCGACCCGCAGGGCGCCCTCTCGGTCGGGCTGGGGGTCAACCCGCACAACCTCGACCTGTCGGTCTACAACCTCCTGATGCAGGACGACGTCACCGCCGAGGACGTCCTGATCAAGACCGACGTGGCGGGGCTGCACCTGCTCCCCGCCAACATCGACCTCTCCGCGGCCGAGATCCAGCTGGTCAACGAGGTCGCCCGCGAGATGGCGCTGGCCCGGGTGCTCCGGTCGGTCCGCAAGGAGTACGACTACATCCTGATCGACTGTCAGCCCTCGCTGGGCCTGCTGGCGATCAACGCGCTGACCGTGGCGCACGGCGTGCTCATCCCGCTGGAGTGCGAGTTCTTCAGCCTGCGCGGTGTCGCTCTGCTGCTGGACACCATCGACAAGGTGCGTGAGCGGCTCAACTTCGACCTGGAGCTCGAGGGCATCCTCGCCACCATGTACGACAGCCGCACCACCCACTGCCGGCAGGTGCTCCAGCGGGTGGTGGAGGCGTTCGGCGACAAGGTCTACCAGACGGTGATCACCAAGACCGTGAAGTTCCCGGAGTCCACCGTCGCCGGTGCCCCGATCACCACGCTCGACCCGGCCTCGTCGGGCGCCCGCAACTACCGCCAGCTGGCCCGCGAGGTGATCGCCGCCCAGTCGGAGCGGTAGGCCGGGGTGCACCTTCACGCCGTGCCGCCCGGGGCGTGGACTACGGTCTCCCGGTGACCGCGCCACCCCTCGATCCGCCGACGACGCCGGAGCAGCCGCCCGCACGGGTCGCGACGGGTGCCCCCGAGGTGTCGCCGGCACCGGCGGGCGGGCCCGGGGCCTCGGCGGAGCCGGCGGGCGGGCCCGAGGAGAGCGGCGGTTTCACCGTCCGGCTGGCGAACTTCACCGGCCCGTTCGACCTGCTGCTCCAGCTCATCGGCAAGCACAAGCTCGACGTCACCGAGGTGGCGCTGCACCGGGTCACCGACGAGTTCATCGCCTACATCCGCGCCATGGGCGACGAGTGGGACCTGGACGAGGCCAGCGAGTTCCTGCTCATCGCCGCGACCCTGCTCGACCTGAAGGCGGCCCGCCTGCTGCCCGCCGCCGAGGTCGAGAACGAGGAGGACCTGGCCCTGCTGGAGGCGAGGGACCTGCTCTTCGCCCGGCTTCTGCAGTACAAGGCGTACAAGGAGGCGGCGGCGCACATCGCCGCGCTGGAGGAGGTCGGCGGCCGGCGCTACCCCCGGGCGGTCACCCTGGAGCCCCGGTACGCCGAGGCGCTGCCCGACCTGGTGCTCGGCATCGGCCCGCAGCGGCTGCTGAAGCTGGCGGTCAGGGCGATGACGCCGAGGCCGGTGCCCGAGGTGTCGATCGCCCACGTGCACATGGTCCGGGTCAGCGTCCGCGAGCACGCGGCCGTGCTGACCGAGCGGCTGCGCCGGGCCGGCACGGCCACCTTCTCGCTGCTCTGCGCCGACTGCGAGGCCACCCTGGAGGTGGTGGCGCGGTTCCTGGCCCTGCTGGAGCTCTACCGGGAAGGCCTCGTCGCCTTCGTCCAGGAGCAGGCGCTGGAGGAGCTGACCGTACGCTGGACCGGCCCCGCCGACGGCGGCCCCGACCTGCACATCGACGAGTACGCCGGCAGCCCGCCCGAGCCGGGCGCGGCCCCGGACGAGAGCGGGCCGGCACCGGGCGCGGCGGCGGGCGTGAGCACTTCGGCACCGGGCGCGGTGGCGGACGAGAGCGGGGCGGCGACGCCGGAGGAGCGAGCGGGATGAGCAACGACGAACGTCGGGACTCCCTGGCCGATCAGGCCGCGGCCTGGGTGCCGCCCTGGCAGCGCCCCACGGCCCCCGCCACGCCCCCCGGAGGCGAGGATCCCGGTGGCTCCACGCCGCCGGAGGGGCCCGGAGTCACCGGGGTCGCCGAGGACGCCGCCGCCACGCCTGCGGCGCGGGCCGAGTCGGGCGTCGACCCGGCGGCCCCTGACGCGAGCGGGGCACCTGCCGCGAGCGCGGCGCCGGCCGAGAGCGCTGCCCCTGCCGTGAGCGCGCCCCCCGCCGGGAGCGAGGCCCTCGCCGGGAGCGAGGCGTCCGCCGTCGACGCGGCGCCCACCGCCAGCGCGACGGCCGGTGCCGGCGGGCCGGGCGGGACGGCCGGGCCCCCGGAGACCGGCGGGCCCGGTGAGGCGACCAGGTCCCCCGGGGCGCTCGGGCCGCCGGCGGGCGGGGCCCGGGGGAGCGGGGCCGCGGGCGTACCGGCGAAGGGGCCGGCGGGGCGGCGGCGGTCGGCGCCCGAACCACCGCCGCGGCTCGACGACGCGGAGCTGCGCGGGGCGCTGGAGGCGATCCTGCTGGTGGTCGACGAGCCGGTCAGCGAGCTGGTCCTCGCCCAGGTGCTGGAGCAGTCCGCGGAGCGGGTCGGGCCGGTGCTGGACGAGATCGCCGCGGGCTACACCGCCGCCGGGCACGGCTTCGAGCTGCGTCGGGCCGCGGGCGGCTGGCGTCTCTACACCCGGCCGGAATACGCCACCTACGTGGAACGGTTCGTGTTGGACGGGCAGTCGGTGCGGCTGACCCAGGCCGCGCTGGAGACACTGGCCGTGGTCGCCTACAAGCAGCCCGTCACCCGGTCGCGGATCTCCGCCATCCGGGGTGTCAACTGCGACGGGGTGATCCGTACGCTGGTCTCCCGCGGGTTGGTCGAGGAGTGCGGCACCGAACCGGACAGCGGGGCGTTCCTCTACCGGACCACCACGATGTTCCTGGAGAAGCTCGGGCTGAACAGCGTCGACGACCTCCCGCCGCTGGCCCCGTTCCTTCCCGACGACGTAGAAGAGCTTGCCGATGCCACGCGATGACCGCATGCCCCGCCCTGACGCGCCCGCCTTCGAGGGGGCCGAGCGCCTGCAGAAGGTGCTGGCCGCCGCCGGCGTGGGTTCCCGGCGGGCCTGCGAAGACCTGATCTTCCGCCGCCGGGTCACCGTCGACGGGCGGGTCGCCAAGCTCGGCGACAAGGTCGACCCGGCCACCGCCGTGATCCACGTCGACGGCGAGCGCCTCGTCGCCGACACCCGACTGGTCTACCTTGCCCTGAACAAGCCCCGCGGGGTGGTCTCCACCATGGCCGACGAGAAGGGGCGTACCGCGCTCGCCGACTTTCTCGGCAACCGGGTGGAGCAGCGGGTCTACCACGTCGGGCGGCTCGACGCCGACAGCGAGGGCCTGCTGCTGCTCACCAACGACGGCACCCTCGCGCACCGGCTGATGCACCCCTCCTACGGGGTGCAGAAGACCTACCTGTGCGAGGTGTCCGGCCCGATCCCGCGTAACCTCGGCAAGCGGCTGATGGCGGGCGTCGAGCTGGAGGACGGCCCGGTGAAGGTCGACTCCTTCCGGGTGGTGGACACGCTGGGACGCAGCGCCCAGGTGGAGCTGAGCCTGCACGAGGGGCGCAAGCACATCGTGCGCCGGCTGCTCGACGAGGTCGGCCACCCGGTGAGCCGGCTGGTGCGTACCGCGATCGGGCCGATCCGGCTGGGCGACCTGCGCGCGGGGCGGACGCGGCGGCTGACCAACGCGGAGGTCGCCGCCCTGTTCAAGGCCGTGAGTGACTGACCCCCGGGGTTCGGGGTACGGCTGCCGGTAGGCTCCGTGGCGGCCCGGCGGGCGACGTGCCGCCGGCGGCGCCACGGGCGCGGCGCCGGGCATCATGGAGAGAGTGTGACAACCGCTCGCGGGACGCGTTGGACGTTCCGTGGGATACGGGCTGAGGAGGACAACGGTGGAGGAAAACGTACGGGCCGGGCGCTGTGTGGTCGCTGTGGACGGGCCGTCCGGTTCGGGCAAGTCCACCGTCTCCCGACGGCTCGCCGTCGGCCTCGGTGCCCGCTATCTCGACACCGGCGCGATGTACCGGGCCATCACCTGGGTGGTGCTGCGCTCGGGGGTCGACCTGACCGACGCCGAGTCGGTGGCCAAGGTCGCCGGCGAGGTGGACCTGCGCGTCGGCACCGACCCCGAGGGGTACGGCGTGACGGCCGACGGCGTGAACGTCGACGCCGAGATCCGCGGCCCGGAGGTGACCGGGGCGGTCTCCGCCGTGGCGGCCGTGCCGGCGGTGCGCGCGCTGCTGGTGACCCGGCAGCGCGAGATGATCGCCAGCGCCGGCCGGATCGTGGTCGAGGGGCGCGACATCGGTTCCGTGGTGGCACCGGACGCCGACCTGAAGGTCTACCTGACGGCCTCCGAGGCGGCCCGGGCCGCCCGGCGTAGCGCCGAGGACGCCACCGACGTGACGGCCACGGCAGCCGACCTGGCCCGGCGGGACCGGCTCGACTCGACCCGCAAGACGGACCCGCTGACCCAGGCCCCCGACGCCGTGGTTCTCGACACCACCGAGCTGGGCATCGACGAGGTCGTCGCTCGGCTGCGCGACCTGCTGACCGGGCGGGGAGTGGCATGAGCGACGCCGACGGTTGGGTGGAACTGCGGGAGCCGGACGTCGAGACCGAGGAGCCGACCGGCCCGCAGCCGGTCGTGGCCGTGGTCGGGCGCCCGAACGTGGGCAAGTCGACGCTGGTCAACCGGATCATCGGCCGCCGCCAGGCGGTCGTCGAGGACGTCCCGGGGGTGACCCGCGACCGGGTCCCGTACGACGCGCAGTGGGCGGGCCGGCAGTTCACCGTGGTGGACACCGGCGGCTGGGAGCCCGACGCCAAGGACCGGGCGGCCGCGATCGCGGCGCAGGCCGAGACGGCGGTCGCCACCGCCGACGTGGTGCTGTTCGTGGTCGACGCGATGGTCGGCTCGACCGACGTGGACGAGGCGGCGGTACGGATGCTGCGCCGCAGCGCCAAGCCGGTGCTCCTGGTCGCGAACAAGGCCGACAACACCTCCATCGAGATGGAGGCCACCTCGCTGTGGTCGCTGGGCCTCGGTGAGCCGTACCCGGTGTCGGCGCTGCACGGCCGGGGCTCCGGCGACCTGCTCGACGCCATCATGGACGCGCTGCCGGAGGCCCCGAAGATCGTCGAGAACCGCCCGCGGGGCCCGCGCCGGGTGGCCCTCGTCGGCCGGCCGAACGTCGGCAAGTCCAGCCTGCTCAACCGCTTCTCGGGGGAGGAGCGGGCCGTGGTCGACGCGGTCGCCGGCACCACCGTGGACCCGGTCGACAGCCTGGTGGAGATCGGCGGGGAGACCTGGCAGCTGGTCGACACCGCGGGTCTGCGCAAGCGGGTCGGCAAGGCCAGCGGCACCGAGTACTTCGCCAGCCTGCGGACGGCCTCGGCGATCGAGGCGGCGGAGGTCGCCGTGGTGCTGCTCGACTCCAGCGAGCCGATCAGCGAGCAGGACCAGCGGATCCTGTCCATGGTCACCGAGACCGGCCGGGCGCTGGTGATCGCCTTCAACAAGTGGGACCTGGTCGACGCCGACCGCCGGTACTACCTCGACAAGGAGATCGACCGCGAGCTGCGCCGGATCCCCTGGGCGATCCGGCTCAACCTGTCGGCGCAGACCGGCCGCGCGGTCGACAAGCTCGCGCCAGCGCTGCGCAAGGCCCTGGCCAGCTGGGAGACCCGGGTGCCGACCGCGCAGCTCAACTCGTGGTTGACCGCGCTGGTGCAGGCCACCCCGCACCCGGTACGCGGCGGCCGGGCACCGAAGATCCTCTTCGCCACCCAGGCGGGCGTGGCCCCGCCGCGCTTCGTGCTCTTCACCACCGCTCCGCTCGACGCGGGTTACCAGCGCTTCGTCGAGCGCAAGCTGCGCGAGGAGTTCGGCTTCGAGGGCAGCCCGATCGAGATCTCCGTACGCCCCCGCAAGAAGCTCGGACCGGGCGGCCGGGGCAAGGCCCACGGCTGATCCGCTCGACCTGAAAGCCGGGTGGGAGCCTCGCTCCCACCCGGCTTTTCCGCCCCACCAACTCCCCTATCCTCCTAGGACGCTTTAGGGGTGGTGGGGCGGAGGACGCGTGCGGGGCGCGGAGGGGGCAGTGCGGACGACCGGAAGATCCTGCGCTAAGCTGTACCGGCTGTCGCGGGGAGATCCGCGCGGGAGCATCGGGACGTGGCGCAGCTTGGTAGCGCACTTGACTGGGGGTCAAGGGGTCGTCGGTTCGAATCCGGCCGTCCCGACCGGTTGACCTGGGGAGATGAAGATCTTCTCCGGTAACGGCGGTAACATCCGGTAACGGATGATCTTTGTTGGCGGTAACGGCACGGACCGTCGGCCGCCGGGCTCCTGGCTGTGGAACGCTCTGACCTGCCGCTTCATCCGCATCCCGGATGAAGCGGCATTGTGTTCTCTTGATTCCGCGTCAAGCGCTGTAGATGCTGCGTCGCTACGTCGAGCGGTTCGACGGGCCCGCGGGTGGGGACAAGCGAGGTTCCCCGGTCTCTCAAACACCCCGGGTCGGTTCAGATCGACTCGAGGGCCTGTTGGACAAGCCGCGATGGGTGGCCGGGATGTGCAATCCACGGCCACCCGAGGTGCGTCCCTGACGGCAGGGTGGCTACGCGAGCGCGTGTAGGTGTCGCCAGCTTCGGGCCACCACCGGTTCTGGCGTCCACCGCCCATCGACGTCGCTCTGATCGATCACGTCGAGGAGCTGCAGGATCCGGGCGGTGCGTTCCGGGTCGGATCCCGTCACCGCGGACAGTTCGACCAGTTCCTCGGACGTGACGGGGCCGGCATAGTCGATCAGGCCCTGGAACGCATCGCCCGCGTCGGAGTCGGTTCGCAGTCCCGTCGCTTCGACGAAATCGGCGGCCCCTTCGACAGTTGACAGGTATGCGGTGACCTGGGCGCACACCTTGCGGGTGCTGGTGTGCTCACGGGCTTTGTCGGCGGCCAGGTCCAGCAGCAACGGCCAGCCGCCGGTTGCGGCCATGAGTTCAGCCTGGCTGGTCGCGTCGGTGAACGCCTTCATGAGTTCGTTGTCCGACAGCCACCCTCGCAGGCCGATGTCGGTGGCCCTGCGTAGGGTGATCATGTCGTCGTTGCTTACGGCGAAGCTGGGGCCGGTCAACACGTCGAGGACACCGGGGGCGTTGACGTCGACGAGAACTGCCACTGTGCGGGTCGCGCCAGCGGTGGGCTGGATCTGCATCGCTTTGACGACGGTGTCGACGAGGGTGTCGGATTTCGCGGTGAGCAGTTGACTCAGGACGACGTGGTGCCGGCCTCCGGCCTCACCGCTGCGCAGCGCCTTCCCGTACGTCTGAGGGCTGGTCGTCACCGACAGGTCGAACCGCGCACCGAATCCTCTCCGGGAGTGCTCCAGCAGGTCACGCACCCGGTTGACACCGGTGGCGTGGGTGCCGGCGATCACCCGTACGGCGCTGCCGGAGGTCCGGCTGACGATTCGAGACAGCTGCTGCTCGGTGCACGGGGAGATGAGCCCGTCATCCAGGTGACCGCGTGCCTCTTCGGTGGACAGCTTCGTTACCGTGGTCCGCCACTGCGAGCTGCAGAGCTCTTCCCAGATCTCGTTGGTCGAGCCGAGCAGCCGCAGCACGTTCGTTGAACGCAGCCGCCACCGGGTGCCGGCGGTGACGGCCAGGACGCCGAGGTCGCGCATCTCGTCCAGCAGGGACCGGAACTCGCCGGGACCCTGTCCGGCGAACCCGGCCGGCCACCAGCCCTGGCACTCCTCACGCAGCTGCGAGGTCGTCATGGTGTAGTCGGCGCCGTGCTCGAGCGCGGCGTACGCGACGACCAAGGCGATGAGTTTGTACCGCGAGTCCAGATCGAGGGTGAGGCGGACGGTCTGCCGGACCCGCTGCTGCAGGGACTCGGAGCCGAGGACGTGGTCGAGCAACTGCTCGTCAAGGGAGTAGTAGGGGCCGGTGCGGCGGCGTGCCAGCGCTGACGAGACGAGGGCCTTGCCGACCAGTTGCAGCAGCTTCGGTTGGTAGTTGCAGTAGGCGAGGATCCGGTGGATCAGCTCGTCGGACTCGAACCGGATCCCGAGGGCTTCCATGGGAGTGAACAGCAGCTGGTACGCCGGTTCCGGGCTGAGCGGGCCGATCGCGATCTGCTCGCCGAGGTGGGCGCCGGCCAGCGGCTGGTTCGGCAGGTGAGCGAACCGCTGCACCTGGTGGAGGCCGGCGAACACCGGCTTGCACCGGCGGCCGGTCTCGTCGCGCAGGTTACGCAGGTGCGTGACGTGCTCGAAACCGAGTTCGGCGTCAGCGTCGAAGAATCCGTCGCATTCGTCGATGAGCAGCAGCATCCGCCGGGTCGGGTTCTCACCCAGCCAGGCGGCGATCGCGGTGGTGACGTTCTTGATCGGGTCGCGAGTTTTACGCGGCGGGACGATCTTGAGTTCGGTCAGCTTCTCGGACAGTTTGTCCCACAGCGTCAGCGGGTTGACCTTGGTGCCGATGACGTTGTGCAGAGTCACGTAGATCGGCTGGTGCTCCGGAACTCGGGCGAACGCGCGAGCGGCGTCCTGCAACAGCGCCGTCTTGCCGAGCTGCCGGCCGCCGTAGAGCAGGTTCGCGCCGTTCGGGTCGATGATGTCGCTGCGTTCGGAACGGCGGCCGAAGAACATCTCCGACGGCAGTGCCGCCAGCCCGTCCGGGGCGTACGGGTTGGTCGCCGCGAACGGCAGCAGGGTCCGTGCGGTGGCCATGAACTGGCCGCTGCCGTGCAACGCCAGGTGCAGCATGGCGATGTCGTCGATGACGATGACCGGCTTTTCTCCCCGCTGCGCGCACATCAGTGCCAACTCGGTGCGCTGGTCGGCGGTCATCGCGGCGAATAGCAGCACGATGACCGGGTGGTCGGTGCCGGGGTCCTGGGTGATCCAGCCGAACATGGCTCGCACGTCTGGCTCTCCCCAGCAGAGCATGATGCGCTGACGTTCCCCGGCGGACGGGCTGAACTGCGGCACGCCGGGTGTCTCTCCGATGCGGCGTACCCCGGTCAGGTCCCACCAGGCGCGGCGGGAGCTGGCCGTCAGTTCTCGCAGCGGCTGCATGCTGGCGAACTCGATACCGGCCAGCCGTAGTGCTGCCATCAGGGTGCTCTTTTGCACGTTGTTGTGCCGGATGTCGCGCATGTCCAGCCACATCTGCAGCGTGTCGGCGGTGGCGCGCTGCGCGGCGGACAGGCTGTTCACCCCCAGGGACGGGTGCGGTTTGCCGTGGCGGACCGCGAGGACCATGCTGGCGGTGATACCGCTGGCCGCCTGGGTGGTGAGTTGCAGGAACCGGTGCAGGTCGTTGGACGGCTCGGCTGTCGGCGGTGCCTCCCCGTGAACTGCGGCGAGCAGGTACTCCTCGGCGGTGGCCAGGTCGCCGGCGTCGATGCGGGCGTAGATCGAGGTAAGCCGGCTCTGCCGGTCGGGGCTGGCCGGGACTTCGTTGTCGGCTCGTTTCCGCAGGGCCTCCTGTGCCTCGTGCAGGTGTTGCGGTAGTCGTGATTGGACGTCGAGCAGCCGGCTGCGGAATTCGCTGAGGTTGTGGTTCTGCGGCGGGCCGCTGATTCGGCTGAGGTTGGCGGCGGCCAGGACGCTGTTGATGGCGGTGCTCGCGTTCTCGTCGAGCTGGCCGAGTCGGCTGGCGCGGGCCACGTCGCTGGACACGTCGCGGTGCAGGGTCGTCAGTTCGTCGAAGGTCTGCGTGGCCGCAGTCGCGAGGCGATCATGCATGTCCCGGGTCTGGGCCGGGTCGGTGACCGCGTCGATGATTAGAGCGGCCGTGACGTAGTCCTCACCGGCCAGCCGCTGCGTGAATCCGTTCTCCCAGCTCGTGCCGAGCGCGGTGTGGATGTCGTCGATGGTGACCGTGCGGGCGGGCACGCCGTCGGCGGTGAACGGCAGTGCCGCGCAGCGCAGCAGGTCCTGGTGAAGGACCAGGTCAGGGTCCCGGTCGGGACCGGTCGGCTTGTGACCGTCGAGCATTCCGACGCTGCTTCGCATGCTCGTCAGGCACGCCTGTGCGGCCTCGGCCTGTAGCATCCACGGCGTTTCTGCGGCTGCCGCAATCAGGTTCTGCAGTTCGTGTTCGGCTGCTGGCCATTGTGCCAGGACGTCGAGGCGCAGCTTGGCCAGGTCGGCGGGCACGGGACCGTGAGCGGCGGCCTGGTTCGCGCGGACCGCATCGACCCAGGCGCGGACGACCGTCACCGAACGGTCTGCCATCTCCTTGAGCTTGCGCCGCTGCTGGCCCTGCAGTGGGCGGCTGCTACCGGAGCGCAGCTGGGCGTCTTCTCGGTTGAGCAGGTCGTCGAGGTACTGCCGCTTGGCGAACAGGCGCAGCTGCTCGGCGACCGTCTCGATCTCTGAACGGTGGTCGGCGGCGGCAATCGCGAGGATCCGCCCGATGACGCCGTTCGGCGCCCACCACATGTCGACGATCTGGCTGGCCCGGACGAAGTCCAGGCTGCGGGGCCGGTTGATGTCGGAATGGGCGGCCTCGACGGTCATGGCGATGTCGTTGTCGGCGCCGGCGATAGGTGCGAGAGCGGCGAGCACGTCAGGGCTGTACAGGCGGCGTTTCGCCGTCGCGGTCCCGATCGTGTCGGTGATCGCGGCCAGGGCCGGAAGCTGGCGCAGGGACTCGGCGATCGTCTGGGCGCTTCGACCGGCTCCGGCGTCGGCGGTGACCAGGCAGGCGCGGACGGTCCCGGCCAGCAGCAGGATCTGTACGGCGGTGTCGGCGGACGCCGGGCTGCCCTGT
This sequence comes from Micromonospora sp. CPCC 205561, assembly GCF_036906775.1. NCBI lineage: Bacteria > Bacillati > Actinomycetota > Actinomycetes > Micromonosporales > Micromonosporaceae > Micromonospora > Micromonospora sp. CPCC 205561. The sequence goes on along the minus strand of NZ_JBAKHV010000003.1, from coordinate 218,597 downwards.
TCGGCTTCCAGTGCGGTGCGCAGTGCGCCGGCGGTCGGGGAGGTTTCGCTGCGGACGGCGTCGGCGAGGGCCAGGATGCGCAGCGCGTCGGCGCGTCGGCGGTCGCCGCAGGCTGCGGCGGCGTGGTACGCCAAGCTCAGCCGGCCGGCGCCGAGCAGCTGCCGGACGAGGTCGCGTCCTGCAGCATTGTCGGCGGACGTGTCCTGCTCGGCAGGTTCGTCCTCGACGGAGGATGTGCCCGCCGCGGCGGGCTTGTACCCGATGACGGGTGTGCCCTCGGTGGTGGGGATGTCAGTGGTGGACGGCATTGGTGTGGCCGCGGCGGCCGGCAGCGTCGGCTGCTGCGGCGTGTCGGGGATGGCCACCGGAGCCGGCGCGGCGGTGGTGGCCGGTTCCTGTACGGGCGCGGGGTCTTCGGTAGCCGCTGTCGGTTTGGAGGTGCGCTCGTCCTTGGCTGCGGGGTCCGCGGCAGAGGCGGTGCTGTCAGTTATCTGCAGCTGGCCGCCGACAGCAGGCAGCCGGAGGGAGGCGATGTTGTCCGGCAGGTGCTGCTCGATGCTGGCGAGGGCGGCGGGCAGCGCCTGCATATCCTTGGCGGCGGCCGCGCCGATCAGGTCCAGCAGGGCCAGCAATCCGGTGGCGTGATCATGCTGCTGCGGCCCCCATACCGGCGTCTGCTGCAGTTCGGAGGCCAGCGTGACGGCCGAGGCGATCCGGTCACGTTCGCTGTCCGGGCCGGTAAGCCGGGCGATGCTGGCGATTCTTGCCCGCTGATCGTGGAGTTCGCCGATGGCTGACAGTGCAGTGAGCAGGTACTCGACGGTCGCCTCAGTGGGTATGGCCTGGTCCGGTCCGCCGAGCAGGTCACGCAGATGGTCGGCGGCGTCGATGAACGCGGCAACCGGGTCCAGGTACCGCCGGTGCGGGATCCCGCCGCGGTGAAGGACTTCCGTGAGTGCCGTCGCGGCCTGTTGGGCCTGCGCCTGAAGGTTCAGCAAATCCGCTGCTGCGGCGGCCGGGTCGTGTCCGTTGCCGACTGTGCCGGTGCCGGGTACGCAGACGGGGTTGCCGGTTTCACTGGACACGGTGGCGGGCCCTTCGGTGGTCGGTTCCCTGTCCGGCAGGGGCGGCGCTGTTACGCCGGGTTCGGCGTCACCGTCGCTTTGGTCGTCGACGGCGTCTTCACCGGTTTTCTCGTCATCGTGCAGCTCTTCGACGTCGTGTGGCTCGTCGTCGGTGGCCGGCTGGGCGTGAGCGGCAGCGACCTGCGCCCACACGTTCTCCAGACGGCGGCACGCCGCGGCGATGTTGTCCACGGCCGGCCGCGGCCAGTCCGGGTGGCCTACTGCGGAATCCAAGCCGATCCGCAGCGCAGCCGTCATGCCCCAGGACGTCGGGCCGTGGCAGATCAGAGCCAGCCGCAGGGAGTTGATCTGGCTAGGGTCGCCGGTCAGAGTGTCCCGCAGCGCGTTCTCGCGCTGCTGCTCGTCTCCGCCGGCCTTGTGCCACTCGGCGTCGAGACGGTCGGCGACGCGGTGGGTGAGGAAGCGGGCTGCCTTGTCGCGCTTGAGTTTCGGCCATTGCCGAAGCTTGCCCAGTCCCATGCGGGCCGCTGTGGCGGTGGGCCGCCGCGCGGGCGGAACTCCCAGGTCGGTCAGGAAATCGGTCCGGCCGGGTGGAGGCACTTGCCAGACCAGGCTGGCGAACTGCTCGCCGCTGAGGCATTCGAGCGCGGCCCCGATCGGGTCGCCGAGCTCGTCGAGCTCGCCGATTAGTGCTGCGATCGCTTCATCGCGGGCCCCAGCCAGTTCCGGGCTGACGTGGGTGCAATGGTGGGCACAGGTACGCGGGTGCCGGCGCCGGCGGCGTCGTGACGGTGAAGCCATCGCGGAGAGTCTCACTTTCCATGGTTCTTTGCTCGGGTGAGCGGTGGTGCAAGGGGTCAGGCAGGGTGGTGATGCGGGTTTGCCGCGAGGTGTAGCAGACCGGCGGACTCGCCGGAGCCGCGGAGCTGGCCGCGGACGAACGTGTAACCGGCCGGCAGGGTGGTGTCAGCGTCCGGGCCGTAGACCTTCAGGACCCACTCGGTGTAGGCGTTGCGGGCGGCGTCGCTGGCCTGGTGACCCGTCGGCAACAGCCGCAGGAACGGGGGCACCCAGTGCTCGCGGATCCGGCCGGCGAGGACGTCGGCTCGGGCGGTGTGCTGGTGAGCGCCGCGCCGGGCGTTGTCGTCGGGCCACCATACGAACACGTCGGGTCCGCCGCTTGCGGGCTGGTCAGGGCTGCCGGTGCCGGGTTCCTTGGTCAGCTTGCCGGCGTCGACGAGCCGGTCGCAGGTGTAGATGACCTCCCACATCAGCGGCGGAGCGACCAGGTCGGGCCCGAATAGCGCGGCGAGCAGCTGCGGCCCGGTGAGCCGGCGGGCCCCGAACGCGCCGAGCGTGCCGTGGCGCCGCAGCGCGGCGATGATCAGCCCTCGCAGCTGGGGAACCCCGCGGTACCGTTCCGGCGTTCCGGCCGGGAGCGGCGTCTGGTGCTCCGGCGGGGCGGCCGGTTCGGCTGGTGGCTGCTCGGCACCGATCGCGGCGGCGAGTATGGCGGCGTTGGCGTCCCACCGGTATTGGTCGCCGTACGGCAGGGGATGGTCGAGCAGGGTGGTGGTGGCGCTGATCCGGGTGGCGTTACGGGCGATCGCCACGGTGACCTTGATGCCGGGGTAGAAACTCCACGGCCAGCTGATACCGGTCAGGACGGTGCCGTCACGGCTGATCTGCTGGATCTGTTCGGTGTCTTGGAGGGGTTCACCGTCGTGGTGCAGTTGCATGATCAGTGGCCCGTCGGCGAGGACGTCCGCCCCCTGCCCAGTTAGAGGCAGTTCGCCTGCGTCCCAGTGACTCTCGCGTAGCGCAATGGTGTACACCACCAGGCTGTCGCGGACGACGACGAGACCGGACAGGTCCTCGCCCTGCTCCTCGGCCGAGGCGTCCGCCTCACCCGGCGTGTCTCGCTCGGCAGCGACGTCCTCCTCGCCGGCGGGAACACCGTGTGCGGCCGGCGGGTCCGACGGTGCGGGCTGTCGACCGCCGGAGGAGGGCCCAGATCCGGGCTGGGCCGGTTCGGGACCGTCCGGGACACCGGGCTGATGGCCGAGGCCGAGCGGGGTACGCGGATCGGTGGCCAGCACCGCCGACGGCACCGGTTCCCGTGCCGAGCGCCACAGGCCACCGGCCTGCCAGACATCGTCGACGCGCAGGTGCACACCGCCGGGCAGGAGACCGTCGGTTGCCGCCGCAGCCAGGTCCGCCGCGACCAGGTTCGTGTGCACGACCACGTCGGCGGCGCCAGCGAGCTCGAGCGGGTCTGCATCGGCGCTGTCGACATTGGTGCGGGAAGCCAGCAGCGGCCACACGCCGGTGTAGCGCGGCTGCGGGCCAGCGCGGCGAAGGGTCGCGATGACGTCGTCGACGACTGCGGCGCCCAAGCCCGGCCAGCCATCACGGCGGCGCCGTTCGAACCGGTCCTGGTTGATGGTGTACCCGTGCCAGCGGCGCAGCGCACCGGCAGCGTCGAGCAGACGGTCGATGGTGTCGAGCGCCTGGTGTACGGCGGCGGTGAGGACCTGCTCATCGCCAGGGTCGGTGAGCAGACCTCCGAGCGGTCCGCCGAGCAGCAACGGCCGACCTGGGCCGAGCAGGTGGGCGGCGTACAGGGCCACGTCGTCGCGGCCGCCGGTCCCGGCCGGATAGTGCACCGGTCCGGTCAGGTGGCCGCGGGCGTCGAGCACCGATCCGCGGCGGCGCAGCCGGTCCAGTTCGATGTACTCGGCGGTGGTGAGTGGGGCCCCGAACGCCTCGACGTCCAGGATGATCCGTTCGACGCCCGTACGGGCGCCGCCGGGTTCTTCCTGCCCAGGTGGGCCACCGGACAGCGACGCGGGTGCCCATCCGTCGTCGTCGACGGCGGGGTCAGCGCCGTAGCGGGCGACGACCTCGGCCAGCAGCGACCGGCGTCCCCCGCGGTCGATGTGAAGGAACGTGCCGACTGGCAGCACGGGCCGCTGCTGCTGTTCCGCGCAGACTTGGACAAACAAGTCCGGGGCGAGGACCTCGGCGCGGTAGCCGTGGGTGTCGAGATCGAAGCCGAAATGCAGTGCGTTGAACGCGGTGCAGGTGTGCAGCGGCGCCCGCCGGACCTCGGCGACCCGGGTGAGGAAGCCGATGATCTGGTCCCATAGCCGGCCCGGGACGGCGCCGGGACCATGCAGCAGTTCTGGCACGAACAGCGGCTCGTCATGGAACGGGCGCCACACTGTGGTGCCGACCGTGGTCATCGGGCCCCCCTCCCGGCCGCCTGGGCGCGGGCGGCGTCACGTTCGGTGTACCGGCGCAGCCGCCACACCCGGCCGTCACCGGCGATCTCGCCGCAGCCGACCAGGTCGGTGACGGCTTCCTGCACGTGGCTGGCCTGTATCCCGGGGTCGACGCCACGCAGCCGGTGGTACAGCAGCCGCGGCCACAGCGGCCGGCGCCGACCATCGGCGGCGAGATACGTCTCGTCGCCGTGGAGAACTCGGTGGATCATGCCGACGGTCAAGCCGCGGTAGTTGTCCCACAGCAGCGACCGCACGTACCGCTGGACCGCTTCCCGGTACGGTGCCGCGTCCCGGCGCGCGGCAGGCCGCGGCCGGGGCGTGTTCAACGCGTCGAGCAATGCCGGTATCGGCGCCGGATCGTCGCTGGTCGACCAGCAGGTGGAGCAGCGGCAGGCCGCGGTGGAGCAGACACCATCGGGGAGCACCACCGCACCGGTCAGGGAGAAGTAGCCAGCGAATCCCGTGTTGGCGCACACACCGGCGTCGTACCAGGCCCGCAGCTCCCGCAGGTCGTCGGTGAGGCGGGCACGGTGACCGGTCATCCGGTGCAGGTAGTCGGCCGGCAGCGTGCCGCTGCCCCGCGCCCCGACCGCGATCAGGGTCCGGTTGTTCCCGGCCTGGGACACGTCGACGACGCCGAGGTCGTGCAGCGTAGCCAGGACGGCCCATGTCTGGGCCGGGTCGTCGGCGACGAGCCGGTACCCCCGAACCTGCTCGGTCAGGGCAGCGTGGACGTCGGACATCCGGTGCCGGCCCGGCGCCGCGCCCGCTAGTGCAGCCACTGCGACGGCAGCGGCGGTGAGGGTGTGGTCGTCGCAGCGGGCCGGATCGTCGAGCGGGGTGATCGTCACCGTCGCGGGAAAGTCCCCGTTGTCGTCGACTGCCCCGGTTTCGGCGAGGACCGCGAGGGCTCGCACGACCGCTGCCCGGTACTGCGACACCGTACCCGGCCGGCGGGCGTCGTCACGGGTCAGCCTGCTGGCGGCCAGGTCGGAGGCTATGCAGCCGTCGGCGACCCGGTCGGGGTCCAGGACGCCGCCGGTACGGGCCGCGGTCAGCACCGCCTGCCCGACGGTGCGCAAGGTTGCCGCCGGCAGCCCTTGCGCGGCCATCCACGCGACGGTCCGGAACCCGCGGCTGGAGCCCAGCGCCAGCCCGGCCGAGGGTGTGGTCACCTCGCCCGGCGGCCGGCCAGCCTGGTCCCGGCCGGCCCGACCGAGCTGTTGGTACAACGCTGCCAGGTCGGTCGGCGGGGACACCACGAACACGCAGCGGATGTCGCCGCGGTTGACGCCCAGCCCGAATGCACTGGTCGCCACGATCAGCAGCGGGGCGTATCCGTCCTCATGCTTGGTCGGGGCGTCGCGGAACTCGGTGAGCACCGCCGCCTTCTCCGCCTCGGACAACCGGCCGTGGAAGCGGCGGACCCGCTGCGCGCCGTCACCGACGAACTCGCGCAGGTGTGCGTAAACCGCGTCGACCTCCTTGACCGTCAGGCAGTAGAAGATGGCGTGCTCGTTACACGCTGCGGCGATCGCCTCGGTTAGCCCGGCTACCGCGTTCGGGCCAGCCGTTTTCATCGCCCGCCGGTAGATCGCCAGCTCCGGCCGTAGCGGGTCCGCTGCGACTGTCACCAGCACCTCCCCGGGTGCCGGGGTGGCGGGTAGGCCGAACAGGCCCGTCCGTAGCCCTTCCCGGACCGCCCGGTTCGCGGTCGCGGTCACCGCGGTGACCCGCACCCCGTGCCGGGACCGCAACTCGGCGAGCAGCCGGGCGGCGCGGCGGAAGCTGGGCCGGAAGTCGTCGCCCCACTGCACGAACGTGTGCGCCTCGTCAACGGCGACCCGCCGCAGAATCCCAGTCGCGGCGGCGGCGCGCAGCAGCTCCTGGAAGCGGCGGTTCCCGAGCCGTTCCGGGGACACGTAGACGAGCTTGATGCCGTGATCGCCGGTGCCGGTGAGCTGTTCGGCGACCTCGGTCTTTCCACGCCGGCTGTTCGACTCGGCCATCGGCCCGACCAGGGCCCGGACCGCCCCACCGATGGTGGCGTTCAGTTCGAGGGCTTGGTCGGCCATCAACGCGATCAGCGGCGACACGACCACGGTGACACCCGGCAACGCCAGCGCCGGCAGCTGGAACGTGTACGACTTACCGAACCCGGTCGGCAGCAGCGCCAGCACATCCTTACCGTCGGCGACCGCCTCGATCACCTGCTCCTGCTGTGGCTTCAATGCCAGCGGCGTTTCGGAGAACCGAAGGTAACCACCGATCGAAGCGCACCGGTCGGCCAACAGCCGTCCCAGCGTGCCATCGGCGCGTGCGACGGCCTCCTGCTCAGGGGTCAGCTGCGCCTGCCGGATCTTGCGGGTAGCCGGCAGCAGCGTGCGCTCCGTGAGCGCGTCCGGCTTGCACAGTTCGTCGACCCGATCGGCGGTGACCAAGCCGTTGTTGCCGAGGAATCGCCAGATCCTGGCCCACCCGTCGGCCATTGTCGTCAGATTGCCGCTCGCAGCTTCGCCTGTGTCCGGGTCAGCGACCAGCAAGCCCGGCTCGAGGGACTCCAGGAACACCCGCCGGTAGGCACGGCGCAGCGCGGTACGCCCGGCGAGTCTCCGGTCACTGATCACGACCACACCGCGGTGCTTACGCGACCGGATCAGCCGGCCCACCGCCTGCCGCAAATCCATCGCCGCCAGCGGCAGGTAGTACAACTCGGTCGCGACCCGGTCCGGGTCCGCAAGGCCGGCCAGCTCGGCTCGGCGGGCGACAGAGGCCCGCCGAGCGGCGATGACCGGGTCGGCGAATGGCGCGAACGGCAGCTTGTTGATCCACACCAGCGACAGCCGGTCGGCCGGGAAGTCGACGCCCTGCCACATGCCGCGGGTCGCGACGCAGAACCCGCCGGTGTCGGTGAACGCCCGCGCGGCCCGCGCGTTGCCCAGCAACGGCGCCGACGTCACCGGCACCCCGACCGCCTGTTCCTCCAGACGCACGGTTATCGCGGCCGCTGCCTTCGTCGCCGTGGTCAGCACCAGCGCACCACCGGTGAAGGCCTGCTGCTGCGCCGCCTGCGGATCGGGACGAATGACCTCGCGCGCGTAGCCGGCCAGCTGATGCGCCACGGTGCGGATCGCACCGTCGGTTTGTTCGGCCCAGCTCGGGAAATCGGTAAAGCAGACCAGCCGGGCCTGCTCGGCCAAATCGAACGGTCCCGGCAACGTGTGCGCGTCAACGGACGGACCGAGACCAAGCCGTTTGCGGATGTAGTCCCAGCGGCCTGCCACCTGCAGCGTCGCCGACACGTAGAAGATCCGGGCGAACCGCTGCCGAACCTCCAGCCACTGCAGGTCACGGGACAGGTCAATCGGAGCGGACGCGAGCGAAAACCCGTACCGGCGCGCGGAGACGCTGACTCCGGCTAGGTCATGCTCAACTGCGTACACCACCCGGTTACCCAGGTCGGGGCCCGGCAGCGGGAACAGCCCGTCACCGCCGAGGTCCTCCTCGCCGGCGCCGAGGTCCTCCTCGTCAGCGCCGACAGCACCGGCGACCTCACCATCGTCGGCGTCACTGTCCAGCCTGACTGCGGCGCCGGGACCACCTTCGGCTCCCAGATCCCGGTCACTATCCGGGTCGAGGATGCTGCGGGCATCGGCCACGATGCGCCCGGCCGCGTCGGTGAGCTGCGCGACCCGGGCGGCTAGCGACCCGGCCCGTTCCTTCTCCCACCACGACACCGACTGCATCTGCGGTGTCTGCAGATGCATGACCACCTGCCGGTGCACCTGTTCCGCGACGAGCGCGATGGTGTTCAGCCGCGACAGCAGCTGCCGGGCCGGCCGGTCACCGCCCAGCCCACCGAACGGGCTGGCCAGCGTTGCGGCACGGCTGCCGGGCTCCCCACCCGCGGCGTCGAACACCGCCTGTCCCGCCCGCGGCAGAATCTCCGTGTCGAGGTGCCCCTCCAGCTCGGCGACCGCCGCGTGCAGCTGCGGCGGCACGTCCGTCTGTTCGTCGGCCCAGCGGCGCAGCTCCGCAACGAGATTTTCCAGAAGCCGGTACTCCACGACCGCGCTGCCAGCGCCGGTAACTGCCTGCTCGAGCGCATGCGCCTCGTCGACGATCAGCAGCGTGCCGTCATCGAACACGTCCGGCCGGCTCATCAGCAGCGCATGGTTCGCAATCACCAGACGATGCCCGGCCAGCGCCTCAGCCACCGAGTCCGTCATCGCCGCCAGCGGCGAACCCGATCCGCGGGCGTAGTCGTCGCCGTCCTGGCTGACACTGCGCAGCCACGACCCGAGCACCGGCCCGTAGGCTGAGCTAAAGTACTCGGCCAGGAACAACGGCGCGTCCACCGGGTCCGCGCTACGCGCCAGCCACCCCTGCGGTGCGGTGGCCGCGGTGATCAGCCGCCGGGTCAGGTAGACCAGCAGCTCACGGAACCCGGTCTCTGCGGCGAACCGGGGTCGCCCGGCCCGGCCCCGGCCCGGCCGGGTCTGCGCAGCGGCGGCAGCGTCGGTGAGCGAAGCGACCAGGGCACGCAACGACAACCGATTCGCGGCACCCTTGACCAGGTCCGCTGCCTGTTCCAAACCGTCGATTACGCCAGCGAGCCGGTCGATGTCGGCACCCAATTGCGTCTGCAACGCCTTGGTGTACGTCGCGATTACAGCGCGGCGCCGTGGGTCGCCGTCCAGCCACTGCAAAGCGACCGCCAGCACCGCGAAGCTTTTTCCGGTGCCGGTCGGTGCTTCACACAACGCATCCCGGCTGGCGCGGATCTGCCCGGTCAGCAACGCCGCCATCTGCTGCTGCGCTGCCCGCCGCTCCACCGTTCCGGTCGTCGCCGCCTGCGCCAGCGCGTGCGGGTCGACGTCCCCGCCTGGCCCGCGGACGGTGTCCGGTAGCCGCAGTACCGGCCGGAGCCGGCCACGCCGCACCGGCTGATATCCCCCCGTCGCATCGAGGTCGGCCAGGGCATCAGCGATGACCTGCGCCACCGTCACGTCATCGACGGACGGGCGCGGTATCGGACCGGGCAGTAGCGACGTGAGCAGCTCCCAGGCCACGCTGCCGGCACCGACCGCGCACAGCAGTTCACGGACGTCGGCGTCCCAGCCCTGCACCGCCACAGCCGCCTGCCGCAGCAGCCGTGCGGTCAGCTCGGCATCGTCGGAAGCGTCATGCCAACTGAGCCCGGACCGGTCGACGCCGACTTCGTCGGCAAGCTCGGCGAGACGATGGGAACCGGCGTGCGGCCAAACCGTGTACGCCAGGTAAAGCGCGTCTACCCGCCGCGGGCCGTGCAACAGCGGCTGCCCAGCCAGGGTCGCCGCTTCGTCCAGCATCGTGAAGTCGGCACAGGCGCCGTTGTAGGCGACCAGGACGTCAGCGTCGTCGATGTACCGGCGCAGCCCATCCAGCGCTTGTTCCGGGTCGACCGCGTTCTGCGCGTATTGCTCACGGACGTGAGCCGACCGTAGCTGCTGCTCCCACTGTGGGTTCGAGAGCCTGACCCAGGAGGCGAACGCCGGTTGGTCAGCGCACCATTTCGGGTCAGCGGATAGGCGTACCGCGCCAATCTGGAAGATCCGGCGGTCACCGTGTGGATGGTCTGCACTGGCCCGGACGACGGCCTCCACGTCAACGATCACGGCGCGTAGCGGACCGGGCCGTCGTCTCGCCGTCGTCGGCTGGTCGGCGGGCGTGGAGTCATTGGCAGCCGAGAGCACACCACCGTGGTCGTGGATCAGACCGGCGGAGATGGCCTTGGACACGACGGTCTGAACGCGGGAAGCCGGCGCGCCGGGCCACCGCTGCTGGGCAGCGGACACCAGGATGCCGCTGTTGCACGGGCCGATCTGCTTCAGTAGCTGCTGAAGCTGCAGCTCGCGCGTACCTGCCTTGCTCGTAAAACCACCCCGTTCAGTCGGTACGGAACCCCAGTTCCTCACCGCCTTTATTGTCGCTCGTGAGGGTGCCGCTACTTGTACCGCCAGGCATCGACAGTTCTTCGTCATGTCGGTTGGAAGCCGCCGCGCTTTAGGCGATTGACATGGGGTGTTCGGTGTGGACCAACATGCCAACTGGGCCCATCAGGGTCCGCGTCGTGCTGGCTTGCATGTGGGACGAGGCGCGTGATCGCCGCAGCCCGCGCTGGCCGCTGCCATGGGGTCACGTCCGCGCTGGTGGTGTAGGAGACGGCCATCGCGGGATCCGGTCTGATGCTATGCGGCGATCGGTGCCGTGTCGGTCTGGTTGGTGTCGTGTTGGCTGGTGTCGATCGTGATGAGGCGGGCTTTGGCGAGTAGTTCTAAGGCGTGTTTCGTAACTCGGGTTGGCCGGTTGAAGTCACGGCGTGGCGGTGATCGATAACTGAAGAGGTCTCCGGTACTTGGTACAACGACCAAGAAGCACCATGCACCGGAGACCTCGTGGCCACCTTAGCGGTGACGAGGCGGCATGACCTGACTGACGCGCAGTGGGCTGTCCTGGCCCCGTTGCTGCCTGCTGCGTCGTCTACCGGCCGGCCGCCGAAGTGGGAGAAACGGCAGCTCATCGACGGGATCCGGTGGCGGATCCGGATCGGTGCCCCGTGGCGCGACGTGCCAGCGGAGTACGCGCCTTGGCCGACGATCTACGGACTGTTCCGTCGTTGGCAGCGCGATGGAACCTGGGACCGAATCTTGTCAGCGTTGCAGGCCCAGGGCGACGCCCGGGGACGGATCGACTGGACGGTCAGCGTGGACTCGATGACCAGTCGCGCTCACCAGCACGCCGCAGGTGCCCGCACCGACGGCCATCTGCAGAAGGAACCACCCGGTGGGGTTCATGACGAGCCGGCCGACCACGGGCTGGGCCGCTCCCGCGGAGGGCTGACGACCAAGACGCATCTGGCCTGTGAGCAGGGCCAGAAAGTCTTGTCCTTGATCGTCACCGCCGGGCATCGCGGGGACAGCCCGCAGTTCATCCCGGTCCTGCGCCGCATCCGCGTGAACCGCCTCGGTGTCGGCCGGGCCAGGACCAGGCCGGTGCTGGTGCTGGCCGACAAGGCCTACACCAGCCGCGCCAACCGCAGATACCTGCGCTCTCGGGGGATCCGGGCTTGCATCCCGAGCAAGACCGACCAGGACGCCCACCGCAAAGCCAAAGGCTCCCGCGGCGGGCGTCCACCGGCGTTCGACCCGCAGCTCTACCGGCTACGCCACGCCGTCGAGAACGGCATCAACAGGCTCAAACGCCACCGCGGCGTCGCCACCCGCTACGACAAGTTGGCCGTCCGGTTCCAAGCCGTCCTGACCATCACCATCATCACCGAGTGGCTCTGACCTCGATATGAAACACGCCTTAGGTCCATGTAGCGGCGGCCTTCGGTCCATTCGTCGGTTTGTTCGGCGAGGACCGCGCCGACGAGGCGGATGATCGCTGGCCGGTTGGGGAAGATCCCGACGACGTCGGTGCGGTGGCGGATCTCCTTGTTCAGGCGTTCCTGCGGGTTGTTCGACCAGATCTGGCGCCAGATCTCGCGGGGGAAGGTGGCGAAGGCGAGCAGGTCGTCTCGGGCGGCGTCGAGGTGCTCGGACGCGGCCGGGAACTTGGCCTCGATCGTGGTCATGACCCGGTCGAACTGGGCTCGGACGGCGTCGGCGTCGGGCTGGTCGAAGATCGTGCGTACGAGAGTGGCGATCCATGGCTGTGCCGACTTCGGGACCTTCGTCAGCAGGTTGCGCAGATAGTGGGTGCGGCACCGCTGCCACGACGCTCCTGGCAGGGCCGCCCCGATGGCCTGGACGAGACCGGCGTGGGCATCGGAGATGACCAGGCGGACGCCGGACAGGCCTCGGGCGGTCAGGCTGCGCAGGAACGCCAGCCAGCCGGCACCGTCTTCGTCGGAGGCGACGTCGAGGCCCAACACCTCGCGTCCGCCGTCGGCGTTGACCCCGACGGCGATCAGGGCGTGGACGTTCACCGTGCGGCCGTGCTCACGGACCTTCATCGTCAGGGCGTCCATCCACACGAACGTGTAATGGGCGGCGTCGAGGGGCCGGTTGCGGAACGCCTCGACCTGCACGTCCAGGTGGGCGGCCATCTCCGAGACCTGCGACTTCGACAGCTGCCGGACCCCGAGCTGCTCGACGAGCTTCTCCACCCGCCGCGTCGAGACCCCCAGCAGATACGACGTCGCCACGACTGAGACCAGGGCCTGCTCCGCCCGCCGCCGGTGTGTCAACAACCAGTCCGGGAAGTACGAACCCTGCCGCAGCTTGGGGATGGCCAAGTCGATCGTGCCAGCACGGGTGTCCCACTCGCGCTGCCGGTAACCGTTGCGGGAGTTCACCCGCTCGTCGCTGCGCTGCCCGTAACCGGCACCGCAGATCACGTCCGCTTCCGCGGACATCACCGCCTGCGCGAAGGTCTTGATCATCGCCTGCAACATGTCCGGCGACGCGCCCGCGATCTGCTCGCGCAGCAGGTCAACAGGGTTCACACTCTCTGATGCGGCCATCGCGTCCTCTCTTCCTTCTCTGACTTGGTCGTCTTGAAGGATCGACGCGGTGGCCGTCTCTCATCTACACAACACGCCCATCACGGGCAAGTCGTACACCACTCCCGTGGCCGCAACCTGCCATGGTTGTCGCTCGCGGCCGCCGTGGGGCTGTTCTTGCTGGTAGTCCTACCGGTGCTGCGGGCTGTAGTGCGAGCCCTGCAGGCCGGCGGCGGGTGGCTGCAGGACGCGACCTTCGCCCAAGTCGTCACCGAACCGGTGCGGCGATACCTACTCGAACACGCGCAGGGCCCTGCGCGGTCTCGGTCGAGGGTGCCGTTCAGCGAGATGCTTCATCGCTCCAACAGCTGTTCTTTCGCCGTCCAGTCGAGTTGGCGTGGTGGCCCGACATCCCGGCAGACGCGACTCCGGGCGTCGCCACTCCGGCTGCATACCGTCAGCTGGCTACCGGAGGCTCGCATGCTCGGGGTCGACCCGTTCTGGGCACGGGTTGAGTTCCCCTCACTTGTCGGGAGCGGTGGTTACCAGGCGTCGGTTGGCGTCGGGGTGGTGTGAGCCGGGTCTGCTCTATCCGAGGGATTTCGTACCAGGCGGTGTGGTACTCGTCGGGGCTGAGGTAGCCGTCCTTAGAGGTTGCTCTGCGGTGGTGGTCGCGCGGCAGACAGGCTGCCCTTGTCGTTCCCGTAAGCGGAGCAGTTCTCCCTAGGATGCTGACAGGAAGTGCGTCAGCGATAGGGCTGCGGACGCGATGTCAGGCCAGCTCTTGACCAGCTGGCGTAACGAGTTCGGTAACGAGTCGAGGCTCGCGGGAGAGGAGTGATTGGCATTGGCCAGCAGAGGGCGGCACAGAGTGATGTGGTTCTGTCCGTATCTGCAGATTATCAGTCGGTTCTGGCATCGCGTGACAGAATCGTTGTAAACTGGGGGTCAAGGGGTCGTCGGTTCGAATCCGGCCGTCCCGACCGGTTGACCTGGGAAGATGAAGATCTTCTCCGGTGACGGCGGCAACATCCGGTAACGGATGATCTTCATTGGCGGTAACGGGGCGGGCCGCGGCCGCCGGTCCGGCTGACTATGGAACGCTCTGACCTGCCGCTTTATCTGCATCCCGGGATGAAGCGGCATTGTGGTCTCTTGATTCCGCGTCAAGCGCTGCAGGTGCCAGCAGCTATCGTCATGTTGAGTGGCCTCGCTCGATCCTTTAGTGCTGCAGGCCCTCCTCAGCTCGACTACGGCCGCGTTGAATAAAGTCGCGCGCCGCCTGCGTGCCGGCCGCTGCCGCTATCGCTCTGCGGCTGTTCTGCCTGATACCCCGGGCTGGCGCGGAAAGCGGGAAGCCCGTAGGGCCGCTGCAGAACGACAGGCCGTTGACCGGCGGTCTGGTAGGGCCATGCAGCTCGCCCGGCTGCGCGGGCAGCGACGCGCGTCGGCGTAGGGGAGGGCGCGCTGACCCGTCGGTGAGATGGCGGAGGCCGCGGGTTGCGGCTACGACGCCTCCGACGAGGGCGCAACACCGACCAGCCCGACATGAATTGAGCGCCTTCACTGACCGATCGGGAGTGTCAGAGGCTCGTCGTAGTGTTCGCGGGCGGCGACGCGACGGCGTTGTAGTGTTCGCGGGCAGCGACGCGGTGACATCAGGGAGTGCGATGGGCGACGAGTTGGGCGCGGACGATCGCGGTGTGGGGGACCGCTCAGATCTCGATCGCCTCGATCTCTACCGGTATGCGACCGCGGACGACCCGGCTGTGCGTGGGCAGTACATCGCGATTATGGGATTATTCGCCGACACCCTGCTCACCGACCTGTCGGCCGCCGAGGTTGCCGCGCAACTCGCTGAACGGGGAGTCGGTCTCGCTCTCGACGACGTGGAGACCAGGTGCCGGCAGCTGGAGGGCTGGGGCAACCTTGTTCGGTCGGTACGCGACAGCCGGGTAGCCACGGTAGCCGATTTTCTACGGTCTCGTTCTCGATATCAGGTGTCCAAGCTGGGTGGCCGGGTACACCGCCAGGTCGCGGACCTGATGCGGGCCACCACCGGAGTGCGGGACGTCGCTCGTGAGCTGCTCGGCGGCATGGTGGAGACGCTCGGCCGCATCCAGAATCGGCTTTCTGCCGCGACCGGATCTGTGGATGCCGAAGCGCTCGCCGCCGACGTAACCATGGTGTTCACCAGTCAGCAGTTGTTCACAGACAGCGTCCGCGACTTCTACGCCTACTTGCATCAGGTCCTCTCCCGTTATGACCTGGTCGGCGAGGAATATGCGGCGTTCAAGGAGCTGCTCCTGTCGTACGTCGATCTGATTACTGCGGACGTGGCCCGGCACTCACCGGCGGTCGCAGCTCGCGCGGCCGCCCTGATCGACCACCTCGACACCCTGCTCGAAGTCCTCGCGACGCTACCGACGATAACTAGCCCGGACGGCTCGCCGGCCGAGCGGCTACCCGGCCGGACCCGGGCCGACTGGGAAGAGTTCGCCGCCTGGTACGGCGGGCACGACGGCCGGTCCGGCCCGCAGCAGCTGCGCGTCGCAGCCGAACAGGCCCTCGGCCAACTGCTGGCCAATGCCAAACGAATGCTGGCGGCCGCAGGCACCGGTGTGTCCCGCCGCGGAGACCTACTGCGACTGGCTCGCTGGTTCGCCGATGCCGACACCAACGCTGAGACAGAGAAAGCCCACCGGCTGTTCGCCGCGGCGTTCGGTGTCTACCCTGCCCGGCATTTGCTGCTCGGCCCGGATGAGGACAGCCCACGTGCCAGCGCCTCGACTTCATGGTGGGACGCCGACCCGGTCGACGTGCCGGTGTCACTGCGCGAGCGAGGCGATCGCGCAGCCCGAGGGAGGACCGCCCGGGTTCCCGACGTGGCGATGGAGCGCGAAATCCAGCTCGCCGAGGCACGCGCCGAGCGTGAGCGCGACGAGGCCGCAGCGGCGGAACTCATCGCAGCCGGCGTCCTCGACCGGATTCGGATTGCGCCCGCCGCCCGCGACATGGCCCTCGACCGGCTTGGCGAGCTGCTCGCCATGGGCCAGGACGACAGCGATGCGCTCGAATGGGCCGACACCGACCTCGGATTCATCCTGCACGCCCGACCCGCACCCGCCCGGTCCAGCGTGATACACGCCCTCGACGGCGATTTGACGATCGACGGCCTGATCCTCGAGGTCACCGCCATCGACAGCGTCGCATCGGGAAGCGCTCCCGGTGCGGCAACCGGAACGGACGGCTAAAGTGGCGGTATCGATCGTTGCCCATGAGGTCACCCAGCGCAGAGACGCCGCACGGGCACTGCTGCGCACACCGCTGCTGACCGCGGCAACCGACCCGGACGCCCTCGCGCTGATTCGCCACCACGCCGGAGCGCTCAAAAGCAGCTTTGCGACAGCGCTTGGCTACATCCTGGTCGTTGAGCCGACTTTCGCCCGCCTCGTCAAGGCTCCGCTACCGGCCGCGGCACCCGTCCGGCCGGCCCGCCGCAACAGCGGCGGAGAGTTCACGGCTCGCACCTACACATACCTGGCATTGATATGTGCCGCGGTACTCGCCCCCGACACCGGCGAGCAGGTGCTCGCCTCTGCCTTGGTCGAACAGCTGCGCGCCGACGCCGCCACGGTGGGCATCGACCTCGACGACTCACGCACCGAACAACGGCACCTCGTCGCCGCGCTACGCCAGTTGATCGCTTGGGGCGTGATCGAGGAGACCGACGGCAGCGTCAGCGGTTGGGGAGAGCGTCAGGAAGAAGTCCTGTTGACGGTTCATCGGCAGATGCTTCCGCACTTGCTGGCTCGGCCTCTTGCCGCACTCGACGGCCCAGAGGCGCTGGTCACATCGAGCCCCGATGTGACGGAGCAACCTCGACGCAGCCTGCGCCGCAAATTGGTTGAGAACCCCCTGGTGCGCCGTGAAGATCTCACCGACGCCGAGCGCGACGTGTTGTCTCGGGAACGCACTGACCTGACCCGCACGCTCGACGACCTGGTTGGCCTGGTGCTCGAGGTCCGCGCCGAGGGAGCACTCGCCTACGACCCCGACCGGCACCTGTCCGATGTCGAATTCCCCGGTCCCGGCAAGGTGAAGCAGGCCGCGCTGTTACTCGTTGACGAGCTGCTGCGGGTCCACAAGCCGACCGCAGGCAAGACCGCAGAACTGCACGGCCGCCAGGTACCCGGGTTGCTGTGCCCGTGGCCGCAGGTGACTGAGATTGTCGGAGATCTCGCGGTCCGCTACGAGAAGATGTGGGGCCCAGAGCACGTTTCCGACCCCAGCGTGCTGTGCAGGGACGCCATATCCGTCCTCACCTCGCTCAGCCTCGCCGACCCCACCGAAGACGGCCTGGTCCTGCACCCGGCCGCCGCTCGTCACCGTCCCGACGTGCAGCTCGCGCCCTCCCAGACCCGCGCCCACGAGCGTCTGGAACCCGACGCCCCCGTCGCACCGTCCCTGTTTGACTTGGAGACTTTGTGACCCCCGCCGCCCCGACCATGGCCGCCGAGGACCTCGACCAAACTCCCCCCAAGCACCACCCGTCGCGATGGCGCATCAACCGTGGCGGCATCGTCAACGTGTGGTACTACTACGACTCCGAGTTCACCTGCTCCGGCGGGCGGGTCATCTGGCGCGGCACGAATGGCGCCGGTAAGAGCCGTGCCCTGGAGATGCTTCTCCCTTACCTGCTGGACGCCGACCGACGCAACATCGATGCTTCCGGGGCGAAGAAGGTTCGCCTTGAAGACCTCATGGCTGCTGGCGCAGGCGAAAAGGCCGGCGGTAATCGCGTCGGATACCTGTGGCTGGAACTCATCGGCGAGTCCGATGACTCGGAAACCGAGTACCTCACGCTCGGCGCCTTCATCCG
Source organism: Micromonospora sp. CPCC 205561 (assembly GCF_036906775.1). Taxonomy (NCBI): domain Bacteria; kingdom Bacillati; phylum Actinomycetota; class Actinomycetes; order Micromonosporales; family Micromonosporaceae; genus Micromonospora; species Micromonospora sp. CPCC 205561. The sequence continues at coordinate 200,855 of NZ_JBAKHV010000003.1, read as the reverse complement.
GTTCTCGAAAGCCACCGCCGAGGCGAAACCTTGGTACTTCACCACACCCCTGCGGGTGGGAGTCGATCTCCACCTGCTGGACGACAGCCGCGAACCGCTATCGCGTGACCGGCTTGCCGAAAAGATCGGCTCTGACCGGGTCACCGACACCGCAGAGACACACCGCGAGCGAGTACGCACCCAGGTGTTCGCCCTTACCGGTGACTCCGGTCGCGAACGCTACGCCGGATTGCTGCAATTGCTGCACGTACTGCGCAACCCCGACGTCGGCAACCGCATCGAAGCGGGCCTGCTCCCGGCGATCGTCTCAGACGCGCTGCCGCCGCTGTCCGAGGCCGCGTTGGCCGCCGCCGGACAGCAACTCGATGCGCTGTCAGACACACGCGATGCCCAGCAGCGGCTGGAGAAGGCGGCCAACGATGTGGGCACCTTCCTGGCGACCTACCGCCGATACGCCGCTGGGGTGCTGCTGGCCGCCAGCGACCAAGCGAAAACCACAGCCGCGAGTGCGCGTCGGAGCGCGCGGGAATCAGACGACGCCCACAGCCAACACGAGCATCTGCAGGCGCAGCATAAGCAGACTGCCGACACGCTGAACCAGCTGGCGGACCGTGCCGGAGAACTCGACGCGACGATCCGCGGCATCAAGGCATCCCGTGAGTACACAGACGCCCAGCAGCTCATCGAAACCGAGCGGCGGATTGCGGCACTTCGCCAGACCGCCGACCGGGCATTGGCTAACGCTCGGACATCACGGGACGCCGAAGCTGCTCTGGTCGCCACCTCCGACGAACGCGCCGGTGAAGTGATCGCCGCCGCCGACGCCGCTGCGCAGACCCTCACCGAAACGCGTGACCTGCTCACGAAGGCGGGTCTGACCGCCGACCTCCTGCCCACCGCAGCCAGCGCCACCATCGACGACGAACCCACCACCACCGAAAGCGTCCGCACCGACTGCGAGAGCGCGCCGATCCCGGTCGAACGTGCCACGCCCAAAACTCTCACCTTCGCCCCCGACGAGCCGAGACGGGCAGCCGAAACCGCTCGCCACGTCGCGCGCGCCGCCAAGGACCGCGCCGGTCAGGCGCTCAACCGACACGCAACCGCGGTGGCGCTGCGGGACCAGATGCACAAGGTCGAGCACGCGGAGGAGCGTGCCGGCGACGCCAGAGACGAAGCGGACACCGCCGCCGAGGAAGCCGGTCAAGCAGCTGCCCGGCGCGACGACGCCGCAGCCAGGCTCGCGGTGAACTGGCGGAATTGGGTCGCCGATCCCGCCACCGAAGAACTCCTCGGACCAGTCGAGTGGCACACAAACGCACTCGCTCGGGTCATGGCTGACATCGACGCCCTCGCCGGTGACGACGGTCTGCCGATCGACGGCTTCGACCGGGCAGCCGACGAGGCTGCCCGGCCGGCCCGGCAGCGGATATCTGAAGACCGCGCCGACCTCAAGCGGCGGAAGAAGGACGTCAGCGACCGCCGTGAAGCGCTGAACGCCGAGGCAGCCGACCTCCGCCGGGAACGGGACCCCGAACCGGCACGGGCGCCGTGGCAAACTTCGACTCCCTCCGGGGGTGTGCCGCTGTGGCGTGCCGTCGACTTCACGGACCCGAAGCTCAGTGACGACGACAAGGCCGGAATCGAAGGAGCGCTGCACGCCGCCGGACTCCTCACCGCCGACCTCACTCCCGACGGGGCCGTCACCGCCGCCGATGGCCAGATCCTGCTCACCGCCACCGGTCCGACCGTCAACCGACCGCTGAGCATCGTGCTCGCACCGGACCCAACCTGCCCGATCGAGCCCGGACTCTCCGCTAGCGTCCTCGCTCGGATCGCCCTGGACGACCACGACGCCCCTGTCTGGGTCGCCCGCGACGGCAGCTGGGGCAGCGGCCCGCTGACGGGACGCCATCGCGTACCCGCCGCCTCGCACATCGGTGCCCAGGCCCGCGCCGCCGCACGCGCTGCCCGCCTCGACGAGATCGCCACCGAACTCGGCGCACTGGCTGACATCGACAGCCAACACAAGGCCGAAGGGGACGTGCTGGGCGCTCGGGAACAACAGCTCGACTCCCACCTCGGCACCTCACCCCGCACGCGACAGCTGACTCAGGCACGAGCGGACGCTGCCGCCCAGGCTCAGCACGCCCGCAACACCACCGGCAAGGCCACGCGTCTGCGCGCAGAGGCCGAGGGGATGCGCCGCGATCTCGACGCCCGCCGTCGACAACACGCTGAAATGTGCCGCGCGTCCGGCCTGCCGACCGGCGTCGACGAACTTGCTACAGCGCGGCAAGCCGCCGAATCCGCTGCGGGATCCTGCACCCGGCTCGCCGACGGCTTCACCCACCTCGGCGAATGCATCGACCGACACATCCGCGGGATCAGCGAAGTGCAGAAGGCCACAGTCAATCGGATGAAGGCCGAGTCGACCGCTGACGAGGATTGGGCGCTATGGCACCAGGAGGCAGCAGAGGTGAGTGCTCTACGCGAAACCATCGGCGCTGACCCCGAAGTGGTCTTCACCCGACTAAAGACCGCCGAAGAGGAAGCCCGCCGGACCAAGCGCACACTCTCAGACACCCGAAAGGTTGAAGGTGAACTGGGACGTCAAGTCGCCGCCGCAGCGGTGACTGCCAAGCACAAGAAGGATGAGGCCAGCGCTGCGCGGAGGGCATTAGCGGACGAAGTAGCGCGGCTGCACCGTGTCGCCACCCTGCCCGGCATCACCGAAGCCGCCCTGAACACAGGTCAGTCCCTCCCGCACCTGCCGGCCGCGGACCCTGTCTCCATCGACCCGGCGACGGTGGAGACCGCGGCCCGACAACTTGCCGACGCCGTCGACAGCAGTGGCCCAACCGTTGACGAAACCGCCGTCGTACGCGCACAACAACGCCTCGAACAGGACCTCACTGGCACATTCGACGTGCAACCCACCGTGACCGACGGAGTACGGCTGGTCGACCTCGTCGACGCCGCTGGCACCCACACCATCGCCGCCGCACACACCACATTGCAGCGCAAAGTCGACGAAGGCCGGACGGCTCTGTCTGACCGGGAACGTCAAGTGTTCACCAAGTTCATCCTCGACGGCGTCGCCGACGAACTTCAGCGACGACTGGGCCAAGCTCATAACCTGATCAAGGCAATGAACGCCAGCCTGCGAGCCATCCACACCTCGCACGGCATCGGCGTCCGGGTGCAGTGGACGCTCAAATCCGACGCCACATCAGCCCTGGCCCGGATCAGCGAACTCGTCGCCGTTGCCAACGACGTTCGCTCCGAGGCTGACAACGCCGAACTCATCGACCTGCTCAAAGCCCGCGTTGACGGACAGATGAACGTCGACGCGAACGCCGGGTACACCGCTCACCTCAAATCCGCCCTCGACTACCGGTCCTGGCATGATGTCGAAGTCATCATTCGCGGCCCCGCGGCAGGACAAGAGCGGCGCATCAGCAAACGGTCGAAGCTCTCACAGGGCGAGACCCGCTTCGTGTCCTACGTGACCCTGTTCGCGGCCGTCGACGCCTACCTCTCCGGCCTGCCCGACACCTCACGAGCACTACGGCTCATCGTCTTGGACGACGCGTTCGCCAAAGTCGACAACCGCACCATCGGCGTACTGATGGGCCTACTGGTACGCCTCGACATTGACTTCGCCATGACCGGCCACGCCCTCTGGGGCTGCTACCCGCAGGTGCCGTCGCTCGACGTGTACGAGGTCCGCCGCCGTGAAGGAAGCGCGGCAATCACCACCCACGTGCACTGGGACGGACACGCCCGGCACCTACGGTCAGTGGCATGACCGAAGCCCCGATGCCCGACCGCCTGCGCGCCTACCTCGGACACCAGTCACTGACCCCGGTCTGGGAACGCGCCCGGCAGCGACTGGAACGCAACCGTCTCCAGCTCACCGGAACAATCAGCGTTGACCTCAATGAAGAGGCAGCAACCCGGCTCGGCGGTCTGCTCCGCCGGCAATTTGCCGTAGGCTCGGCACGACTACAGCTGGCAGCACTCGACGAGGCGCTACGCCGCAGCGCCGCCGCCGCCGGGCTCGTCGCTGTCCTCGGCGCCCTCACCGGACCGGTAGTCGACCGTGCCGCTGCCCGCGACCAGAAGGCGGCGGCCTGGTCGCAAGTATGGTCCGCGCTCGACACCGGCCTCGCTGCGGCAGGCCTCGCCAACGCGTCATGGGCACCCGCGTTCGCCGACAGTGTGCGGCGCTCCGGGCTGCTCACCCGAGCCGGCGCACCGGCCGCGCACGCAGCAGTCAATGCAGCCGTCGCCGTCCTGGTCGAAATCGCCGACGGCACCGTGCTCTCGAGAGGCGAGAAGTTGGTCGAATCCCGGTGGGAGCTTGGCGAACTCGCCAGCACAACCACCGGAAGCGCGCATGGGCTCGACGACGGCACCCTCACAGCCGCCCTGGTGTTACGCGCAATCGCCGAGGCCGCCCGCGAATCCGCACCCACTTCACCGAGCGAGCGCCGCGCTCTGTGGGAGACGGTCGGCGTAACAAAAGATCAGGTATCGGGCACCGTCATGGTTTGGGCGCTGCGCCCGCCAGGTACACACCGATGGTCGACCATGATGACCGACCGCGCCAACCTCGGTCTGGTCACCCATGTCACCCTGCACGAGCTGCGCGCCATGGCCGACCTTCCTCTCGCCAAACCAGGCCAGCGGGTGTACGCATGCGAGAACCCTCAAGTGCTGCAGGCCGCCATCCGCGCCAGTGCCCCGGAGCCTCTGCTGTGCTTCGCAGGTAACCCGGCCTCGGCCGGCCTCGTACTGCTGTCTCGCCTGATCACAGACGGCGCGACCGTGAGCTACCACGGGGACTTCGACTGGCCCGGAGTTCGCATCGCCGCTCGGTTGTTTGACCGCGGCGCAACGCCGTGGCGGATGGGAGCACACGACTACATAGACGCAGTAAACAATCTGAACGCCAACGCCCGCCTCGCTCTGTCCGGGGCCGGCGCAGCCACACCGTGGGAGCCTGGACTCTCTGCGGCAATGGAGCACGAAGGCATTGCCATCCACGAGGAAGCACTTCTGCCCACACTGCTTGCCGACCTCGCCGGGCGCGCCAACTCGCCTGTGCAGAGCTGAACCGCACCGCCGACCAGATGCAGGCCGCGACGACAGCAAGCGAGGCCGACCCCGCGCCCAACACCGCCAAAACGGGAAGCCTGGTCCCGGAACCCTTGGACACGGCGCTGCTCGCCAGCTTCGGCGCATCCGCCGGCGACTCCTGTCGTCCTGGCCGCGCTGACATGATGGCCGATCCACACGGACGACGACCACCTCATGACCGTCACGCACGACGAGGCGCTCGACCACCTCCTCGACTACACCGATCTCGGCGAGTCGCCTGATGGGCATACCCGCGCCGCTGCCCTTACGATGATCACGAGCACCGTGACCAACCTTCGCGACGCCGACTGGCACCCGTGGCACGCCCGCAGCCGCAAACGCCGCCTGCTCGTCCAGCCCTTGGCCGAACTGCCCGACGGCACGATCATCACCGCCCCGAACTTCTGCTACGCCGCCACCTCGGTTTACCTGAGATGTTTTTCAGCAAGGCATGCTGCCGTGGAGCCAGCCGGAACCACGGCCCCGGTCAGCCGCGCACTGGCCTGTATCCGCGACGACCGCAAAAGCACTCGAAGACGACCTCGCCGATCTGCTGTCCGACGCCGGGTACAGCACCCCTAACCGGCTCAAGGAGACGGCCCCGCAGCGCATCGGCATCCTCGCCGGAGCCCCGGCTCCCGCACGATTTGGCTGCTGGCGGTCGAATGACGTGTGGGGGTGAGCGGGTCAAGGATCGTCCGGTGATCGGCGGCGAGTTGTAGGCGGTCGGCACCGAGCGCAGGAGTGACCTCTGTCGGTCTTTTATCGATATCGGAATCCATGACCGGCCGACGAGGCACACCGGACTACCAGGCTTCTGGCCCCATCGCGGCCAAGAACATCTCAATGTCGTACCCGCCGGCTACGGTGTCGCTGCGTGGACAGCCGCACCCTCGGCTGACCGTGGAACCCACGACCAAGACGAAACGCGGTTGCGACGTGGCCGAACCCGGAGAGGAACTGGCCTGTATGACCCGGACAACCGCACAGAGCGAGCGCATCGGCGTCTCCGCCGTCGAAGGCGCTTTCAGCATCATGGGCTGGGCCTTCCGGGAACAAACTGTGTCCGACCACGGGATTGATGCCCTTGCCGAGGTCGACGGGCTCACAGCCGAGCCGTCGGGACGGTATCTTGCCGTGCAAATCAAGTGTGGGCCGTCCTACTTCAAACGCCGGACCGCCGGCGGCTGGCGGTTCATGGGAGAACCACGACACCTGCGGTACTGGCTTGCGAACCTGATGCCCGTGATCCTGGTGATCGTCGACGCCGACACCCGGGCCGGCTACTGGGCCCAGATCACGCACGACGCCGTCCACTACACCGACAAGTCCTGGTGGATCGAGATACCAGAAGCGCAGATCCTCGACGGCCGAGCACAGCTGCGGCTTCGCGAGCTCGCGCTCGCCACCGCCCCGGCAATTGCGGACCCCGTCGAGCAGGCGCTGCCGTTGCTGCCGCCGTCTGCGGTGGAGATGCTGTCGGCGCTGCGTCCAGTCGATCCGGACGGGGCACTTCGCTTGGCGAAGTTCTTGAGCGAGGGTCGCGAACAGTCCCGGGACACGGTGGAGGCGCTGCTGGACGCGAGCCGGGGCTGGTCGCACGCGAGCACGTTGCGGCTGGCGACGATCGGCGCGTATGCCAACGAGAACGGCCACCGTGACCTGGCAATGAGAGCGTTCGCGTTGGCCTCCGCCCGGACCGTGCCCGAGGCGGCCATGGCCGAACGGGTCCGGCTCGTCGGCGTCGCGGCCGTGATGGCGATGGTGGCCGACGACCGCCAGCACGCGAACGACCTGCTACGGCTCGCCCGCGAACACGCCGGGGCGAGCATGCTCGCCGACGTTGCAGTCTGTGCCTTCGACGCCGACGAAGCAGGCCGTGAAAATGCCCTCGAAACACTGCTCCGCAACGCTTCGGATGAACAACTCGACGCCGAACCCACCTGCCTGCTGTTTCTCGCCGAACGCGCGTTCGCACGGGGAGATCTCGACCAAGCGCTTACGCTGTACGACCGATCTTGCTTAAGGTTCCCGCGCATCGTCGGCGGCAGACTCGGGCAGGCGCGCGTGCTAATCGAACGCATGGTCCGAGGCAGTTCGGTGGTGCCGCACCACGACCAGCGCCGCGCGGTCGAGCTGGCCGTAGCCGTTCGCGACGAGATGCGCCGGTGGGCCGGGCCCAGCGAGGACGCCCACCGGCTTGTCGTGCAGGAACGCATGCTCGCCCAGGCCTTCACCGAGGTCATCGAGCTGGCCACCCCCGTGGACTTCGGCGGGCGGGCCACTGATCGGGAGGCTGCCGATCCCACGGTCGCCATCGTCGGCGCCCAGGCCAGCATCGCCCTCGGCGACCGTGCGCGGGCCGCTCGGTTCGCCGACGCGATGCGTGACACCACGACCGAACCGCTGCTACGCGCCCTCGCCGCCGATCCCCGTCAGCCCCGGGAGCAGACGGTCATTGCGTGGAGGGCCGCGCTCGAGGCCGCTGACACCGCGTTCCCCGCCCGGATCAGCCTGCATCGCCTCGCCGCGCACGGAGCCCTCGCACCGGCCGATCTCCACCGCTTGGGTGCGCTGGCGAACCTCGACGACCACGATCGGCTCCTGTTCACAGCCCGCCACACCGCCGCGGCCGGAGACCTCGATGCCGCAGTCGCGATGCTACGGTCGCAGCCCTCGCCGGCTGCGGGGGAGATGCTGATCGAACTGCTGCACGAGGCGGGTCGTTTCGACGAGGCGCTCGCGGTCTGCGATGAGATCTGGAGAATCTACGGGGCGCTTAAAGGCCTCCAAGACAAGATCAACATTTTGGCGTCGCGCGGCGACTTCGACGGAGCCGAGGCCTGCGCCGCACAATTGCTCGCCACCGGCGAGCTCCCCGCCGAACATCGTCGGCAATTGCACCGCCGCATGATCGAGCGACGCGCGACGCTCGGGGACTGGACGGGCATGGAGGCGGTCTGCCGCACCGCGCTGCGCGACCAGGCCGACGACGCCGAGTACGGCTGGGGGCTGATCTACGCCCAGCTCAACCAGGACCACTGGGACACGGCCTGGACCACGTACTGCCAGCTACGCCCAAACGTCTTCCACCCGAGCGTCGTGCGCGCATGGGTCGAACTACACCTGAAGTTCGGTGTCGGCCCGCAGTGTCAAGCCACAGCCATGACCTTGATGGACCGCTTCGAGTCGGATCACGACGCGCATGCTCAACTCGCGAGGCTCGAAGCCCAGGACTAAGTTACGGGAGTCGCGGATGAACGGGGCAGACGGCGAGTGGACGCCCGATAATGTTGCTGCCCCGTCGGTGGGGGTGGGTGCGGTATGGATGGCCTGTGCCGCGATGAACTGTTCATCGGTGACCAGTGGTGGGTGGGCGATCTGGCGGGAGATGACCCAGTGCGGGGCGGCGTTCCAGCGCTGGACCTCGCCGTGTCGGGCGATGGCGCCGTCGGGCTCGATGTCGTCGTGGTCGGTGCGTTGCCGGTTCCAGACCTGGCGGCCGGTGTAGCGGGGTTGGCCACCGGTCGTCTTCCCTCTGCATCCGACCGGCTGGCGAACGCAACATCCGCGGGGCGACGGCTTCACCCACAGGTGTTGAGTCACCGGGCGAGGCTGAGGGCACCCGTGCAATCGGACAGCAGCGTCGAAGCCGTCCACCGGTTCATGCAAGCTCCCAGGCTCTCTATGTGCTGAGCATTCTGGCTTCGGCAGTTCAACTGGGGCCTGGAGCCGCCTCGTGGCGGGTCAGCAGGCGGCGGATGTGAGGGTCTCGCTGGGACAACAGGTCGTCGATCAAGTCCAAGGCTGCCGTACGCACGCTCGGAGTATCGGCGGAGGCGTAGGCGCGGATCGCCATGTCGGATACAAGTCCCTGGTGGGCATGGCGTGTGACTCGGCGAGGACCGGGGCGCGGCTCGTCGGTCATCAGAAGGCGGATCGCGTCGATGACGACAGCTGGCCCGATGTGGTCGGAATCGTCCAAGGCCTTGAGAAGGGGCCACGGGTTGTCCAGGTAGGCAGGGCTCGCCAGGAACGCCGCCAGGAGGGTTCGGCTGGCCGGGTCTGCCTCAGTGAAGGAATGGACCCACTCAGCAGCTGCATGACGCACCGTCGGGTCCTCGTCGTGGAAGAGCTGGCCCAACCACTCCGTGCACCATCCTCGTACGCGAAGGTCGTCCGACTCAAGAAGAGCTGCGGCGACTTGCGCCACGCCTTTTCGTGACTCTGGCCAGCGTCCGACCGTCCCGTTCAGTAGAGCCGCCGAGCCCGACTCCAAGGCCATCTGGGCGGCAAGGCGACCACCCGCCTCGCGGGCGCTCGGGACCCGCGACTGGGACATCCGGCGCACCAAGAACCACAGGCGTGGCCCCGGCTGCGCCTTGAACCTCGCGATGCACCGCTCGACGTACGGCGTGGCCAGCACACGATGGTGAGCGCCTCGCACGAGCACGCCGAGGAGCTCCCGTGCGAAGTTCTCGTCGTGTTTCGCCACGGTGAGTACCGCGACGGCGGCGCACGCTCGCACAGCTCCGAGCCGATCGCTACATATGCTTCGCAGTGTGTCCGCGAAGAACGGCAAGCGTTTGGGACGAGGCCAGAGAAGAGCACTGATTGTCTCAGCCGCAGCGCCTCGGACGCTGTTGATGCCGGCCGTAAGTGGGTCTCCGTCATAGGGAGCGCCCTGCTTGTCCCGGGACAGCCACGAGTCCTCCTCAGGGTCAGGGTCCTCGGTGGCATACCAACGCACCATCTCCAGCACGTCGTCCGGGATTTCCATGTCGGCCAAGCGAGCGAGCGGCTTGCCGATCCAGCGACCGCCTGGGCGACCGGGTAGCTCGTGGAGTCGTCGCAGCGCCGAGTACAAGGCTTCGGCCTCGGTAGCGCTCACGGAGTCACCGGCGCCAGTCAGGATCGCGGACGGATACGCCTCGTGCACGTCGCCTGGCATCTCGCGCACAAGGTTAAGGAAGCGACCGGGATCTTTTCGTGCCTCCTCCTGCAACACGGTGGACAGCTCGTGAGGGCCACCTTTTAGCCACCCTTCCCTATCGTCAGAGTGGTACCGCCGCATGGCGCCGAGCCACTGATCGTCAGTCATCCGCGCAGCGGAGGCCGGCTCGATCGGCGACGGAACGAAGCCGAACTCAACGCCCTGCGGAGGCGAGGGCCTATCGCCGAACTTCCGCTGGAGTTCGGAGCGACGCCGGAGGGTGTCCGGCGCCATGAGGGTTGCGTTCAGGCCGTCGAGCAGAACGAACTGCGCTGATCCTTGGGCTGCACGTCCGCGTGCCGTCCGTTCCCAGTCGGGGTAGAAGCCGAGGATCGATTGCTCGAGGGCGAGCCTCTGCGCGGGCGTCAGGTGGGGATGGATCGCTGCGATAAGATCACGCGTGACCCAATATTGGCTGTCGAGATATCCGCAGCGGTAACGAGTTGGGTCGGCCACGAGGAACTCGAGGGCCCGGCCCGCGTACCGGTCTGCGTTGCCGGCCCAGGCTCGGTAAAGCAGGAAGCGGGCGATCGCGGAGTCTGGCAACGAGAGTAGGTCGGCCTCGTACGGCAGGAAGTCGAGAGTTGTCAGGGCGTCGGTGAGGGCACCAAGCAGCGCGTGCGCTGGGTCCTCGACCTTGTTCGCAACGAGAGGCCGCCAGGAGATTTCGGCCGACGCCAGGTACGCCGTCACGTGGGGAAGAACGACCGACACGAACGCGGTGGGTTCGCGTGATGCCATCGCACGAAGAAACCCCACGATCGCATGGTGGCGGCCGGTGACGGCTTCGAGTGTTGACCCGCGTTCGCGGGAGAGCAGAAGCCATCGAGCGATGAATGCGTCCAGCACCGCGAGCCTTCCCTCGGCGTTGCCCTCGCCTTCGGTCAGGGAGTAGAGGAACAAGCCGTCCACCATCACGCCGTCATCGTCGAACAGGCCACGGGTCAGCGCCGCCGCGACGAGTCGGCAGAAGGTCGGCGATGAACCTGTGGGTCCCCGGTCGATCAGCAGGCGCAGCTTGTCTCGCCATGCATGGATGGGGAGGAGGGCAGTGAGGACTTCTGCGACCCGGTCGCTGTCCCACTCGAGGGCAGCGTCGAGCATGGTCGCCGCCAGGTCGGGCTGGCCACCGACGGCCCATCGCAACACCGCTCCAGCGGATTCCGCATATGCGAACCAGGCAGGCGTCGTGAGTACCTCCACGACTGGATCGGCGCTGACAATCTCCCAGAGCGCCTGCGACGGCGCCTGGTCTGACGCCAGTACTGATAGCGCGACGTCCTTGAGGTGATATCGGATGTCCGGGCTGCCGAGGATGCCGCTGATGGAACGCTCGTACGCCGCATGGTTCGTGCCCCGCTGGTACGTGAGCACCTGCCGCACAAGCGAGCGGTGTGAGAGGTCCTGGTCGGTAGCCAGAAGTACCGACACCAGCGGCAGATCTGACTCGGCCCACGACCGCGCGATAACCTGATCGAACAATGCCTCGTGCGAGAACCGAATCTCCCGCCGGTCCTGGGTCAGCACCCCGTCCCGTATGAGATCCTCCACGACTGCCGACAACGCCTCGAGTTCCCGCACGTCTACCCCGCGAGCCCCGGTCTCTTTGGCCCGCTCCGCAATCAGCTTCAACGCGGTCCACTTGACGGTCACGTTCGCACCGCCCAATCAAGGTATCCGTCGATGAGTTCCTGCTCGGTGGCGAAGTCAAAGAGCTCCGCTGGAGGCACCTTGGTAAGAATCCGAAGGTTCCCCGGATTGCGCAGGATGGTGATCTGATCCTCATCGAACTTCGACAGGTCGTGGCCAGCGGTGACGAGCGCGCCCGCAGCCTGTTCCCGCGACAGAAGGGCTACGTCGAACTGGGCGACGGGATCAGGCTCACGCACCAGGCTGCGGAGCCTGGTGTCGGTGTCCAGATCCTCGGTGCGGCACGAAACCAGGACGGCCATATTGGGATACGCGGTGGCCTCGCGCATCACCTCGCTCACCGCCCGGAACAGTTCAACCGGCTTGTCGCGATTGACGCCGACGGAGTCCAATGAGTCGATCGCCAGGACAGCCGGCTTGTTCCCTGCCACCGCAGCGAGCGCCGCCGCCGGAGGAGTCGCCAACCCCAAGGTCCGCCCGACCTCGGCGCTGGACGTTTCGCGCACAAGCCGGGTCACGTCGATGGTGAGGACCTCGACGTCAGAAAGCAGGAGCTCGCGCACGACCCCAGCGAGCACAGCGCTCTTGCCACAGCCCTTCCCGCCGGTGACCAGAGCAGACTGGGAGGATCTCAAGCACCGGGCTATTCGTGGGACCTCCTCGCGAGCGAGAAACGAGGCGTTGACAAGACTCTCCTCAACCCCGGTGCGAAAGCGCTCCGTTGCCGCGTGTACCTCATTGGCCGAGGCGCCCGTCCCGCGCAGCGTGGTGCCGTCCTCAGCCAGGCGCCGAATCAGCTCATCCCGGTCAAGCGCCCGGTACAGAGCTCCGCGGACAACGCCGAGGAGAGCGGCCACCGCGTCCTTCGGGTCGCCGTCGAGGAAGGCGCCGGCGCGCTCGCGTAGCCGCTCCTCCAGGGTCCAGGCGTCGAGGGTTCGCGCCTTGATGCGGCTGCGAAGCCAGGTCCACGCTTCCTGGTCGGTGACGTTCCAGTGCTTGTGCTGTAGGTCGTTGAACGCGTCCGTCAGCTCCTTGCTCGACAGGAAATGCGCGATGAAGTATGCGAGCGAGGTGCTCTCAGTGGCGTGGTCACATAGCTTGCCCAGCGGGTGCGCGGCGTGCGCCGAAACGAAGACGCAGGTGGAGCGCTCGTCGCCTGCGAGCTTGCTGCGGAAGTTTTCGAGCACGTCCTCGCCCTGTAGCGCGGCCAGAGTCCACTTGCCCAGTTGAGAGTTTTGGTACTTCACCTGGTGCCACTCGCGCATGCCTGCCCGGTCGACGAAGAACTCGAAGCCGACTCCGGCCGTGCCCGGCGGCTCCAGCGTGATCGACTCGGCCAGGCCAATCAGCAGGTCGATCAACACGTACATGGTCCAGTGATCTTCGTAGATCCCACTGACCTTGGAAGCTCCGCCGCCGTGCAGAGCGACCTTCGAGGTCGTCATCAACCACCTTCCGCACAGGAACGGCCAAGCACGGAGTGTATCTGCCGCGCGGGCGGCTTAGCTGCGCCAAGCCGTTGCCACCTATCGGTGCAGCAGACCCCCAGGTCCAACTCGGCCCCAGCTACTGAGAGCGTGCTGATCGCAAAGAGCGCCGGGCTGAGCCCTGAACCGCTCTATCCTAGGACGCGCTGCAAGCAGTGTTTTCCCTCAGCAGTGCAGCCTGGACAGGGCGGCAGGGTGGGTCTTTGACCGTCCGCCGTAACGGATCCGGTAACGGTGACGGCCCGCCAGGGGAGGAGTGGCCGGCATGAGATGGCATTGAGACGTGATGCGTACTGTCGTTCTGTCCGGGTACGTGGATGTATCGAGCTGTTCCGCCATCACGTGACAGAATCGTTGTAAAACTGGGGGTCAAGGGGTCGTCGGTTCGAATCCGGCCGTCCCGACAGCACGAAAAGAGGCCGTCGACCGGGGCATACGCCCTGGCCAACGGCCTCTAACTCGTACTGGGGTAGTCGGGATTTGCTGATCTAGACGGCGCGTAGCTGGGGACCATCTGGGGACCGGCGAGCCTTCAAGTGGGCGCTGAGCGCTGTTCCCGCGTCGGTGATCGACTGCCGGTCGGGGTGCAGGTACCGCTGTGTCGTGCTGAGCGATCCGTGCCCGGCGATCTTCCGCAATACGTGCACCGGAACCCCCGCATCGGCCATCCAGGTCAGCCCGGTGTGCCGCAGGTCGTGCCGGCGCAGGTGTTCGTAGCCCAGCTTCGTCACCACCTCGTCCCAGTGCGTCGCGTCCCGCAGTACGGCGGTGCTGATCCGTCCACCACGCGGCCCGGTGAACAGTCGGGAGTGCGGCTCGGCGACCGAGTCCAGCCGGCGGGCGACGATCGGTCGCACTTCCTCGATCAGCGGGACCACGCGTGCGCGCTTTCCCTTGGTGCCCTTGTCGACCAGGCCGCCGGGGCTGGGTGTGGTCTGTCGGCGTACCGTCCACATCCACGATTTCCGGTCGATGTCCTCGGCACGGACGCCGGAAACCTCGCCGATTCTGGCCGCTGTGCAGGCGGCAAAGATGACCACGTCTCCCCATCCGGGAAAGGCGTTCGCGGACCGTTCCACCAGCGCGGCAGCGAGCGTGGTCAGCGATTCTTGGGGCCTCGCCTCATTTGCGACCGTACCGGCATGGCTGGCTGAGGCGTCACCGGATGTCTTCTGGCCATCGGCAACGCTGCGGAATCCCGGTGACACTTAAGTGACAAGCGAGTTGCCCGGCGATGCGGCTACATGGCAGTCGAGTTGAGCAGGCCGGGCGTAAGCCGGCGACGTGGCCGAGGAGTCGCTAATCGGAAGGGTTGACGGGCGGCGGAGTATCCGCCCCCTCGTCAATAACAACCAGCCGACCGTACAACTCATCCAAGGGTTGTCGATCGATATTTTCAAGCTGCATAAGACCAAAAAGCAGCCGACCTCCGCTGCTCAGGGACATGTCAGCCAGGTTGTTGTTGATGTAGCTGAGGCCGAGTCTCTCCGTCTTACCGCCGGGAGCGCCTATCAGCCCTCTCGCCGTATGTAGGTCCATAAGCTCCTTGTGCGCGGACCAGTTATCCCACGATCGGGAGAAGTCACCGATTCGGACATGAGGCAGGGCATGGGCGTCGCTCTCGATCAGGGCGAGCAGCATGAGTTGTGTCCAGCTTAAATCGGACGAGGTGCGTATAGCCCAGTTGGCCGTTGTTCGATCGATTGTTTCCTCAAAGGCAATATTCGCCAGCAGGTAGCCCATGAAGGGGACTTTCAGTTCCTCGTGCTCTTTCTGCGCAGCCAACAAGACGCCCTCGGCCACTTCTTCGAAGGAGGATCGGGTGTACGGATCGGCTTCGAAGAAATCGTCGGCGCGATAGTCGTGACCTGCTTCGTATCGATCTTTGATTGCTGATGCCGCGAATGATGATGCCAGTTGAATCCGAGCGGATTCACGAGCGCTAAGCAGACGGGTTCCGATGTCGTCAAGCAGTGCCCCGAACGCGGCTCCCGCCGTCGAGGCCGCCACTGAATCGCCCGTAACAGCCTGCAAGGCCGCGCCGGTTAGCGCTCCGATCGTCGCCGCGCCGCTCTTGACATAGGGGCTGAGCTTTGGTTGAGGGTTGGCCACATGCGCCAGGCTAGCGGCGGCGCGCAACAGCCCTAGGACCGAGCGCGCCACGTTCGACGGGGCGTGGCGAGGCGCCGAGTCGTGGGGCCACCGCGGCAGCCAAGCGCGTCAACGCCCGGGGACCAGGTGGGGACCACACGGCATGCGCGGTGGTGGCCGGCATGCCGTCGGCCGCACAGCCTGATCTTGGGGATAACGTGTGTGACGTGCGGGAACGCTTACCAAATCGTCCTGGGGGTCAAGGGGTCGTCGGTTCGAATCCGGCCGTCCCGACGGGTATTGAGCAGGGCACCAACAAGATCATCGACGATCTTGTGGTTACGGACGTGGTCACAGTGATCGCTACGGTTGAACCGTCGGTCTCACGTCGTGACCACGGGGGTGCCCTCGTGACCGTCAGCAGCTACCGTCTCGCCAGTAAGAAGACGGCCTGGTACTACGTCATCGACCTGCCGCCAGGGCAGGACGGAAAGCGGCGCCAGCAGAAGCGTGGCGTCGTCGGCTCCGCACTCCGCGGGTGGCGGCGTGCCGGAACAGCAGATGGACTGTCGAAACCGCCCACCTGCCGGCCTGGACGCCGCTGCTGGCCAGGACAGCGCAGTATCGAGCAACCTTTATGTCCAGGTGGCCTGGTTCCGCGTACGAGCGGGGTCAGGTGGGAGGCGGTATCCCGAGGCGCTGGTAGATGGCCCGCGCCTCCCGTAGGTGCTGCTCGCCGCGCTCGCCGTGACCGAGTTCGTGCTCGGTACGGCCGAGGTGGTGCAGATCGCTCGCCTGCATGGCGAGGTCGTTCATCTCGCGGTGCATGCTGAGCGCGTCACTGAGGTGCGTGAGCGCCTCGGCGTACTGTTTGCCGGCGACGAATGCCTGGCCCAGGCAGCTCAGCGCCATCGCCTCGCCCCAGCGGTCGCCGATGTCGCGGCGGATCGTCAGGGCGACGGTGAAGTGGTGGCGGGCCGAGTCGAGGTCACCGTTGACGAGGTCCTCCTCACCGAGGTTGCACACGGTGATCGCCTCGCCCCAACGGTCGCCGATCTCCCGACGGATCTGCAGCGAGCGGCGCAGGAACTGTCGGGCGAGACGGCTCCGGCGCATGTCCCCGTAGACGGCGCCAAGGCCGTTCAGCGCCTGGGCCTCGCTCCAGCGGTCCGCGGTGCGTCGGCTGATCCGCAGCGCCGAGTGGTGGCACTGCCGGGCCTCGGCGAATCGGCCCAGCTCCCGATAGGCGGTGCCGAGACTACTGTGCATGGTGAACTCGGCCGAGGTGTCCTCGCAGGACTGGGCACAGGCCAGACCGACGCGATTGGTGGCGATCCAGTCGTCCCAGTATTTTCCCAGGTGGAACAGCCCCCAGAGCAGGTTCGCCAGTCGCCAGCCAATGGCGTGCTCGCCGGAGTCGTGCGCGAGGCGTACGGCTGCGGTGAGGTTGTTCCGTTCGGTCTCCAGCCAGCCGAGGGCTTCCAGGTGTCCCGTGAAGCGGGGCAGTTCGTGCAGGGGAGACACCGGTTCGGGCAGGGGGGTGCGTCGTCGGTGCGGGGTGACGAGTACGTCGGCGGAGGCCGCGGCGTACAGGTAGTAGGTGATCAGTCGGCGGGTCGCCCGTTGCCGTTCGGCTTCGCTCTCGTGCGTGGTCACCAGTTCGCCCGCGTAGGCGCTGAGCAGGTCGTGCATGGCGTAGCGGCCCATGATGTGTTCGTTGACCATGTGGGACCGGACGAGGTCGGTCAGGAGTTGCCGGGTGTGGACGGTGGGCCGGCCCGCCAGGTGCGCGGCGGCCGTCGTGGCGATGTCGGTGCCGCCGTGCAGGCCCAGCAGCCGGAACATCTGGGCGACCGGGGCGGACAGGCGTTGGTAGGACCAGGAGAGTACCGAGCGCATCTCGGTGAGCGGGTCTCCGCCGTCGACGGCGTCGAGCCGGCGCTGCGTCCCGGTCAGCTCACCGGAGAAGGTCGACAGCGGGAAGGTCGGGTGCGCGGCGGCCCGGGCCGCGATGATGGTCAGCGCCAAGGGCAGTCGGGCGCAGCAGGCGATCAGTTCGCTGACCGCCTGCGGATCGGTCGCCAGCCGTTCCTCGCCGAGCCGGCCGTTGAGCAACTGCCGTGATTCCTCGACGGACAGCAGGTCGAGGGTGAACGGACGGGCGCCCTCGACGGCGACCAGGCTGGTGAGTTCGTTGCGGCTGGTGGCGACGACCATGCAACCGCTGCCGCCGGGCAGCAGCGGCCGGATCTGGTCGGCGCCCCGGGCGTTGTCCAGCACGATGAGCATCCGGCGTTCGGCGAGCAGGCTCCGGTAGAGGCTGGCCCGTTCCTCGACGTCGGCGGGGATCTGCTCGGCGGTGACGCCGAGGGCGCCGAGCAGCGAGCGCAGCACGGTAGCCGGGGGTAGTGGTTGCCGGCGCGGATCGAAACCGCGCAGGTTGACGAAGAGCTGTCCGTCCGGGAAGAAGGTGGCGGCGCGGTGCGCCCAGCGTACGGCGAGCGCCGTCTTGCCGATGCCGCCGGTGCCGTGCAGGACGGCGATGGCGCCGCCGTGGGCGTCGGCCTCCTCGGCGAGGGTGTCGAGTTCGCGGAGGATCGGTTCGCGGCCGACGAAATGCCGGGCCGGCACGGGAAGCTGGCGGGGGGCGGTCCGGTGGGGTGCGGCGGCCGGGTTGGCGGGGGCCGAGTTGCGCAGGATGCTGGCGTGCAGTTCCTGCAGGGTGGTGCCGGGGTCGAGTCCCAGTTCCTCGCCGAGGTGGTGGCGGAGCCGGTCGTAGGTCTGTATCGCCTCGCTTCGCCGGCCGGAGGTGTGCAGTGCCAGCATGAGTAGCCCGACCATGCGTTCCCGCAGCGGGTTGGCAGCCACGAGATGCATCAGTTCTCCGATGATCTCGTTCTGCCGGCCCTGGGCGAGTTCGAGTTCGAGGCAGGTCTCGAGCGCGGCCAGTCGCTGTTCGTCGAGGCGGTTGCTGCCGGCTTCGATGGCGCGGCCCTTGATGCCCGCCAGGGCCGGGCCGCGCCAGAGTGCCAGGGCGTCGCGCAGGCCCGCCGCGGCGGCGGTGACCCGGCCCGCCGCGGCCTGGTCGGTGGCGAGCGCGACGCTGGTCCCGAATACCTGCGCGTCGAGTTGCCCGGCGTTCAACTGGATGCGGTAGCCGGTCGTATCGGGGACGATGGGGTGCTTGTCCCGGTTGCCCGCGAGGCGTTGACGCAGTTGCGAGACGCAGTTCTGGAGCTGCCGGGCGGCGGTGGCGGGTGGCGAGTCGTCCCACACCGCGTCGACGAGGTGGTCGCGGCTGACCATCTGGTTGGGCGAGAGCAACAGGACGGCGAGGATCCGGCTCTGGCGCCGGTCGAGTAGACAGGGCTGGCCCTGACCATCGGCGACCCTCAGCGCGCCCAGGATGCGGTACCTCATGCTGCCCCCAAACCGCATGGCAACCTGATCAGAGAAGTTTAAGTTGATCAATGTAGCCGCCGCAAGCGGAACCGGCCGGTAACGTCCGTCCGCGTCGCCGATGAAGAAACGCGTGCGGTTTCGATGAACCCTCCCGGTGATGCTGGGTCCATGAAGACCGTGGTCGATGCGCTCGTCGGTAACGCCGACTCGCGCGCTACCCTCACCGTGACCGGGATCGACGTCCGGTCCGACACCCGTCACACCTGGGCCGAACTGCACGACCAGGCTCGGCGAATGGCCGGCGTCCTCGCTGCCCGGGGCATCGGTCCGGGTAGCCGGGTCAGTCTGCTCGGCGACACCACGGCCGCCCTGGTCGCGGCCCTGCGGGCGGTGTGGCTGCGCGGAGCCGCCTTCACCGTGCTGCCGCTGCCCGGCCGTACCGATCGGCAGCCGCACGTCGCCCAGTTGCGCCGGATCCTCGCCGACGCCCGGCCGGGACTGGTGATCGTCGACCCCACGGCGGTGTCCGACGGAGCCACCGAGGTGTCGCCGGAGCTGGCCGGCCCGCCCGGCACCGAGGTGCTGACCCTGGCCGAGCTGGTCACCTCAGCCGACGCGACGCCACCGGCGGAGGTGGTGCTCCCCGGACCCGGCGACCTCGCCGTACTCCAGTACACCAGCGGCTCGACGAGTCACCCGCGGGGCGTACCCATCACCCACCGCAACCTTGCCGCCAACCTGGCCGCTATCGAGGCGGCCATGGGCGAGCGGGCCCTCGACCCGACGTGCGCCAAATGGCTGAGCTGGCTTCCGCTCTTCCACGACATGGGTCTCATCGGCTTCCTCGCCCTGCCGATGTCACGCGGGTGCCCGCTGGTCCTGCAGGCGTCGACGGCCTTCGCGGTCCGACCGGCCAGCTGGCTCGAGCTGATCAGCCGGCACCGGGCGACCTGCACTGGTGCGCCCAACTTCGCCTTCGGGCTGATGACCCAACTGCTCGACGCGGGCACCGGGGCGGACCTCGGTTCGCTGCGTCACGTCTTCTCGGGCGCCGAACCCATCGACCCGGTGACGACCCGACGCTTCCTCGCCGCCGCCGCGCGCTGCGGTCTCGATCCGGACACGATGATCGCCGCGTACGGTCTCGCCGAGTCGACGCTCGCGGTCAGCTTCTCCACCGTCGGCACGGGCATCGAGATCGACGAGGTCGACCGCGAGGTGCTCGAACGGGACGGCCGAGCGGTACCCGCCCCGGGGGCGTACACCCTGACCCGTCTCGGGCGGGCGCTACCGGGAACCTCCGTACGGGTGGTCGACCGGACGTCCGGCACGCCCGTCGACGAGCGGACCGTCGGGCACATCGAGGTGTGCGGTCCGTCCGTGATCAGCGGTTACTGGGGTGAGGCGCCCCGGCCGTCGCCCTGGCTGCGGACCGGGGACCTGGGCTACCTGGCGGCCGGGGAAGTGGTCGTCTGCGGCCGGGCCAAGGATGTGCTGTTCGCCGCGGGGCGCAACATCCACCCGCAGGACATCGAGGCGGCCGCCGCACACGCGGCCGGTGTACGGGCCGGCGGCGCCGCCGCGTTCGGCGTGCCGGCGCGCCACGGCGACCGTCTCGTCGTGGCGGTCGAGACCCGGCTCGCCAGTAGTGCCGACGTCCGCCGGGCAGTGGCCGTCGCCGTCACCGCGCACGTGGGCCTGACCCCGGCCGAGGTGGTGACGCTGGGCCCCGGCGGCCTGCCGAGGACCTCGTCGGGAAAGTTGCGCCGGGCCGAGACCCGACGCCGCTACCTCGCCGGTGACCTCACCGCGACCACCGCAATCCTCGCAGACAGGAGCGCCCGATGACGACAGGCGACAACGTCGTACCCGCCCGCGCCGAACTGGCGACGCTGCTGGACGTGCCGGCGGAGTCGCTCACCGACCGGATCTCGCTCCGCGACGAGCTGGCCCTCGACAGCCTGGCCCAGATGCGCGTGCTGACCTGGCTGCAGACCCGGGGCGTCCGGATCGCCGTCGAGTCCGGACTGCCCAAGACGGTGGGCGAGTTGCTGGCGCTCGTGGACAAGGCGCCCCGGTTCTCCGTCCAGATCGGTGGAGGTGACGGCGGGATGTCGGGGCTTCCCACGCGGTTCGCCCGGAGGACCCCGCCCGACCCGTTGGTGCCGGTCCTGGAGACGCCGGTGTTCCGCCTGATGCCGGTTACCTCGGACGACGTCGGTTTCCTGTACGCACTCGCCGTGCGGCCGGAGACGGGTTTCCGCTGGCGCTACCGGGGATCGGTGCCACCGATAGAGCGTTTCCACGCCGAGTTGTGGAACCAGGTGCTGTTGCAGTTCGTGGTACGCCGGATCGAGAACGACGAACCGGTCGGGCAGGTCGTGGCCTACGGCGACGAGCTGAGTCTGCGGCACACCTACATCGGTGCCGTGTTCCAGCCGGCTGTCACCGGCACCGGCCTGGCGGCTCAGGCGGTGGCGTTGTTCGCCCGGCACCTCTTCCACACGTTTCCCCTCAACAAGATCTACATGGAGATACCAGGCATCAACTGGCCACAGGTACAGAGCGGGCAGAACCACCTGTTCCACGTGGAGGGGGTGCTGCGTGAGCACGACTACTACGCGGGCCGCCTCTGGGACAAGTACATCTGCGCGTTGTATCCCGAGGACGTCACGGGTGACGGACTCCTTCTCGAAACCGGCAGACAGCAAAGGAAAAGGGAGGTAGGACATGCGGATTGACAGTGTGCGACAGCGGACCCTGGGAGCCATGGTCACCATGGGGATCCTCACCGCGCTGGCCCCCGCCGGCGCGGTGCAGGCCGCCCCGGCGGTCAACGACGAGTCGAGTGGCCTCGATCAGAACGTCCTGAACGTCGGCATCAACTCGGCCACGGGTGACCGCGTCGTGCAGGCCGCCTACGACGAGCTCAACAGCAACCACAAGCTCGAGACCCCGATGGGCTCCAACTGCAACTTCTACTCGAACCACTGGGGCAAGGGTTGTCAGGCGTGGTGCGCCGACTTCGTCAAGTACGTCTGGAAGAACGCCGGCGTCTACGCCTGGGAGAACCTGGACTCCGAGGCCGGCACCACCGCGCGGTACGGAAAGTTCTTCGGCACCTGGCACCCGGGTACCACGTCGGGTATCTACCCCGGTGCCGCGGTGACCTACAACTCCTCCGGTGACCCGTTGGTCGACTCCGACCACGTCGGTGTCTACGTCGGGGTCATCAACGGCACGCAGAAGGTCGTGTCCGGCAACTTCAACAACCAGGTGTACAAGCACAACCTGCACTACGGCACCCCGTTCGCGGGCTGGACCGGTGTGGGCTGATCCACCCCAGTCGGGCGGGCGTACCCAGCGCGGTGCGCCCGCCGGCCCCCCAACCACGAGGGACGATCCGCATGAGAAGAAGCTGGCTGCCACTGCTGCTCGCCGGAGCACTCATCCCACTCGGCGGGTGCGCCGACCCGGCCACCCCGCAGGCCGCCCCGGAGGTCACCGCGGTCCCGGAGGAGACGGCCACCCCGGTACCCGTCCTGCGGCTCGGCCAGGAGGCCGCGATCGACCTCTTCGGGGACGGTCTGGCCAGCGTGACCGTGACCGGGGCGGATCTGTCCCCGCAGGCCGCCGGCCGGGAGCACCTGGTCGTCAGCGTGGACATCACGCTGGTGAAGGCCGGGAAACCGGTCACCGGAGGGCCGGAGAACTTCATCTTCCGGGACAACGCCCAGGCGACGCATCCGGCACAGGTCAGCGACCAGGCCGCCTCGCCCCGACTGAAGTCGGTGAACTTCACCGCGGTCGGTCAGGCGTCGCACGG
Source organism: Micromonospora sp. CPCC 205561 (assembly GCF_036906775.1). Classification (NCBI taxonomy): domain Bacteria; kingdom Bacillati; phylum Actinomycetota; class Actinomycetes; order Micromonosporales; family Micromonosporaceae; genus Micromonospora; species Micromonospora sp. CPCC 205561. Next base: position 178,261 of record NZ_JBAKHV010000003.1, on the reverse strand, counting down.
CCGCTTCTTCTTCGACGTGCCGACGGGGGCGGCGAGCGGCGGCTACGTGCAGCTCGTGACCGGCAGACTCGTGCACGCCGTCTGGCAGATCAAGAAGTGAGCCCTTCAGGCTGATCTTGCAGATCAGCGCTCTCTCCGAGAGGGTGCGTCGGTGATCCGGAACGCACACGATCGGCACCTGCCAGCTCCGCCGGTCGCGGTCGGCGCGCTGATCGAATAGCTGGCCGGACCGGATGACCGCCTGTGGCCGAGCGACCGGTGGCCCGCGACGCGGTTCGACCGTCCGCTCGGTCTCGGCGCCGCCGGTGGACACGGCCCGGTCCGCTACCACGTGGAGGCGTACGGGCCAGGGAGCCACGTCCGCTTCCGGTTCCGTGCACCGACCGGCTTCCACGGCTTCCACGAGTACGTGGTGCGGCCCGCTGACGACGGCGGCGCCGTCCTGCGGCACACCCTCATCATGGCGACCGGGTGGCCGGCATGGCTGACCTGGCCCCTGTTCTTCCGGCCGCTGCACGACGCACTCATCGAGGACAGCCTCGACCGGGCCGCCGCGAGCCTCGGCGTACCCGTCGCCACGCCGTTCCGCTGGAGCCGGCGGGTGCGGATGCTGCGCCGGCTGGCGGCCCTCGGGGCCGAGGTGCGCCGCGCCAGAGGAGCCGGCGCCGCACCCGGCCACCGCGTCGGGCGAGAACCGCAACACTGAGCGCTGCGCGTGCGGTCACCCCACCACCACGTACGACCTCCTCGGCCGGGTGATCAGCCCACAAGGCCCCCTGCCCGGTCCTCCTCCCGTCATCGAGGTGTGCGGGTGCTCGGCACCCGTGACGGCGGTGTCAGGGCTGGGCATAGCAGAGCGGGCATGACGGCGTCAAGAAGCCGAGCGACGCGGCAGGCCGCGCACTTGACTTGCCATGGTCACAACCCTGGTCACAGGCCGGAACTCCGGAGGGCGAAGGTCGAGGCACTTACCGACATCGGACTGCCGGGGAGGTCAGAGGGCCCTGATTTATATACTTATCGGCACGGTCCAGCATGCCGAAACATTATCGTTATGTAACTGGGGGTCAAAGGGTCGTCGGTTCGAATCCGGCCGTCCCGACAGCACGAAAAATGGCCGTCGACCGGGGTGTTCTCCCTGGCCAACGGCCTCTGATTCGTACTGGGGTGGTAGGGATTTGGCGCGTAGCTGGGACCACCAGGCGCCGCCACGGGACTCCGAGCTGGGCTCATCCGGGAAGTGGCTCGAACGGGTCGAAGAGGCATACATCAAAAGCTGCATGACCTGCGAACTTAAGCCCAAGTCCGACGCCGTCACCGCGCCCCCTGCGGCCCTCAGCGCCTCGGCATCCCCAGCCACCCAACCACGCAGCGGATTATGGTGCGGCCGCAGTTGCGTACAGGACGTGCACACGGGCGGCCGTGAGCGGTTCTCGCAGGTGGTCGAATCGGCCTCCGCGGCTGCGCCAGCCGTCGATGACCAGGTGCACCGGATACGCGGCGACGAGCAAGCCGACGGAGAAGGCACCCACGCAGATCAGGATGGTCGATATTCCGAACCGGTGGGCCGCGTACGCGAGGGACCCGGCCGACAAGGCCGCGATGACTCGCCGGAGAGGTGCAGGCAGTGCTTCGTTGAGCGTTGTCCACGCCGTGATGCTGGTGACGAAAAGGGCCGGGAGCGCCGAGACGGTCACGATGAAGACGGCCCACCAGCGCGACTCGTGCACAACGGTCCGGCTGAGAAGCACGGTGCTGGCGATGATCACGGCGTACAGGGACCATGCCAGCTTCTCGGGAAACCGTTCCTCGTGCCGCGGGCGGTACTCGTCCCCAAGCGGTGGATCCGTAGGGCCGATCATCACGGGCTTCCTTCGTCGGTTCGTCCCGTCGCGTCGGCCGGCTCGCCGTCGGCGGCACGCTCGATAGTGATGTTCGCGATCCATTGTCTTCAGTCCCGGCCGCGTTCCGCAACGAGGACCGCCGCAGTGGCCGGTACCTGCCGTCCGGCTCACGCGCCGGCCACGGCGGCAAGCGCTGCCGGCCAGGTTTGGACCTAGATCAACTGCTTAGCGTTGTTTTTGGTCTGGAAACTACGGACGGGCCCGCTGGCCGTGCACGCCCAGCGGCCGGCGCGGAGGGGCGCCGGCCTGCCCGGCCGGCACCGGCAGCCGAGCGGCGGCGAGGTAGACGTCCAAACGGCGGGTGACCGGGGCGGGCATCGCGACCAGGTGCTCGCCGCCGCTGAGCGCGAACGCGTGCGCGGCACGGAATTGTGGCTGCCGCTGGCCCAGGCGACCCGGCTGTCGACCGGGGCGAGCCCGCGCAGCCGGGAGGGCACTCCTGTCTCGGTGAGCTGTCAGCTCGGGTCGGGGCCGCCAGGCGGCACCGGTGCCGGTGGTCAGCACGACGACGGCGAGGACGAGGACGAGGACGGACAGCTTCGACGGTCAAATGAACCGGCACCATATCGGACATCATCGTCGGTGCATTCCGTCGCTGGTCGGACGGATTCTCCCAAGTGGGTCATCCCCGGTGGGGAGGCCGATATGGGTCCGCAGACCGACGTTTCCGGTTGGCGGCCCGTGGCAACATCAGCGGCAGTTACGTCACACGGGAGGCGACATGCACCTGTCACGCCGCAGTTTCCTGCTGGCCACCACCGGTACGGCACTCGCGACGCCCCTGCTGGCCGGTGCCGGCCCGGCACTCGCGGCCGGCCGTCCACCCGCCGGGTCGCTGCCGGACGCGGCGCTCACCGCCGACCTGCGCGCGATCACCGAGGCCGGCATGCCCGGTGTGTTCGCCGAGGCGCGCGACGGACGGGACCGGTGGCGGGGCGCCAGCGGGGTGGCCGACGTGACGACCGGTCGACCGGTGCTGCCCGGGTTCCAGCACCGGGTCGGCAGCATCACCAAGACCTTCGTGGCCGCGACGCTGCTGCAACTCGTCGGTGAGCGCCGGATCGCGCTGGACGCCCCGATCGGCCGGTACCTTCCGGAGTTCGCGGTCGCCGGGGTGACCGTCCGGATGCTGCTCGACCACACCAGCGGGATCAGCGACTACGACCACGTCATCTTCGCCACCCCGGAGGACATCGAGCGGCACCGGTCCACCACGTTCACGCCGCGCCAACTCGTCCGGTCCGGCCTCGGTCAGCCGCCGACCGGGGCACCGGGCGAGGCCTTCTCCTACTCGAACACCAACTACATCCTGGCCGGGCTGATCATCGAGCGGGTCACCCGCCGGTCCGCCACCGACGAGGTGCACCGGCGGATCCTCCGGCCGCTCGGGCTGCGGCAGACGTACTTCCCCGGCCTGCGTCCCTGGATCGCCGGCCCGCACAGCAGGGGCTACGTCCCGTGGTACGAGGGCGAGCTGCGCGATTTCAGCGTCAGCAACATGTCCTGGGCCTGGACGGCCGGGGCGCTCGTCTCGACCATGGCCGACCTGAACACCTTCTTCCGGGCGCTGCTCGGTGGCCGGCTGCTCCGCCCGGCCCAACTGGCCGCGATGAAGACCACCGTGCCGTTCGACCCGGCCCAGCCGCAGGCCGGCGGCTACGGGCTCGGCCTCTACCGGATGACCTGGCCCACCGGCGACGTCTGGGGGCACGACGGCCTGGTCTTCGGGCACAGCGCCATCTCGCTGCACACCCCGGACGGTCGGCGGCAGGTGAGCCTCGCACAGAACGTGACGCACTACGCGCTGCCCGGCGCGCCGGACCCGATCGGCGAGGCGGTCGGCAGGTTCCTGAACACGGCACTGGTCGGTGAGAGCGCCGTCGCGGCGCGGAGCGCCACCGCCGCCCGGGTGCCGGCGGTCGTCCCGGCGCCGGGCGCACCGACCCTGGTCAGGCCACTGCCGCGGCGCTGACGCCCGGCAGCCGCGACCGGACACCGTGCTCCGGTCGCGGCTGCCGCACGGGCCGGGCCGTGGCGTTCCGGCATGCCGGATCGCGCCGCCCGGGTGCCGCGTTCCGATCGCGGCGGATCGCGCCGCTCAGGCGCCGCATTCGAGCGGCGTCGATCGCGCCGGTCGGATGCCCACCCCGATCGCGCCGGTCGGATCGGGTCACGCCCCAACGGGTCGGGGACCGCCAGTCGCCGGTCATCGCCAGGATGCGGTCCGCCACCGCCGGGGATCGACCGACTGGTGCAGATGCCGGCCCGGTACGCGGTCGACGGGCCAGCCGCCTCCCCGCGCGGCGTCGGCGGCCGACTCGTACGGGCGGTCCGCTCAGCGTGGGCCGCCCGGCCCGACCAGGCCCGTCTCGTAGGCGACGATGACCAGTTGGGCCCGGTCACGTACGCCCAGCTTGGTGAGCAACCGCCCGACGTGCGTCTTGACGGTGGCCGGACTGAGACTGAGGTGCACGGCCAGTTCGGCGTTGGACAGGCCCCGGGCGATGAGCGTGAGCACCTCCCGTTCCCGCTCGGTCACCCCCTCCAGCCGTCGCGGCAGCGGCCGGGCCGGCTCCGGCCGACGCGCGAACTCGTCGATCAGCCGGCGGGTCACCGTGGGCGCGAGCAGCCCCTCGCCGGCGGCCACCACCCGGATGCCGGCCAGCAGCTCCGCCGGCGGGGTGTCCTTGAGCAGGAACCCGCTCGCCCCGGCGCGCAGCGCCCCGTAGACGTACTCGTCCAGGTCGAACGTGGTCAGGATGATGACCCTCGTGCCGGCCGTCGCCGGGTCGCCGCAGATCCGTCGGGTCGCCTCGATGCCGTCCATCTCCGGCATCCGCACGTCCATCAGCACCACGTCCGGCCGGAACTCGGTGGTCGCCGCCACGGCCTCCACGCCGGTGCCCGCCTCACCAACCGTGGTGAGATCCGGGGCCAGATCGACCAACAGCCGGAAACTGCCGCGCAGCAGCGCCTGGTCGTCGGCGATGAGCACCCGGATCACGCGGCCACCCGGTAGGGCAGACTGGCCGTCACCGCGAAGCCGCCGTCCGGGCGCGGCCCGGCGCGGAACTCACCGCCGTGCAACGCCACCCGTTCCCGCATGCCGATCAGCCCGTGTCCCTCCCCGCCGGTCAGGACCGGACGCCGGCCGTCGTCGGTCACCTCGACCCTGACCTCGCGAGGTGTGACGGTCACCGTCGCCCGGCAGGTGGCCGGCGCCGCGTGCTTCACCACGTTGGTCACCGCCTCCTGCATGATCCGGTACACCGCCAGGCCCACCGACTCCGGCACCGCGCCGGCCGGTTCCTCCCGATGTACGTCGAGCCGTACGTCGACACCGCCGATCGCCGCCTGCTGGGCGAGCACGGGCAGCTCGGCCAGCCCGGGTGTCGGGGCGTACGGAGTGCCCTCGCGCAGCACGCCGAGCACCCGGCGGACGTCGGTCAGTGCGTTGCGTCCGGTCTCTTCGATGACCCGCAGGGCGGCCCCCGCCTCGCGGGGGTCGGCCTCGGCGACATGATTGGCGACGGCCGCCTTCACCACGATGAGGCTCAGCGTGTGCGCGACCACGTCGTGCAGTTCGCGCGCCACCCGTAACCGCTCCTCGGCGGCGGCCTGGCGGACCAGGTGCTCGCCCTGACGGGCGGCGAGGGCGCGTCGCTCGCGGACCAGCCAGCCGATCACCCAGGCGGGCGCGATCATGACGACGGCGTAGACGACCGCGCCGGAGCGCGACCAGAGGTCGCCCGCGGTCAGCACCAGGGCGACGCTCACCAGCGCGAGGCAGCCGACGGCGCAGAACCTCGACCGGCGCGTGCTCGTCGCCACGGCCACCGTGTAGAAGGACAGGCCGATGGCGAGCGCGGGCGCGGCGGCGGCATAGTTGGGGATCACGCCGGTGATCAGGGCAACAGCGGCGACGGAGCTGATCACGACGGCGGCGGTGACCGGCCACCGCCGCCGGACGGCCAACGGAAGCCCGAGGGCCATCCCGACGAGCACCGACACCCAGAGCGGCTCGCGTACGCCGCCGTGCAGCGGCGATTCCAGCGCCGCGTACGGGCAGAGCAGCCCGCCGACCGCCACGGAGAGCGCGGCGTCCACGGTGGCCAGCTCCGCCGGCCGCAGCCGCCGGGTCAGCAGGAGGGCAGTCACCCGTCAGAGCGTATCGGCCGCCCGGGCCGGCGGCGTCCGCCTGCGGGTGGTCGTCCCCGGGTATGACGTCCGGCCGCGTACCGGACCCGGATCCGCCCGGGGAAGGGCCGGAAAGTGTCCACACCGGCACGACGCCCGGCACCCGCCGGAGCCGGCACCCTGGCGGTCATGACCAGACATACGGTGACCCTGACAGGGCTGCGCGCGGTGTACGGCACCGGAGCCCGCCGGGTGACGGCGCTCGACGGCGTGACGACCAGCTTCGCCAGCGGTACGTTCACCGCCGTGATGGGCCCGTCGGGCTCGGGGAAGTCCACCCTGCTGCACTGCGCGGCCGGGTTGGACCGGCCGACCGAGGGGAGCGTCACGATCGACGGCAGGTGCCTCGACGACCTGGGCGAGGACGAGCTGACCCGGCTGCGCCGCGAGCGGGTCGGCTTCGTCTTCCAGGCGTTCAACCTGGTGTCCACGCTGACTGCGGCGCAGAACGTCGAGTTGCCGTTGCGCCTGGCCGGCCGCCGTCCACCGGCCCGGGACGTCACTGCCGCGCTCGACGCCGTCGGACTGGCCGACCGGGCCGGGCACCGGCCGAGCGAGTTGTCCGGCGGCGAGCAGCAACGCGTCGCCGTGGCCCGGGCGTTGATCACCCGACCCGCCGTGGTCTTCGCCGACGAACCTACCGGGGCACTGGACAGCGCGGCGTCCCGGCAGGTGCTCCGGCTGCTGCGCGCGCTCGTCGACGACCACCGGCAGACCGTCGTGATGGTGACCCACGACCCCGCCGCCGCCGCGTCTGCCGACCGGGTCCTCCTGCTCGCCGACGGCCGCGTCGTCGACGAACTGACCGGCGGGATCACCGCCGCCGTCGTCGCCGCGACGATCGCCGAGCGGGAGACGGCCAGCGGCAGGACCAGTGACCGGCAGGGGACGGCCAGCGGCGGGACGACTGTGCGGCGGGAGACGGCCAGGGCGCAGGCGGCCGTGCAGCGCCCGTGCTGAGCGTCCGGCGGTCGGCCAGCGCGTTCGTGGCCGTCGCCATCGGCGTCACCGTGGTCGCGGCGACCACCCTGCTGCTCGCCTCCGGGCGCCCGCAGGTGCCCGACCGGCTGGCGCGGGCGGCAGTCGTGGTGCAGAGCCCCGAGGCCGGTGCGCCGGCCGACTCGTTCGCGCCGACCCTGCCCTGGTCCGCCAGCAGGGCGGCGGAACTCACCAGCAGGCTGGTCGAGGTGCCGGGCGTCGCGGCGGCGGTGCCGGACCGGACCTTCTACGCCCAGCCGCTGGTCGACGGCCGGCCCTCGGGCACCGATGCCCAGCGGGAGGATGCCCACCAGGGGCACGGCTGGTCCAGCACCCGGCTGGGCGGAACCCGTCTCGCGGCCGGCGAGCCGCCCCGGCGGGCCGGCGAGGTCGTCGTCGACCGTGCGCTCGGGCTGCGTCCCGGTGGGTCGGTCACCCTGCTCACGGCGGCGGGCCCGGAGCCGTACACCGTCACCGGTCTGGTCGACGCACCCGGCGTCCTTGTCGCCGACGAGGTCGCCGCCGCGCTCGCGCCCGGGGTCCGGGCCATCGGCCTGCTGGTCGCGCCGGGTGCCGATCCCGAGGAGGTCGCCGAGGCGGCTCGCGGCGTCGTCGGCGGCGACGGACAGGTGCTGACCGGCGACGGACGCGGCGCGTTGGAGCCTCGGGGTGACGCCCGCACCCGCTGGATCGGCATGCAGGTGCTCACCGCCACGGCGGCCCTCGCCGGCTTCGTCACGGTCTTCGTGGTCGCCTCCACCTTCGCGTTCACCGTCGCGCAGCGCCGCCGCGAGCTGGGGCTGCTGCGCGCCGTCGGCGCCACTCCCCGTCAGGTCCGCCGCATGGTCGACACCGAGGCGCTCGTCGTCGGTGCCACGGCCGGGCTCACCGGCCTCCTGGTCGGCGCGGCGCTCGCCCCGGTTTTGGGCCGACTGCTGATCGACGTCGGATTCGAGCCGGCGACCTTCCGAGTCCGGTACGAACCCTGGCCGGTCGCGGTCTCGCTCGCCGCCGGCCCGGTGATCGCGCTGCTGGCCGTCTGGTCGGCGTCGCGCCGAGCGGCGCGGGTGCGCCCGCTGGAGGCGTTGCGCGAGGCGGCGGTGGAGCAGCGACCGATCGGGCGGCCGCGGGTCGCCACGGGGGTGCTGCTGGTCGCGGCGGGGGGCGCCCTCAGCCTCGGCACCGCGACGTCCGACGACGCCCGCAGCGCCGCGACGTTCGCCCTCTACGCGGTGATGGCCCTGGTGACCGGGGCCACCGTGCTGGCCCCGGCGGTCGTCGGCCCGGTGGTGCGGATACTGCGTTCGCCGGTGCGGCGGCGGGGTGGCGCGATCGGGATGCTGGTCCGGGCCGGGGCGTCGACCGCGACCCGGCGGACGGCTTCCACCGCCGCCCCGGTGCTGCTCACGGTCGCGTTCGCGGTGCTGGTCTCCGGGATGGTGCGTACCACCACGGCCGCGTACGAGGCAGGTCGGGCCGAGAGCGTGAACGCCGGCTGGATCGTCGTGCCCGACCGCGCACCAGGCCTGTCGGACCAGGCCGTCGCGGCGACCGGGGGCACCGCCCTGCTGCCGACGACGGTCTTCGAGAGCGACCCGGGCACGTCGCCGGAGCACCGGCCGCTGACCGCGCTCGGCGTGGACCCGGCGGGCTTCGCCGCCGCGAACCGGGCCCTCACCGTCGTCGCCGGTTCCCTGGACGACCTGAACGGCGACGACACGGTGGTCGTCACCGACTCGGCGAACCGGCTGCCGTCCGAGCCGTACGCACTGGTCTTCGCCGACGGCGAGTCGGTGTCGCTGCGCGTCGTCGCTGTCGTCACCGACGATTCGGTCCCCGGCGACCTGCTCCTGCCCCGGCACGTGGTGCGGGCGCACGACCCGTCGGCGCTCACCTCGGCGGTGTACGTCTCCGACCGCGTCGACCCTCCGGTGGGAGCGCGGATCATCGACGTGTCCGGTTGGGCGGCCGAAGCGGATCACGCCGAGGACCGCCTCGTCTGGCTGTTCACGCTGCTGCTGATCGGTGTCTCGGCTGGCTACGGGGCGGTCGCGGTGGCGAACACACTGCTGTTGGCCGCTGTCGGTCGGGTGGCCGACCTGCGGCTGATCCGCCTGGCCGGAGCGACCCGCAGGCAGGTCATCTGGCTGGTCACGGCCGAGTCCGCCCTGGTGGTGCTGATCGGCGCGCTGCTCGGGGGTGCCGTCGCATTCGTGGGTCTGCTGAGCATCCGGGCCGGCCTCGCCGAGCAGGTCGGCGCGCCGGTCGACCTGGTGGTGCCGTGGTCGGTGGTCGGCGGAGTGGTGGGGCTCTGCCTGCTGCTGGCGGTGCTGGCGAGCGCGCTGCCGACCTGGCGGTCACTGCGTCACCGTCCCGCCCGGTCCCCGGTCGGCCATCCGAGCATGGTCGGCGAGCGCTGACCTCACCCGCGCGGGCCCGCGAGCCGGGCGGCGGGGGTGGCATCCCCTCCACGTACTGGCAGGCTCGCGTGTTCGGTGGGTGCGAGTTCGGCGACATCGCCGACCGTAGGTGCCGCCTGGTCATCGGTCGCGCCCGGTGACCAGGCGGCACGACCTGACCGACGCGCGGTTGGCGGTCCTGGCGCGGCTGCCGCCTGCGGGTAACGGCCAGGTCGACCGTCGCGGTGCAGCAGGCGGCAGCTCATCGACGGCATGCGGTGGCGGGTTCGTGCCGGTGCGCCGTGGCGGGACGCACCGGCAGGAACCGAGTGGTGATCAGCTACTTTTCGGTGGCGGATCTCCCCCGCCTGCGCGGGGAGCAGGCCCGCCTACCTCGCCGTCACCGCTGCCCGGGTTACACAGGGCGCTGAATCCGATGACAGCCTCTTCGCCCTCTCCCGTGGCGAGGTCGCGCTGTCTCCGGCCCCGGTGCGGTCAGCGGTCAGCGGTCAGCAGAGGATGAGCAGGCACGCCTTGTAGACCGCGGTGTAGGTGGTGTCGGCGGTCGGCGCGTTGATCACGTGGCTTTGCGCGCCGCCGTCCGACCAGTGGTCGAAGCGGTACTTCTGCAGGCCGACGGTGTAGCTGCTGGGTGCGCTGATGGTGTTGACCGAGCCCTGGATCACCTGCCGGCTGAACGGCGCGACGCCGGTGAAGGAGCCGACGGTGAGGCTCACTCCGCTCGGATTGGTGGCGAATGTCAGCTGGACGGTCTTGGGGTCGAGCCGACGCACGGTGGTGTGGGTCAGGCCGGTGGCGTCCGTCGCGGTGAGCGCGAGATCGAGGTAGGACGGGTATTCGTGGTCTGGAGCGATGAACGAGCCACTCGCGGTGCCGTTCCAGTTCTGCACGACGTGGCTGTGGCAGCTGGTGGGGGTGGCGCAGTGCTGGATCCGCAGCTGCCAGGTCAGCGCCGAGGCGGGGAGGTTTCCCTGCTGGGGGTCGGTGGCGTGGCCGGTGAACGACAGCGGGTCGCCGACTTTCCAGGTGACAGCAGCGGTGGGGGTGTCGATGACGGCAACGGGTGCCGTGTTGCCCGGCTGGATGGTCACGGTCTCGTCGTCGTAGGCGCCGAGGGTGTCGGTGACCCGCAGCTTGGCGGTGTGGGTGCCGCTCGTGGGGTAGGTGTAACTGGTGGTCGCGGTGGTGGCGTCCCAGGAGCCGTCGTTGGTGAAGTCCCACTGGTAGGTGAGTCGTCCCTGGTCCGCGGGGTCGGTGTCGGTAGATCCGGTCCCGCTGAACGACACGGTCAGCGGGGCTGGGCCGGTGACGGGGGTGGCCGACAGTTGGGCGACCGGCGGCTGGTTGGCCGGGAAGTAGCGGACACGCCGTACCGTTCCGTTGATGTCGGCGTAGTAGAGCTCCCCGCCGGGACCGATGGCCATATCGACGACGCTGGCGGCGGACTGGACGAACGTCGCGATGTTCGTCGTCGACGGCAGACCGCCAGCGGTCGCTGGTTTCATCGCCCAGATGCAGCCCCGGGAGTTGTCGGCGAAGAACAAAGCTCCCTGGTACGCCGGCGGGTAGGACCCGCCGCTGGTGGGGTAGAACGCCAGGCCGGAGAGGGAGTCACCGCCGCTGGCGCAGGTCTCGCCATCGACGACGGCCGCGTTGTGGTGGTAGGTGAAGTAGGGCGCGGTCTGCCCGCTGCCGGTGTAGAGCGTCTCGCACAGGGGCAGGTTGGCGCTGTCGTAGCTGGTGTTGCGGGCGGCGCCCTCGTAGCAGGGCCAGCCGAAGTTGGCCGGCGTCGCCGTCGGGTTGACGATCCGTTCGATGTCCTCCCAGGCGGTCCAGCCGACGTCGCCGGTCCAGATCTCGCTGGTGCCCGGTCGGACGGTCAACCGGAACGGGTTGCGCAGTCCCTGCGCGACGATCCGCCGGGTGTTCAGATCGGCGGAGCCGATGTTGGCGTTGCCCGCCGCGGCGGCGCCGGTCGCCGGCTCCAGCCGCAGTACGGCGCCGTTGAGCCCGGTCGGGTCGGCGGCCGAACGGGAGTCCTGCGACCGCAGCGCACCGCCTTCGTTGGCGGGGTCGCCGCACGGGTTGGCGGGGCTGCCGAGCTGCCCGTAGTCGGTGGCGCTGAAGCTCGCGCCGTCACCGCTGGTGGCGTAGAGCTTGCCATCGGCGCCGAAGCCCAGGTCCCCCACCGAGTGGGACGGGAACTGCTGGCACCAGTCCTGGATGAGGACCTGCTCGGTCCCGGTCATCACATCACCGTTGGCCTGCAGCCGGGACAGCCGGCCGGTGACGAGGCACTTGCCGCCGTTGGCGCCGCCGGCGACGCTGTCGCAGCTGTCGTTCCAGTACGGGGCGCTCTGCCCGGGTGGGGCGTCGTAGGTGTAGAGGACGTAGACCCACGGATCAGCGGGGAATCCCGGAGCCAGCGCCAGGCCGAGCAGCCCTCGGTCCCACACGTTGTGGGTGTTGGCCGACAGGTCGGCGAACACGGTCGGAGTGGGGTCCGCGATGCTGTCGAAGACTTTGATCTTGCCGCCCTTCTCGGCGACGAAGACCTTGCCGTTCGCGGCGAACTCGATGTTCGTCGGCTGGCTCAGCCCAGCAAAGACGATCTGCTCCTGAAACCCTGTCGGCACTGTCGCCGCTTGAGCCGCCGGCTCCGGCCAACCGGCGGAGGCCGTCACGACGACCAGCGACACGGTCAGTATGCCGGTCAGCCAACGGTTGCGGCGCATGCTGTCCTCCAGCGGTAGGCAACAGCGCCATGATATAGACAGAGCCCGATCAAGCGACTGTCGCTTAAATGACAGCCCACTGTCCTCGCCGGGTCTCGGCCGGAGAGCGGCCTCCGAGGCCGAGGTCTCACGTGGGCGGGCGTGAGGGAGGCACTGGCCCGCGGCCCGGCCTCTAGATCAACGACCCCGTAGGCCGCCGCATTGTCCGGGCCCCGCTCGACCGACTGCTGCCATGGTGTCGACCGAGCGGGGACCTCGACGATGCGATGTTGGTCAGTGCGGCATCAGGTGCCGGGTGAAGGACCGGACCGCGCTGTCCAGTTCATGTTCCGGGAGCCGGTCGCCGTGTCGGCCCGGGTTGGCGTGCGGCTCGACGGATGAAGCGGCGGTGCAGAGCTGGTTCAGGGCCGGCGCACGGCCCGGACGACGTCCAGCGACCCGATCTCGCCGGATAGGCCCGCGTCGGCGAGCTCGGCGAGCAGGAGCTCGGCGGAGATGACGTGCCAGTGGTGGCGAGCGTGGTCCTCCCGCAGGACGGTACCGTCGGCGTCCAGTACCCGGTAGCGCATCCGCCAGGTCACCGTGTCCGGGCCGGAGGGCTCGGCGGAGCCGCCGCCCTCGTAGGTGTAGCGGCCGACCGGAACGGCGAAGACCGAGAACGGAATCGGGGTCGGCTCCGCCGGTGGTTGCAGGTTCAGCACCAACGGCGCGCCGGGGACGAGGCGGTCGGCCACCCGGCGCAGGAACGTCCGGCGTCCCTCCGGGTCGAGGTGGCCGATCATGTTCATGGCCAGCACCGCGCCGAGTCGGGCGGGTAGATCGGCACCGAGGGCGTCGTCGGCCACCACGGTCACCCGCTGCCGCAGGTCGGGTCGCGCGGTCATCCGGGACAGCAGCACCGCCCGCAGCACAGGCGACGGCTCCACCGCCACCACGTCGGCGTCCGAGACGGTGGCGGCGAGCACCTCGGTACCTAGACCACTGCCGGCGCCCACGTCGAGCAACGTCGCGTCACCGGCCGCGCCGCGCAACGCCTCGGTCACCGGCGTGCGCAGGGCCCGCCAGGCCGGCTCGCTGAGCAGGTGAAGATACTCCGCGGAGATCGCGTACTCGTCACTCACAGCGCCACCATAATGCAAACCGTTTCCGTTGCCACTGGGTGGTGCGGGCTGCCGCGCACCACACCGAAGCCGTCCAGGCCGCTGGCGAGCACGTCCCACGACCGCTGCGGACTGCTCTGTCGCGATCGTCGACGACCCCGGGGTGGAACTGGCCGATCGGCTGATGCAATACTGAAAACCGTTGTCGTTATCGTTGTGCCTCTGACCGAGGAGCGAACACTGTGTCCCGACGTTGTGACGTCACCGGCGCGAAGCCAAGCTTCGGCAACGCCGTGTCCCACTCCCACCGACGCACCCGCCGCCGCTGGAACCCGAACCTGCAGAACCACCGCTACTGGCTGCCCTCGGAGCGGCGCTGGGTGCGGTTGGCCCTGACCGCGAAGGCGCTGAAGACCGTGGACCGCAGGGGCGTCGAGGCGGTCGTGGCCGAGCTGCGTGCCCGGGGGGTGAAGCTCTGATGGCCCGGCAGAGCGACGTGCGTCCGATCGTGCGGCTGCGCAGCACCGCCGGCACCGGCTACACGTACGTGACCCGCAAGAACCGCCGCAACGACCCCGACCGCCTCGTCCTGCGCAGGTACGACCCGGTCGTACGCCGGCACGTCGAGTTCCGTGAGGCGCGCTGATGGCCAGGAGGAGCCTGGTCGACAGGCAGGCCCGCCGCGAGGAACTGGTGGCTCGGCACGCGCGAGCACGCGCGGAGCTGAAGCGGCTGGTCGGTCACCCGGACACCGACCCGGACGTACGTGCCGGGGCGGTCCGCCGGCTCAGCCGGCTGCCGAGGGATTCGAGCCCGGTGCGGCTGCGGTCGCGGGACCAGGTCGACGGCCGTCCACGTGGGGTGCTGTCCCGGTTCGGGTTGTCCCGGGTGCGCTTCCGCGAGCTGGCACTACGCGGCGAGATGCCCGGAGTACGCAAGGCGTCGTGGTGACGCCGCCACACCGTCCGGGCCGGAGAGACCGGGCGGCGCAGCACCGCCGGTTCGGATCGCACGTATTACCGCGCGCAGGCGTGCGCGGTGTGAAGGGGGAGGTATGAATGCGACAGTGAGGGTCCGCGGTTTCGCGGCCCTGGTCGCCGGGGCGGTGGTGGTCGCCGGTACGGTGCTGGCGCCCACGGCTGCGTCGGCGGCGGAGAAGGTGGTGCTGTCCAAGGGGCACACCGACGCGGTCGACGTGCACTACAGCGACGGGAAGCTGTCGTTGAAGGTCAACGACGACACCGTCAGCCCCGCGGTCGAGCGGGACCCGGCGGACGTGACGTTCCAGGTCCTGCCGGAGGCGGCCATGGCCGTCCCGGACGACCCCCGGTTCGCCTTTCTCGGGCAGGCCGGCAGCCAGGTCTGGCTGCTGCCGATGACCCAGGATCCGGATCTGCTCTGGCCGGGCTGGAACACCACGACGCTCGACTCGGGGGTGTTCGAGGGAAACAAGGTGCGGCTGAGCCTGGTCGGCGTGCAGGGACCGGGCAACGTCACGCTGTTCACCCAGGACTCGTTCGGCGGTCCGATCGTCAAGTTCCGCGGCGACGACGGGCTGCCCGACGCGATCGACGTCCCGGTGCACACCCACGCGCACTCGAACTGGGCGTTCAGCGCGCTGGGCAGCTACACCCTGAAGTTCCAGGCCGACGCGACCCTGGCCAACGGCACCACGCTCAGCACCGGGCCCGTCGACTACTCGTTCGTCGTGGGTGAACTGCCCGGCAGCGGACCGCAGGTCGACCTGTCGATCAGCGGCATGGCCGACGAGTACCAGCCCAACGACACCGTCACGCTCAACGCGGTGCAGACCCCGCGGACCGAACTGGACCACTATCACTGGTTCAGCAAGTGCCCCGGCGCGGCCGACTGGACCGTCATCGCGGGAGAGGCGGGCGCGAGCTACTCCTTCACCGCGACTCGGGAGCTGAACGCCTGCGAGTACGTGGCCAAGCTCTACGACGACGACCACCGCGTCGCCGCGACCAGCGAGCCGGTCACTCTCCGGGTGGCGTTCCCGCCGCAGGACCCCGGCACGACGCAGACGATCACCGCGTCGATCGACGAGACGCAGGGCTCCCTGGTGATCAGCGTCAACCCGGACGACCGGGCCGTGGTACTGCCGCCAGCGCAGCTCACCGCCAGCGGCGACCGGTGGGAGAGCAACGGTGAGCTCCGACCGGTCACGGTGACCGACACCCGCGCCGGCCAGCCGGGATGGAGCGCCTCCGGACAGATCCCGGCCGACTTCACCGGCCCGGACGGTGCGACGTTCAGCGCCGGCTACCTCGGCTGGAGCCCCCGGGTGCTGGCACAGGGTTCCGGGCAGGGCGTGGTCGCAGGCCCGCAGGTGGCACCCTACGTCGTCGCAACCGGCGGCGGTCTGGGAACCAGCGCGGTGCTGGGCTCGGCCTCGCCCGGCGCCGGTCGAGGTACCGCACAGCTCGGCGCGGGCCTGCGGCTGAGCCTGCCTACCGAGACGGCCGCGGGGACCTACACCGCGACCCTCACCCTCACCGCGATCTGATCGCCTCAACCCGCCCGGTGGCCGGCGCCGTGCCGAGCCACCGGGCGGTCACCAGAGTGGGCGGGCGTTGCCGCGCCCACCCCACCCGCCCGTCATCGCCGAGGAACGGATCACCTCTCCGCCATGCGCCTGCTCGCCGCCATCGCCACCGGCATCGCCCTGCTCGGCGCGGCCCCGGCGCCGCCCACACCGACGCCTGGCGCATCGTCGGCCGTAACCTGGGGGGTGGCGCCGTCGACCGCGAAGGGCCCGAACGGCCGGCCGGCGTTCACCTACAAGCTCGACCCCGGCGCCACCCTGACCGACTACGTCGCGGTCACCAACCACTCGGCGCGCCCGCTCACCCTCAACCTCTACGCCAGCGACGCGTTCACCACCGCACAGGGCGGCTTCGACCTGCTGGCCGGCGGCCGGCAACCCACCGATGTCGGCTCCTGGGTCCGCCTGAGCCAACGCAGCGTGACGATCCCCTCGACGTCCCGCCTGAACGTCCCGTTCACCCTCACTGTGCCGCGCAACGCCACGCCGGGCGACCACGCCGGGGGAATCGTCGCCTCGCTCGCCGCCACGTCGGCGGACGCCCAGGGCAACCAGGTCGCCGTCGACCACCGGGTCGGCGCGCGGATCTACCTGCGGGTGACCGGTGAGCTGCAGCCCGCGCTGACCGTCGAGAACCTCCGGGTGCGACACAGCGGCTCGCTCAACCCCCTGGCCGGCGGCACGCTCACCGCCACCTTCACCGTCCGGAACACCGGCAACGTCCGGCTCACCGGACGACCCACGCTCAACGCGGCCGGCCCCTTCGGCCTCGGCCGGCGCTCCGTGGACGCGGCGGCCCTGCCGGAGATCCTGCCCGGCGGTGAACTGACCACCACCGTACGCATGACGGACGTCCCGCCGCTGTTCCGGCTGACCGCGAGCGCCGCCGTCACGCCCGCCGCCGTGGGCGACCAGGTCCTCGATCCGCCTCCCGCGGTCGACACGGCGCAGGCCTCGATCTGGGCGGTGCCCGGGCCGCAGCTGGCCCTGCTGGCCGTGCACGCCCTCGCAGTCTGGGTGTTGATCGCCGTCCGCCGCCGGCGGGCCCGACAGTTCGCGCGGGCGGTGGCCACCGCCCGCGAGGAGGGCCGCAACGAGGCCAGCCGGGAGACCGAACGGAGTTCGGACGGCCAGGATGCCGCGATCCCCGCCGTCGTCGGCGCGGGTCCCCGAGCCGGCGGCGACGGCGATCCAGCGCCCGACCGTTCGGCACCAGACGCCGATCGGCCTGGACAGAGCCGTGACAACTCACGACCGGACATCGGCCATACGAGGAAGGGCAAGCAGTGACACGGCCGCGCCGGTACCGCGCCGGCGCGCTCGATCACGTCGCAGGGCACCGCCACCGGCCACACCGCCACGAACGACCACGTCGCCTTGGGAGCGAGCAATGAGAACGAAAAGCATGCGTACCGGTGCCGCCAGCCTTGCCTTGGTCGTACTGTCGCTGGCCGCAGGAGCCGCGCCGGCCGCCGCGGAACCGGTCGCGGTCACCGCGGCCGGTGCGGACCTGGTCTCCGTGGCGCTCGACGGTGCTGCGATGTCGCTGCGCATCCGCGACGCCGCGCAGGCGACCCGCGATGCGCCCGGACGCGACCCGGCTGAGGTGGTGCTCGGCCCGGACGGCGGCCTGGCTGGCCGGGTGCCGGCCGGGAGGGCCTTCGCCTTCCTCGGAACACCGGGCCAGGCGGTGTGGTCACTGTCCGCCGGCGACACCGGGTTCCCGGCCCTGGACACCACCGGAGTACGCCCCGGCGTCGTCGCCGACGACACGGTCGCCCTCACCCTGCACTCGGTGCAGGGGCCCGGAAACTTCACCGCCTACACCCTGGCCGGTATCGGCACGGCGAGCCCGCTCTTTGGCAGCCGCCCGGGCGTGACGCGGACGGCGCAGCTACCGGTGGGGATGCGTACCGGAGGTGTGGTCTGGGCCTTCGACGCCGCAGGAGCCTACCGTTTCACCCTGACCGGCTCCGCCACCCTGCGCTCGGGCGTGAAGGTCAGCGCCGACGCGACGTACCAGGTGCGTGTGCCGGTGATCAGCCCTGCCGAACAGGCGCCGCTGCCGGTCGCGCCCGAGCCGGCGATGCGGCCCGACGGACCGGCGCGGGCACTGGCCGCACCCGCACCCGCACCCTCGAAGGCTGCGGCTGCGCCGAAGCCCGCCGCAGCCGCACCGCCGACGGCGAAGGCGGCGGCGAACACCTCCACCGGCTCCCGTCAGGTGATCGCCGACGGGCACGTCGACATGGGCCCGCAATTCTCCGGAGACAACTGGACGATCCGGATCAAGGACGACCGCGCCAGCCCTGCCGTGTGGCGGGAGACCACCGACGTGGTCCTGCACATCAGGGACAACGCGAAGATCACCGTGCCGGCCGCGGCGGAGTTCCTGGGCAAGCAGGGCGACACGGTGTGGCTGCTGCCGCAGTCCCAGCAGGCCGGCATCGTCTGGCCCGGCTGGAACACCCAGCACCAGTCCGTCGTGTCCGGCGTCAAGGGCAACGTCACCTGGGCGCTCAAGGGGGTCAACGGTCCGGGGCGGTTCGCTCTCTTCCTGACCGGCTCGTTCGGCAAGGCCGACGTGCTGTTCGACTCCGCCAAGCCGTTCCCGCAGCAGCTGGCCGTTCCGCTGAACACCCATGCGCACGGCAACTGGGCGTTCAGCAAGCCCGGCCTGTACCGCCTCGCGGTGCAGATGAGTGGCACCACCACCACGGGCAAGGCGGTCACGGACACGAAGACGCTGACCATCGCCGTCGGCGAGAGCACCGACCCGACCAGCGGCTTCGGACCGGGCAGCGGCCCCGCGAGTGGTGGGGACAACAACGGGGAGGAACAGGGCGGTGCTGGCCGTCTCCCGCGCACCGGCACCGGCTGGGTGCTGTCGGCCGGCGCCGTCGGCGTGGTTCTCGTCGCCGCCGGGGCGCTGCTGGTGCTGCTGGCCCGTCGCCGTCGCGCCGGCCTCGCCGACACCGCAACGGCGAACACGTGAGCCCGCTGGTCGCGTCACGGCTGCGGCGGGCGATCCTGCCGCTGCTGTTCGTGGGGCTGGTCGCCGGCTGCCGGTCCGAGGTGGCATTGAGCGCGAACGACGAGCGTCTGCAGGTCGTCACGACCACCGGAATCCTGCGAGACCTGGTGAGCAACGTCGGCGGTGACCGGGTAGCGGTCACCTCGTTGGTGCCCGACGGTGCCGATCCGCACAGCTACGAGCCGTCGCTGCGCGACATCCGTGACGTCGTCTACGCCGACGTCGCGTTCAGCAACTACCTGCTGCTGGAAGAGCAGGCCATCATCAAGGCGCTGGATGCGAACCTGCGCGACGGCGTACCGAACGTCTCGCTGGCCGAGGGAGCGGTGAAGTACGCCGCGGAGATCATCCCGCTGGTGGAGGACGTGTCGCTGGACACCATCTGGCTGGGCATGCGGGTGCGCGGCACCGGTGCGGCGCAAGGGGCGAACCGCGCCTCGGACGTGTTGCTCAGCGCAACCTCCGCCGACGGTCCGGGGGGTGTGGTCGCGTACCTGACTGAGTCGTTCGGCAACCCGTCGTTCTACGTCGACTCCACCGACGGGTTCGATCCCGCCACCGGCTTCCGCGACGACACCGCCACGCTGCCGCCCGACGCGCACACGCACATGAGCTGGGCGTTCACCAAGCCGGGTGTCTACCGGCTGACCATGCGGGCGCAGCTGTCCGTAAATCCGCAGTCGCCGCCGGTCTCGATGGGCGAGCAGGTGTTCACGTTCGCCGTCGGGGTGGATCCGCACTCGGTGCCGGGCCTGGCCGGAGCGGCGGTCCTGAACTCCGGGCACGCCGACCTCACCGTCGACCTGGACCAGCGGCGTCTCTACCTGTTCGCCGACCCCGAGGGCAGCGGAGAGGCGAACCAGCGGGTCTACGATCCGGCCCGCACCGTCATCGAGGTACCGAGCAAGGCGCTGCTCGAGGTGCCCGGTGACCGGAAGTTCCGGTTCCTCGGCCGGCCCGGCACCCAGGTCTACCAGCTTCCGCAGGCGGTCCTCGGCAAGCACGTGCACGGCGAGATCGACCCGCACCTGTGGCAGAACGTCCGCAACGCCATCTCCTACACCGAGCTCATCCGCGACACCCTCATCGGGGCCGACCCCCAGGGCGCGCCCGCCTACCAGTCGAACGCCTCGGCCTACATCCGGGAACTGGAGAAGCTCGACACTGACGTTCGGGACACCATCGCCCGGATCCCGCCGTCGCGACGGCACCTGGTCACCACGCATGACGCGTTCGGCTACCTGGGGCAGGCGTACGGTGTCCGGATCTCCGGCTTCGTCACCCCGAATCCAGCTACCGAGCCGAGCCTGGCCGACCGTCGCCGGCTCACCGAGACCATCCGCAACCTGAAGATCCCCGCGGTGTTCCTGGAACCCGGCCTCGCTGCCCGCTCCACCACCCTGACGGAGGTGGCCCGGGAAGAGGGACTACGGGTGTGTCCGATCTACGGCGACACCCTCGACGGCGACATCACCAGCTACGCGCAGATGATGCGGTTCAACGCCGAGTCGCTGCACAAGTGCCTGACCACCGACAAGCAGGGGAGGAACCAGTGACGGCAGGACGGGCGCGACCGCGCACCCGCGCAACCGGGCTGGTCGCGCGATGCGCGTTGGTGACGCTCATCGTGCTTACGGCGGCCCAGACTCCCGCGACGGCGAAGGAGCCCACCCCGGGTCTCGGCCAGTCGATCGCCGCCGACCAGCCCCTGACGACCGGTCGGGCGGAACTCTCCGCCGGACATGTCGACCTCGGCCCCCGCTACGTCGACAACCAGTGGACGCTGCTGATCCACGACGGCACGCAGGAACGACCGGTGTGGCGCAACCCCGACCAGACCCTCCTGCGAGTCTCCGACGCCGCGCTGCAGACCGTTCCGGACGACCCGGCGTACGCCTTCCTCGGCGTCGACGCCGGCAAGCGGGTGCATGTGGTGCCGCAGGTGCAGAACCCCGATGTCGTCTGGCTCGGCTGGAACACCCAGGACCCCCGGGTGATGCAGAGCATCGACCGCGGGGTCACCCTGACCCTGCTCGGCGTACGGGGGCCGGGGACCCTCACGACGTATCTGCAGGCGGGCAACTTCGCCGCTCCTCAGCCGCTGTGGCGATCCACCGAGCCGAAGGCGCAGCCCTTCTGGGCCGAGGTCAACACCCACACCCACGCCAACTGGGTCTTCACCGCACCCGGCGTCTACCTGGTCGCGGTGCAGATCTCCGCCGAACTGATCGGAGGCGAGACGGTGTCAGCGACCCGTACGCTGCGCTTCGCGGTGGGAGACGCCACCAGCGCCGACGAGGCGTACGCCGCGGCGGCGGACATCCCGTTGGCGGCCGGTCAGGTCGGGTCCGGGACGGACCGGACCGAGGCCGCCGATCGGACCGACGGTTCCGGCAGCCTGCTCGCGGTGGGGCTGACGGGCGCAGCCGTCCTGCTGTCTATCGGCCTGGTCCTGCTGCTCCTAGGCGGGCGCGGCGCGAAGCGGCGAGCCGAACGGGAACGCGCCGCCGCACCGTCGGAGAAGAAGCCGTGAGAGTGCTCGACATCGAAGGGCTGGACGTGGACCTCGGCGGCCGGCCGGTCCTGCGGGACATCCGCCTGCACCTGGACCGGGGTGAGCTGGTCGGGCTGCTCGGACCCAACGGCGCCGGGAAGACCACCCTGCTGCGCGCCATCCTGGCACTGACCCGCACCCGCGCCGGCCGGGTGCTGGTGCAGGGCAAGCCCTCGCGTCCCGGCCGGTCCGAAATCGGCTACGTCCCCCAGCGCCACGAGTTCACCTGGGACTTCCCCATCTCTGTCGAGCAAGCCGTGATGAGTGGCCGGACCGGCCGCCTGGGCCTGCTCCGCCGCCCCGGCGTGACCGACTGGCGGGCCGTCGGCGACGCACTGGACCGGGTGCAGCTCACCGAGCTGCGGCGCCGGCCAGTCGGCGAGCTCTCCGGTGGGCAGCGTCAACGTGTCCTGGTCGCGCGGGCCCTCGCTCTCGCGCCGCGCATCCTGCTGCTCGACGAGCCGTTCACCGGACTGGACATGCCCACCCAGGAACTGCTGGGCCAGTTGTTCACCAGCCTGGCCCGCGAGCAGCACGCGGTGCTGATGACCACCCACGACCTCGTCGCCGCGGTGGACACCTGCACCCGCCTGGCCCTGCTCAACGGTCGGATCATCGCCGACGGACACCCGGCGGACCTGCAGGACGCCGAGCTGTGGAGGAAGACCTTCGGCGTGAGCGAAACCTCCCCGCTGCTGAAACTCGTGAGGACGGCCTGATGTCGATCACCGATTTCCTCACCGACCTGCTCAACCCCGACCTCGCGTTCCTTCCCAAGGCGCTCGCGATCGCGGTGATGTCCAGCATCGTCTGCGGCGTCGTCGGCTGCTACGTCGTCCTGCGGGGCATGGCGTTCATCGGCGACGCCGTGGCCCACGCGGTCTTTCCGGGCATCGCGGTCGCCTTCGTCCTCCAGGGCAGCCTGGTCCTCGGCGGCGCCGTCGCCGGCGTCGCCACCGCACTGCTGATCGCGATCTTCGCGCAGAACCGGCGGGTCAAGGAGGACTCGATCATCGGCGTCTTCCTGGTCGGCGCGTTTGCCCTCGGCATCGTGATCATCTCGCGGGCCCCCGGATACGCCGGGTCACTGCAACAGTTCCTGTTCGGCTCGATCACCGGCATCCCCGACCGGGACCTCTACCTCGTCGGAGGCACCGGCCTGGTCATCCTCGGCCTGGTGCTCGCCCTGCACAAGGAATTCGTCGCGGTCTGCCTGGACCGGGAGATGTCCCGTTCCGTGGGGCTCCCGGTGTTCTGGCTCGACATCGTGCTCTACGTCCTGGTCACCCTGGCCGTGGTGATCTCCCTGCAGACCATCGGCAACATCCTCGTCCTCGCCCTGCTGATCACCCCCGCCGCCGCCGCCCGCCTACTCACCGACCGGCTCGGCGTGATGATGCTGCTCGCCCCGGTGGTCGGCGGCGCGTCAGCGACCGTCGGGCTGTACCTGTCCTGGAGCTACGACACTCCGGTCGGCGGCACCATCGTCCTGGTCGCCACCGCCGTCTTCCTCACCGCCTGGCTGCTCGCCCCACGGCACGGCCTGTTGACCAGACGGTGGCGACGTCCGAGTGGACGGGAACCCGCTGACGTCACCCGACCCGCGCCGCTGTCCGACCTGGCGCACCCGCAGGACCCGTCACCGTCGGTGCGATAGGGCGACGCCGCAAGTCGCGGATGGCGGGTCGGTCACCGCAATAAGATGAACCCGGTTATCATTTTTATGATCCGCCGAGGAACGTGGTACCTCCGGTGGGCGGATCAGGGGGAGGCGTGGCGGTCTCGGTCGACGAGGCCGCCACGTCGGTGCGGGGCGCCGACCCGGATGCCGCAGCGTCCAGATGTGTCGTCGAGACACCTACTCGCCAGTGCTGTCGGACAAGGCGCCAGCCCGCCCCAGCCACGCGTCCGGCGCTGACGTTGCGGCCGCCGACGCTTCACCGCCGACGCAATCAACTCAACGTGCAATCAGTCAGCGGGCCCGGACAGCTCGCCATCTACACCGGGAACGCCGTCGGACAGCCCACGTCCTCGCCGACAGCGGCGACGGCCCGCCCGACTCCCGTCGCCCTGGCCGCCGGCGACCACCTGCACGCCAGTCCTGACCGCCGCCCTGCTCGCCGGCACCGCCATCCCCGCCGCCGCAGTGCCGATCGTGCTGTCCAGCGGCCACGTCGACGTCATCGACGTCGACTACGCTGGCGGCGCGCTGAGCGTCAACCTGCTCGACGACACCGTCAGCCCGTCGTGGAGCGCAACCGCGCCGACGTCGTCCTTGCGCGTGCCAACAGCGCGACTGCGGACGGGTAAGACAGCACAGCGAGGCTCCCGGTTGAGGCACCGATCTTGGTCGATTGCTTTTTTGCCGGAAGCTTCCTCCTGCGTCGGCAGGTGTCTCCCTGCACCCACCGTGACCAGGCCGATCACGATGAAAAGGCCTCCGTGTGCTCCCGGCCTGTGGGTCCGGCCGAAGTCCGAGGAACGCAGGCGAAATTCGTGCGGCTGCGCCAGAAGATGGGGCGCTGTCCCGTGGGTCAGCGCCGGTAGGGTCAGCGGGTGAGCAGATCGTCCAGACGCACCGCGAACTTCCGCACCCTGTACCACGGGCAGGCCACAGTTGGCGCCGCATCGAGTTATGGCCTTTTTCTGATTCGCCGATCAGGATCATGGGCGCAGCACTGGTCATCGATCAATGCCGGAAGGCAGCCCGTCCCGCCGCCGCCGCTGGTAGATCTAACTCACGAGACCGTCATCATGCTTTCGATAGGGACCCGCGCCGTTCTGGGCTACGACGTCACGATCGAAGACGTTACCGTGCGGGAAACGACTCTGGTGGTGACCGGCGTCGAGAGACGCCCCATCGGCGATGTGACACTGGACATGGCGTGTTCACCGGTGCACATAGTGGCGGCGCGATTCGGACCCCAGGCCTTCGAGGACATGCTGCTGAACCTGCACATCAAGCCTGTCCAAGCTACTTGATCCAGTCATGGACGGCTACGGAGCGGCCCTCACTGACAAGTCGGAGGACTCATCCGGAAATCGGATCGGCCCTCTTGGTATGCCGGGGAGCAAGATCGGTCAAGTTGGCGGTAAGTAGCGCTTCTTGATGCTGGTCAAATTGCAGGTGGCTAGCCGGATCATCTGCCGAGTTGTTCGTATTCTGGATCAAGGCGGCCCGCAAGCGGGCCGCGCCGGCCCGGCTTCGGCCTGCTAACGACCTCCCGGGCCGGTAGCCGGCGAGGCGACCGGAGACGGCTGGTGATTGCGGACGAGCCAGAGCACGGACTGTCGCCGGCCTCAGGTGGTGCGTCGCTTCGGGATCGGCGAACTCCAGCAGCCAGCCGGCACCGTAACTATGGTTCAGCTCGCACTCGTCGCCTCCGCGTCGAGCCGGGTCAACTCCAGTCGACGGGTTCTGTCGAGCGGACCGCCGTGAAGCTCGGCGGCGGTGGCCTCCGGCTTCCGCTGCGTGATGCATCTGCGGTCAGGGGCGTTCCCAGAAATCGGGCCCGATGGGCTCCTGGTAGTCCGAGGAGGCGACGAAGAAGCCCTCGTCGTCGACCTCGATGGGGAGTTGGGGGAGGGGCCGGCTGGCGGGGCCGAAGATGGGTCTGGCGTTGTCGGTGATGAGGAACTGCGACTGGTGGCAGGGGCAGAGCAGTCGGTTGGTCTGCTGTTCGTAGAGGCTGGCGGGGCAGCCGGCGTGGGTGCAGATTTTGGAGTAGGCGATGTAGTTGCCCCACATCCAGTCCTGTTTGCCGGCCTTTACATTGTTCTCGCGTGCCCGCAGGGCGTCTTGGGCTCGTAGGTGGATGAGCAGGGTGACGGAGTCGGTGTGCTGGTTGCTGACGCCGTGCGGGATTCCGGGGAAGACGGTCACCTGCCCTCCGGGGAGCAGGTCGGAGGGACGTACCGGACGGCCGTCCTCACGGATTAGACGCACACGGGTGACGGAGCCCTGGTCGTCGGCGGGGCCGAAGCCGGTACGGAACAGTTGGTTGTCCTCGTGCGGGTCGGAGATGAGACCGCCGACCAGGGGCGCGGCTGCGACCGCACCGACGGGAACGAGGCTCGCGAGCAGGGACACACCCAGCAGGGGACGCCGCCGCACGCCGAGTTCGTCGACCATGTGCAGCACGGTCTGGCCGGTGATGAGCCGGTCGTCGGGGGAGACGGCACCTTCGTGGCGGTCCTGGATCGACACCTCCTTGGGCAGCAGCCTCTTGCCCCACATGAGGATGCCGAACCCGATCCCCAGCAGGGCGGTGCCCATGGTCGTTCCGAGCAGGGGGGTGTAGTACTCCTCGATCTCGCCGAGGAGCCGGTAGCGCCAGGGCCACCAGACGAACACGGCAAGGAACGCGACACTGGCGAGTCCTGCGACGAGGAAGAGCAACGCGGTGGTACGGACCAGCCGCCGTTCGGCCTTGGAGCCGGCGAGGACCTGAGGTTCGTAGTGCACGATCTCGATGTCGTCGCGGCGGGCGCCCTCGCGCACCACCTCGAACCGGGACAGCGGCCGATCGGTGACGTCGACCGGTTCGCGGCTCTGTTGGGCGGTGTGTTCGGTCACGACTTGCCCGCGATCCACAGGCTGGCGAACACCAGCGCGACGATGCCGACCAGGAAGACCGCCAACCCCTCGGTGGACGGTCCGTAGCGGCCGAGGTTGAATCCGCCGGGGTCGTGGTCGCTCTGGATGACCTGCTGGATGTAGGCGATGACATCGGCCTTCTGCTCCGGCGTCAGAGTGCTGTCGCCGAAGACGGGCATGTTCTGCGGACCGCTGAGCATGGCGGCGTAGATGATCCGGTCGCTGGCGGGGTAGAGGCTCGGGGCGTACTTGCCGGAGGACAGCGCCCCGCCGCCGCCGCCGAAGGCGTGGCACTGCGAGCAGTTGACGCGGAACAACTCGCCGCCACGGGCGAGGTTGGCGTCGTCAACCATGGCCTTCACGTTGTCCGGCACCACGGGACCCACGCCGAGGGAGTCGATGTACGCGGCGAGTTGACGTACCTGCTCGTCGGTGTACAGCTGGGGCTTGCGCTGCGCCTGGGCCTCCTGACGGGCCAGGGGCATCCGGCCCGTGCCGACCTGGAACTCCACCGACGCGCCACCAACGTTGATCAAGCTAGGGCCGCGCCCCTCGACGCCCCCGGCGCTGCGGCCGTGGCAGGTGATGCAGCCGACCTCGAACAACGCCTCGCCCTCGGCGGCGGCGGCACTCAACCGTGGCTCCTCCTGAGCCTGGGCGGCCGGAGT
Organism: Micromonospora sp. CPCC 205561; assembly: GCF_036906775.1. NCBI lineage: Bacteria > Bacillati > Actinomycetota > Actinomycetes > Micromonosporales > Micromonosporaceae > Micromonospora > Micromonospora sp. CPCC 205561. Next base: position 151,508 of record NZ_JBAKHV010000003.1, on the reverse strand, counting down.
GAACAGGGTGTAGGCGCCACCGGCCAGGATCAAAGCGATAATCATCCGTACGACGCCGGCCGCCTGTCGTCGGGTTCGGCTGGGGCGGGACGATCCCCCCGATCGAGTGAACTCGCGGCGTGACTTGCACATGGCGTCCTCTGTCTGACTGGCGCGCAGATGGGCGACTACTCCACGATCTTCATGCCAATATGCGGCATTCGCATCGGTTGTGTGGTCGTTTCGCCGCTACCCGTCCTCGGTAGCCCCTGACGCGCGGGCACCGTTACCTTCTGCGGTGCACCGACGGGAGCGCTCGCTCGGCCTACCTCTGCGTGCCAGGCGGGCGGACAGCGCGGGTACGGGACTGCGATGGTGCTAGAGAACCCCTGGCGACGGCAGTAGCCTCGCCGACGTCGTCGACCCCGGCCGGTAGCCAAAGTGGTGCTGGTGGTGCCGATGTGGCAGGAGCAGGGCTGCCCCCGGTGCCGGCTGGTGAACCTCACACCAGTCGTCTGGTTTCAGATCTTGGCCGCCAGCCTGCTCGGCGGAGTGAAGCACGGCTCGGTCGACGCGTCCAGGCTGCCTCGCATGGCGGCCGTCACCGCGACCGGGCGGAGAAGCGGGGAGAACGCCGGCTGCCCGGCGCCGCCCGAACGAGGTCGTCAGTGGCGGTCGGCGGTCGGCGGCGGTAGTCGACGCCCGATCGCGGTCTGGTGAACGGGAAGCGCGACGGTCGCGATGTCACGCAGGACAGCGTCCAGCAGCCGTGCGACGCGCGGCTGCTGGCTGGCGACGAGTCGAATGTCGTCGACGATCATCGCCAGGAGGGTGTCGTACGGGACGCCGTCGACGCGGACGCGCACCGTACCGTCGTCGTCGCGGACCACGAGGGTCGGATCGGGGCGGGTCGCCAGCCGACGCAGGAGGTCGTGTGTCTCCTGCACCGCCCGGATGGCGGTGGTGACGTCGTTGACCGCAGGCGACAGCGCGCGTTCGGCGATGTCGGCCAACTGCCGGAAGCCGAAAGCGACGTCCTGGCCCGGGGTGCGCTCCACGCCGATGGTCACGCCCTGCTCGATCCGACCGGTCGGCACCAGACGAGCCGTACCCCCATCTGTCCGGTGAACGCGGACCAGGGGTGCTCCCGCGGCGACGAAGTCACCCGGCGTGGGAACGACGGCGAAGGCGCAGTCGTACTCGCGTGCCAGGCGGGCCAGCAGAGCGACATCGACGCTGCTGATCATCCCGGGTTCCGGAGCGAGCACGGTCTGCGTGACTACGCCGGGCACCACCCCCGCCGGCTCGTCCGGCGGGGGGAGGCGGGCGATCGACCGCCGTGTCTGCCTTCCAATAGAGGCGATGATGTGCGACACCCGCATCACGGTGGTGATGTGGTGCAGGTAGTAGATGAATGTGCCGCTGCTGGCCAGGACGAGCGACATGGACACCGCAAGCGACAGTTCCGGGAACCGCTCTCCGTCCCGGGCCGGCAGCGCCGCGAGCACCACCATCGCGAACAGGAAGGTGGCCACGAACGTACCGAGCGTCGCCTGGATGATCCGATCCTGTAGGAAGGTCCGCAGGACCCGCGGGGAGTACTGGCTGCTGGCCAGCTGCAGGGCCACTACCGTGATGGAGAAGACCAACGCGGTGAAGGAGATCATCGCCGTGATGATCGACGACAGCAGCGACCGGGCACCGGCTGGACCGCTGGGCAGGACCCCCTCGAAGGGAAGAGCCACCTGCAGCTCCAGGATCGACAGGCCGACCGCCGCCGCCACCGCGCCCACCGCGAAGGCCGCCGGCACGAGCCAGAAGCTCTCCCGCACCTCGGCGAGCCGCGCGGACACGGTTCGGGGCCGGCTCACGGTGCCCGGTTCGTCGACGTCACCCGCTCATCGTGGCGCACCCCGGGATTCCCCGGGGGGTGTCCGGCGACGCCGGCAGTTCTACCGCACCGGCGAGGCAGGTCACTGCCAGGCCCGGCCGTCGCTGGTACGCCCGGCGGTCGTGACCGTCACGGACGGGCATCCGGGACGGCGGCAGTGGCCGATGCCCGCGGTGGGTGGACGGTGATGTCCTGCGTCACCGACGCCACCCGTATGCCGCTCTCCGCGAAGCGGTCCAGCACCCGCCGGGTGACCTGGTCCTTGACCTGTCGGGCGGCGCGCACCGGCACCACGAACCGGGCCGACAGCTCGACCCAGTTCGGGGTGGCGCGAACGAACACGCGGGGATCGACCTCCGCCTCGGCGACCGGGTAGCGGTGGCGCATCTGCTCGATGGCGCGCCGCGCCTCGACCGTCGAGGAGGTGTTCTGCGCCTCCTCGCACAGGATGCGCTCGGCCAGGTGCCAGTCAGCCTCGTAGGGGACGGGCAGAGTCAGTTCCTCCCACAGATGGTCCAGCACGGTGCTGCTGTTGTAGACCGGCGCGCTGAACACGAAGCGGTTCGACAGGGAGACCACCCGTCCGGTGTACTGGCGGCCGCGGATCCAGGATTCCGGGTCGGAGGAGGAGCCACTTTCCAGGATGCGGGTACGCAGTGGGGTGATGTCCAGGACGTCACCGCGTACCCCGCACATCTGTATCCGGTCACCGACGCGGAACTGCCGTCCGGTCAGGATGCTGACCCACCCGGCGAACGCGCCGATGACCTCCTGCATGGCCAGCGCCAGACCGGCGGCGAGCAGACCGAAGACCACACCGACCCGGCCGGCGAACGGCCGCCACAGCAGTGCCAGCGCGAACAGCAACGCCACGACGGTCAGGTAATGCGCAGCCTTGCGCAGGTAGTAGCGGTTGGTGGTGTCATTGACCCGCAGAGTGGCCAGGCGACCGACCAGGACGGCGAGCACGACAGCCAGCACGATCAGCACCACGCTGGTCACGAGGCGACCACTCACGCTGCTCGTATCCCAGACAGCCTCCAGGAACCGATCCATGCTGCTTGCTCATCTTCCTCGACAGCAACCGCCCGGTGCGTGTCCGTCGCGTCGAATTCACCATAGGTGCCGCCGACCGTGGAATCTCGGAAATTCCCCCGGTGCGGAGCAGGGGGTTCCAGCCCTGCGCGTTCGTGACCGCCGGGTAGATCTGCCCGATCTCGACCAGGGTAGGGTCCGCCCAATCGACTACTGCACGCCGCGCCGGGTCAGGAACGCCAGGTACTCCTTGCTCGTCCCGGCACCGTCGGTGCTGACCAGGACCTTCCGCCCGGCCGGGAGGCGTTGATCCCGGCGGTGCGGCCAACGCTGTCCGGGGGCGCAGCGCCGTACTTCTCCGAGTGGGACACCATGATCGTGGCCTCCGGGTCGATGATCAGCGGGCCGCCTCGCTGATGAAGATCAGTCAGGCTTGAGTAGTCGTTGTTCTGTTTGATCATCGTCAATTTTTGCGACCGGGTCGAGGAGGGTCGCTGGTCCCGGCGCACAACGCGGCCCCGCAAACGTCGACAACGCGGTCCACGATGCGAGGGATGCAATTCCCGCGCGACGCTGCTGGCGACCGAAATTGGACACTTGCCCCACCCCGATCACTTGACGTGCTTCGACTCGCGCCTCTTGCCCGTCGATCTGAATTTGTGCAAGGATTCACTGGAGCAATTCTAAAGATCAAGCCTTTCCGGCTCGCGGAAGAGGGGGTGAGTTCTTTGGGTAGGATTCGCAAAGTGCTTCACATCGCGGTGATCACGACGACCGCAGCCGTGACCTCAGCGGTCGGCGCGCCTGCCGCACATGCTGGCATCGTAGGCGGGGTGAGTGTCGAAAGTTATTGTCAGAGCCACTTCGGCAAGCACTCCGTTATTCGGTACAACAACATCAACGGATGGCGGTGTACCAGTGGTCCGACGATGACCGACTCGTCTGTCAATTTTACAACGGCGTGTGCGACGCAGCGTTCAACCCCGTACTGGGGCTATCACGACTACTACAATCCGTATACGATTTTCTGCTACACGTGATGATCAAGCTCACCTGCCAGGACCGTCATGACTTGGTTCTGGCGCCACGGGCGGCGCTCCTGGGTCTCGCGGCCCAGGCGAGCAGTCTGGCCGCGTAGGCGAAGACGGGCGGGTCAACGGCAGTCACCGACATCGGCAGACCGGGGTCTGGAGCTTTCCGAGGCAGGGATCGGTCTCAGGGGTATGCGCCTAACCGTGGTCGAGGCCTTCTTGCTCTTCCGTCTCACAAGCCTCTCAGGCGCCTGACCGGGTTCACCACAGCTCGGACCGGTTGTTCGCGCGGGTTCCCGCTGACGGCATCCGACCGGAGAGGCCAGAGCCGGGTACGGCCGTCGCTCGATGCTTTGGGCGACGGCCCGTACCCGTTGTTCGATGTGCTTTCGTGTCAGTCCTCGATCGCCTGGTACACCGTGGTCCAGAAGTCGTGGATGAGGCGTGCGGAGTGGGGGACGGACATGCCGACCTGGGTGAGCAGGATGCCGGTGACTCCGTAGGTCGGGTCGGCGTAGGCGGAGGTGCCGCTGCCGCCGTCCCAGCCGAACTGGCCGATGGGCGTGTAGTCACCGCGGTACGTGCGCACGCCCATGCCGAGGCCCCAGCCGCCTTGCTGGCCCTGGCCGAAGGAGATGTGGACGTTGTCGCGGGCCAGGGCGGCGCGGGGCGCCTGCTGTGCGGGGGTGAGACGGTTGGTGGTCATGAGTTCGACGGCGGCACGGGACAGGAACCGTTCGCCGTTGTGGACGCCGTGGTTGAGCAGCATCCGGAAGTAGGCGTGGTAGTCGTCGGCGGTGGAGTTGAGGCCACCGCCGCCGCCCGCGAACGCTGGCGGTTCGCTGTGTCGGCCGCCCTCGGCCGGGTCCCAGACGTGGAACTCGCCGGTCTGCGGGTCGGGCGCGTACAGCGGGGGCAGTCGGTCGATGCTCTCGGCGGGCACGTGGAATCCGGTGTCCGTCATGCCCAGTGGCCCGAAGACCCGCTCGTGCAGGAAGGTCTCGAACGGCTGCCCGGTCACGCGGGCGACGAGCACGCCGATCAGGTCGCTGCTGATGTGGTACTGCCAGTGCTCGCCCGGCTGGTACATCAGCGGCAGTGTGCCGAGGCGGCGCAGCCACTCGTCGGGCTCGGGCATCGGGGTGGGGAGGTTGGGCGTGAGACCCTGCTCGAACACCGCGTTCATGATCGGGGTACCGAGCGCGGTCAGGTCCATGCCGAGGCCGAACGTCGAGGTCAGGACGTCGCGCACGGTGATCGGCCGGCGGGCCGGCACGGTGTCGTCGAGCGGGCCGTCGGCCTGGGTGAGCACCCGCCGGTCGGCGAGTTCGGGTAGCCATTCCTGGATCGGGTCGTCCAGGCGCAGCCGGCACTCGTCGAGCAGGATCATTGCCGCCGCGATCGAGACCGGCTTGGAGGTCGACGCCATCCGGAAGATCGTGTCGCGGCGCATCGGTGGACCGCCGTCGTGGCGCATGGTGCCCAGTGCCTCGACGAACGTGTCCCCGCCCCGGCTGACCAGGGCCACGACGCCGGGGATGCGTCCTGACTCGACGTGCCGTGCCAGCAGCCTCCGCAGCCGGTTCTGGCCGGTCCTGGTGAAGCCGCCGTTGCTGTGTTCCATGGTCGAGCTCCTTGTTCGCGGGTTCCGAGGGTCGGTGACCGGGTGCTCAGCGGCCACGGGCGGTGATGTCGCCGCGGTCGGTGGTGGCCCGGATGGTCAGGCCGGCCGTGGTGCCCTCGGTGTTGCGCAGGGCGTTGTGAACCCGGCCATACCCGGTGCTGGCGTCGAGGGTGGCGGAGACACCCGCGGCGGTGCCGACGGTGATGTCGCCCATCGCGGTGCGTAGCACGAGCGCGCCGGTGGTGGCGTCGGTGATGTGGATGGTGCCCGTGCCGGTGCTGATCTGTGCCGGGCCGGTGAGGCGGCCGACGGTGACATCGCCGCCGTGTGCGGTGATCCGCGCGCCTGCGGCTTCGTCGAACTTGACGGTGCCGTAGGCGCCGTCGACGGTGACTTCGCCCAGGCGTCCGACGCCCCGGACCTCGGCGCCGCCGGCCTTGACCTCGATGCGGGAGCCGGCGGGCACCTGGAGGGTCGCTTCGAGGGTGCCGGACGGGCCGAGGATTTGGTTCTTCGCCGCCGGGGCGCTGACCCGCAGGACGCCGTCGCGGTACTCGACGGTGGTGCCTTCGACGGCTTTCGCGTCCCGGCTCTTGCCGGCGTCGGCGGGCCGGATCTCCACGGTGGTGGCCGTCCGGTCGGTGGCGATGATCTGGATGCGCCCGGCGGGGACGTCCAGGACGGCGGAGATGGGGGCGGGGGTCGCGAACGTGCACTGCGGACTCCTCATGAGCGTGTAACTCGTTTCTTATATCCGAAACGCTACGTTGCGTTCGAGAAGTTGGCAACGAAGTCATTGCGTCAACTGCACGTGATAGCAGCTAGAGGCAGCTATTTCGTTGCGTCGGTGTTCGAGATAACGCAACGGTCGATGGCGCATCGTTGCAATAGTGCGGCGTGAACGCTACGCTGGCGACTCAGCGACAGCGTGGAGGGAGACTGCGGTGCCGGGAGGCAGACTCACCCAGCAGGACCGTCAGCAGATCGCGTCCGGGCTGGCTGACGGCCTGGCCTACGCGGAGATCGCCCGACGTCTGGACCGTCCCACCTCGACGATCACGCGCGAGGTGCTGCGCAACGGTGGCCCGGCCGGTTACCGCGCCGATCTCGCTCACCGCGCCACCGAACGCCGCGCGCACCGGCGCACCCACGCGCCGCCCCGCGGACAGCAGCCACCCCGACAGGGGTACGGGCGTGACGGAACGGCCGTCCGGGAGTACGAGGAGACACTGACCACCCTGCTCATGGGTCAGGGCCTGCCCAAGATGATGGCCAGGGTGTTGTGCTGCCTGCTCATCGCCGACGCCGGCAGCCTCACCGCGTCCGAACTCGCCCGGCACCTGCAGGTCAGCCCGGCATCGGTCTCCAAGGCGATGGCGTTCCTCGAAGGGCAAGGCCTGATCCGCCGCGAGCGCGACGAGCGCCGCCGCGAGCGCTACTTCGTCGACGACGACGTCTGGTACCAGTCGACGATCGCCAGCGCCCGTGGCATCGCCCGGGTCGCCGAGACCGCACGGCAGGGCGTCGGCGTTCTCGGCCAGGGCACTCCGGCCGCCGTCCGCCTCGAAAACATCGCCCGCTTCAGCGACTTCATCAGCGAGAGCATCCTGCGCGCCGCCGAACAGGTCCGCGACGTCCTCTACACCAGGCCCGCCACGGATCGGGAGGCCGCCGCGTCGGCGGCGGAGCCAGGGGTGGGTGTCGAGAGCGGGGACGACGTTCCCAGGAAGACGGCACGCGCGCCGAGCACGCGGATGACCGCCTCGACCGCCTCCACCGGCGACAGGCCGACCTGATCACTGCGCCGCGAAGACCGGCCCAGGGTTTGCCCGGTAAGGCCGCAGGCAACTAGATGGCCGACAGCACACGCGCAGGGAGGAGCTCACCATGGCTAAGGGTGACATCGACACGTACCACGAGGATGGGCAGTGGAAGAACCGCCCGGAGGGCAACGAGCGGGCCAGCAGCACCCACGACACCAAGGCCGATGCGCAGAACCGCGGGCGTGAGATGGCGGCCGACCGCGGCGTCGAACATGTGATCAAGAAGCAGGACGGCACGATTGGCGACAAGAACACCTACCCACGCAGCCGTGATCCGCGAGACATCGAGGGCTGACAGTTCTCCGCGCGGGCTGATCCCTTCGATCCTGGCAGGGATCAGCCCGCCCGCCCTCAGCGCCGGTCCGTGTAGCGCAACCGTGTCCCAGGTCGGCGCGGTACGGGATGACGTCCTACAGAGGAGTTTGGTCGGCGCACCGGGCCTGCTGGCTCACGCCTTCCCGCGCCTGGGTCCTGGTCCGCCGCCCCGGCGGGCGCTCGCCGGTCCCACTTCGCTGGCGCCTGCCGGCCGGCGGCCGGTCATCCCTCGGCTTCGGTCGGCCGCTCTCGTGCCGAGACGGGCACCGGGCGGAAGCTCGGGACCCATCAAGGTGGAGTGATTCCAGGCGAGCGGGATAGCCCCGACAATGCGCCATTCGCGTTGGGTATCGGTTTTTGTGACCAGTTCCTGTGAACGACAACCCGTACATCTGGAGTTGCGTCGGGTACGTGTGCTCCGCCGAACGACCGGCTGCGGCCTGGAGGATCCACCTGCCTGGACTGCCGCACTTGGCATTGAGGTGTATTCAACTGGATCTGCTTCCGCCGGCTTGCAGCAGCAGGCATGACGTTTGCGTGTGAGGGGCCTGACCCTCGTCAAGTTTGTGGGCACGCGCTTCGGGAATCAGAGGCAGTCGAGCCGCTGGCGCGAACCTCAGACCGTCCCAGCCCGACGCGGACAGGCCACCGCCAAACCTCACCGCCGACCTTGTCGCCCGGTCAGAGTCGTGACACCAGGCCGGATTCCCCGGCTCACGCGACTATGCGGACGCGGGTGACGTTGCCGAGTTTCTCGGTCGGGGACCAGTCCGGTCGAGGGATCCCCGTCGTTGACGTCGTAGACCTGCCCGAATTCGGTGCGGGACCGGTCACCGCAGAGAAAGTGGAGGTGCCGCCATCCGACCCCGCCGATCTCGAGCCACACACCGGCCTCCCGCATCGCCGCGACCGCCGCTGGGCCGTCCCACTTCGGGATATCCTGGTCCGCCAGGCGCTCGAGGGCCTTCTCGTAGAGGCCAGCGGTGGCTGTGAGCCCCTGGAGAACCGGTACACCTTCCGCCCATACGCGTCCGGAGCCATCCTTGTTCAGGCTCCACAGGCTGCCGACGTGGGTACGCACGAAATCACCGTGGTCCGCCGGGATCTCGAACGCGTCAACGCCCCGACGCCGTGGACCTGGGTGACGAGCGCCGCCAGCTCGGCGGGGAGGGCGAGCGAATCCGCCCACTCAACCGGCTAATCATCCCGTACGAGCCGTGGATCGGTGACACTCACCCGCGATGGCATGCGCTCCCTCCGGTCTCGTCCCCACGCGTTGGGCAAGCTCCGCAGTTCGCCGGTGATGCGCGTCGCCCTCCACCCTGCGCTCGCACGCAGGACCTTGACCATGTGCTTCCCCGGCAATCCGACCAGGCGCAGACCGCCGACCGTTTCGGCGTCTCGCGGATGCACGCCTTCCGGCTCGTCACCCGAGCGCCGGGCATGCCGTGGCTGCGGCACTAGCGCCGACGGGTTTGCTGTGGCAACCTGTTGGCATGACTACCGAATCGGTACCTGCCGGCGGCGACCCCCGTCGACTGCTGTCCGACGTACGCGCCCTCGCCCATCGCGTGCGTCTCGACCAACGGTTGACCTGGGCGGCGCTGCTGGTGCTGGCCGCGGTGACGCTCGTGGGGATCCCGTTCGACTGGTTCGGCATGAAGGTGAACTGCCAGCCCGACGGCAGCTGCGAGTTCGCACGACGGGGCATGTTGTACTACTGGCCACCGGCGATGCTCCTGGCGTACGGGATCATCGCCTTCTGCTATGTGCGGGCCGCCCGGGCGCGAGGGTTGGGCACCCGGGTGTTGCCGTACGCGATCACCGGTGCCGCGACGACCGTGGTGTTCCCTGCCGCCTGGCTCGCCATGAGCATCTACCTCTCCAGCCACCCGGTGCCGGAAGGGCCGCTCCCGTACTGGTGGTTCGTGCTGGACCGGCTGGTCATGCCGTGGGGCATGATCGGGGTCACGCTGCTGGTGCTGGCCTGGCTGGAGCGCAACGTCGCGCTGCTGCTGTTCACCCTCGCCTACCTCGCTCTGGTGCTGCTGGCGCTGCCGCTGAACGTCGGCATCGGACCGCCGAAGTGGGGGATCCGGGCGCAGTTCCTGGTGCCGCAGCTCATTGTCGGCGTGGTGCTGCTGCTGGGCGCGGTAGGCTTCCGGGCCGCCCGACGACGCAACCGGTGACGGCCGTGACCGGCACGCAGGACCCGGACGCCGCGCACCCGGCCAACGGCCTGGACGAGGTGGTGCACCAGCGGGTGCGGCTGGGAATTCTCACCATCACGCACGAGGCGCGCCGGGTCGAGTTCGGCTACCTGCGCACCCAGCTGGAGCTGACCGCCGGCAACCTCTCCAAGCATCTCAGCGTGTTGGAGGCGGCCCACCTGATCGAGGTGGAGAAGGGCTACGAGGGCCGGCGCGGCCGCACCTGGATCACCCTCACCGCCACCGGCAACGCCGCGCTCGCCGAAGAGATCGCGCGACTCAAGCAGCTCATCGCCCGTGTCGAGACGACGAACGGGCAGTAGCGGCACCCGTCGAGCGGACAACCGTCCCCGCACCCGAGCACGACGACCGTGCGTCCAGCGGCACCGGCCGGGCGGCCGGTGCCGCGTCACACCAGGAGGCGCCACGACCTCATGCCTCATCGAGCGTCGCAGCCGTGGCCGCCAGGTGATCGGCCCACCGGCCCGAGGCCGAGAACCCCGCTGCCCGATGACAGCTCGTCGACGGCCGGCAGGAGTTCGGCGTACGCCCGCCGCATGATCTCCTGGTCGCGACCACGAGCGCCGCGCTGGCGGAGGCACGTCCGCCTCCCTCGGCGGTGCTCGTGTCCCGGCATACCGCCCTGCGGGCGCTGCTGCGCCCGCCGTTGCCCGAGCGGCGGGTGCCCCGAGTGTTCGGTGTCGACGACTTCGCGCTTCGCCGACGTCAGCGATACGCGACCGTCCTGATCGACGCGGTCATCCGTGAGCGCATCGACGTGCTGCCCGACCACAGGGCAGCCGAGGTGTTCGCCGGCCGGACGCAGGCCGACGGCGACCCGGCGGGTTCGCCGTCGACGCCGAGGCCGCGGTACAAGCGGTCGTCCGGCGCACGGTTCGGCGTGGTCCGAACTCGATTGACGGAGGATCGAGCGGGTTCTACGGTCGCGCGATGCGGCCTGGAGAGATCGTCGTGCGTGTCGAGCAGGTACGCGCTCTGCTCGACGAGCAGTTCCCCGAGTGGTCGGACCTGCCGATCGTCGCGCAGCCGTTGAACGGCACCGACAACGCGCTGTTCCGGCTGGGTGATCGCCTGACCGCGCGGCTGCCGCGGGCGCAGTGGGCGGTCGACCAGGTGGCGACCGACGCGGCCTGGTTGCCACGGCTGGCGCCGCATCTTCCGGTGCCGGTGCCGGTGCCGATCGCGGTTGGCCGGCCGGGCGGGGACTATCCGTGGCCGTGGACGGTCGTCCCGTGGTTGGACGGGCGCAATCCGGAAGCCGGGCAGGATCTCGTCGACCTCGCCGTCGACCTCGCCGGCTTCGTGCGCACGATGATCGCGATCGACCCGATGGACGGGCCGGTCAAGGAGGGCATTGAGCGCGGCGTACCTCTGGTGCGGCGCGACGAGCTGACCCGTCGGTCGATCGCGGCGCTGGGCGACCGGATCGACGGGCGGGCGGTGACCGCGGCGTGGGACGAGGCGATGGCGGCGGACGAGTGGCCCGGACCGCCGGTATGGCTGCACGGTGATCTCCTGGAGGGCAACCTGCTGGTGGACCGGGGCAGGCTCTGCGGGGTGATCGACTTCGGCGGTCTCGGCCGCGGCGATCCGGCGGTCGAGGTGCGGCCGGGTTGGAGCCTGTTCGACGCCCGCGCGCGGGCCGCCTACCGGGAGGCGCTCGGTTTCGACGAGGCGACCTGGGTGCGGGGGTGGGCCTGGATGCTGTCGGGGTCGCTCTACTGGCTGGCGGACCTGTGGGACTCGATCAGCGAGGACGACCGCGAGGACACGATCCGCCACATCGACCACATCGTGCGGCACCGCCACGACTGACCGGCGGTGCCGCTACGGGCACCATGACCCTGTCCTACCCGGCGCCTCTCCCTCATCGGTCCCGGGCTCGCCGCACCCACCCTGAGCTGCGGGGTCAGCTTCGAGGAAGGCTCAAGGTAGGAGGCGGGAAGCGGCACCCCGGCCAGGTCGGCGGATGGCGACGGGTGTCGTGGTCGCGGCCACGCGCTTCCGGCCGGTCACCCGTAGCGTGGGTGACCGGCCGGTCGCGTCACCGGCACGGATGCCGGTCGAGGGCGATCAGGACGCGGCGCAGGAGATGTCGCCGGGCACGGTGTTGGGGCCGTTGGCGGTGAAGCCGAAGGTGGTCGTCCCGTTCGGGGACAGGGCACCGTTCCACGCCTCGTTGCGCACCGTCACCGTCGAGCCGGAGACGGTGTGCCGGCCGCTCCAGAGCGAGCCGATCGAGGTGCCGCTCGGCGAGGTCCAGGTGACCGTCCAGTTCCTGGTCGCGCTGGTGCCGGTGTTCTTCACGGCCACCTCGGCCTGGTAGCCGCCCGACCAGGAGGTGGTCACCCGGTAGGTCGCCGTGCAGCCGGCGTCGCCGCCACCACCTTCGAGGGTCGTGAAGGTACGTCCCGGCGAGGGGGTCGAGATGTTGCCGGCGGCGTCCCGGGCCCGGACGCTGAAGGTGTAGCTGGTGTTCGCGGTCAGCCCGGTGGCGGTGTAGCTGGTGCCGGAGACGGTGCCCACCACGGTCGCCGCGCCGGTCCCGGTCGCCCGGAGCACCTCGTACGAGGTGACGCCGACGTTGTCGGACGCGGCAGCCCAGGCCAGCGAGGCGCCGGTGGCGGTGATGCCGCTGACGGTGGGCTGCCCCGGGGCGGTCGGCGCGACGGTGTCGCCGCCCCCACCGTTGGCGTAGCGCTCGGCCAGGCTGATGCCGGTGGTGCTGGCCGCGCCGCCCAACCGGACCGCGTGGTCCAGCCCGACGAACTTGTTGTTGTGCTGCCACAGCGCAGGCTTGAGCAGGGCGTACTTCTGCTCGTCCCAGGTCTTCCAGTCGTCGAGCAGCAGTCCGCCCGTGTCGCCCGAGTTGGGGTTGAGCACCCAGAACGTCTGGTGCAGCCCGTGCTCGACGATCAGGTCACGCAGTGCCGTCATCCACTTGTCCTGCCGGGCGTCCTGGCCGAGTCGGCCGCCCCACTCGCCGATCAGCAACGGCGCGGTGCCGTTCTCGTGGATGAAGAGCCAGTTGGGCCGCCACACGTCGTTGGTCAGTGAGGTCTTGTCGAACTCCTTCTGGAACCAGGGCTGCTCGAAGACCAGCGGACCGTAGTCGTGCGGCGAGTACACCAGTTGGTCCTGGTGGGCACCCAGGTTGATGGGCAGGGTGCGTACGCCGCGCAGGTTGCCGCCCCACCAGTTGTAGTAGTAGTTCGGCGAGAGATCGGGGTCGGTGTTCGGCGAGCTCCAGGTCTCGCCCTCGCGGGGGTAGACCTCGATCCCCTCGACCAGGATCAGCAGGTTGGGGTTGATGGCCAGGATCCGTCGGGCGGCGGTTTCCGCGACGTGCTTCCAGTTGTCCTGGTCGGTCGAGTTGTCCCACTTAGCGCGCGGCGGCTGGTTCGGCGTGCCGTGCGGTTCGTTCTTGAGGTCCATCGCGACGATGGTGTCGTTGGTGAGGTAACGCGCGGTGACCCACTCCCACGCCTGGTAGAAGTGCTCGGTGGTGATCGTGCCCTTGTACCACATGGGATGGATGTGCCCGGAGTTGTCGGCCTCCGCGCTGTGCACGTCCAGCATGACCTTCAGGCCGTACTGCTCGCAGAGCTGAAGCCAGTAGTCGAAGACCTGTAGGCCGTTCTTGCCGGCCAGCTCCGGGTTGGCGTAGGTGTTGACGTTGACGGGGCCGAACGTTCCGGCCTTCCACTCCAGCAGCAGTTGGGTGGAGACGGGCACCCGGACGATGTTGATGCCCCGGTCGGCCATCGACTTGGTGATCTGGGTGATGTTGCCGGACCACAGGCCGTGGAAGACCCGTTCCGAGGCGTTGAACCCGAACCAGTTGGTTCCCGTCAGCCAGACCTCGTTGCCGGCCTCGTCGACGATCTTGTTGCCCTCGGTGTGCAGCCAGTCGGTGGCGGGAACCGCGGCCGCGGCGGGTGCGGCGGTGGGGACGGCTCCGGCCGGGGCGGCGACGCCGGGGCCGGCCGCGACAGCGCCGGCCAGCACGGCAGCGGCGGCGGCGGCGAGAGCTCTTCGTTTCATGGACACTGACGCCTCCAGGCGGTGGTGGGCGGTATCGCAACGCATCCAGCAGAACGAATGGAAGCGCTCCCATACAGTATGGCCGAGACGTTCGCGAGGGAAGACCCCCGTCGGGTCGGCCCTGCCGCACACCACCTGGCCGTACCCGCAAAACGGGTGCCGGGACCGGCCGCCGGCACGGCGCCGGCGGAGGTGGCCGGGCCGCGCGCTGGGGGAGGAGTAGCCTCGCCCGGTGTGGGCCGCGCGGCGAGTGGTCCGCACCGCAACGCGTCGACCGTCAGTGGTACGCCACCCCTGCACGGGATGGGCAGGAGGATGTCGGCAACTCATCGTCAGTGGCGTCGGGCGGCTCCGTCCGCCCACCGCCCGACCGCGCCGGTGCTGCTGGTGTTCGGGTGCGGTGTGCACCGGGTCGACGGGCGGTGGACGCTGACGCCAGCCAGCGCCGCCCGCGTCGACGCGGCGGTCGCCCACGTCGCCACCTACCGCAGCGGTGCCGCACGGCCTCCCCGACCTCGCGTCGTCTTCAGCGGTGGCTGGCCGGGGCGACACCGCTGCGAGGACATGCCGCCGCCGGGCTGCCGCGAGGGCGACCTGATGCTGAGCCGCGCCCGGGCAGCCGGTCTCGGCCGGTACGCGGACCTGAGATCCGAGACGCGGTCGACGAGCACGCTGGAGAACGTGCTCTACGCGGTCGAGGACGGGCTGCTCACGGATGTCCCGTTCGGCCCGCGACAGCCGCTGGGCCTGGTCTCCCACCCCTGGCACCTGCCCCGCGTCAGGTTCCTCGCCGGGCGGCTGCTTCGGCTTCCCCCCGGCGCGATGCTCGACATCCCGGTGCCGGACGCCGGCACCGTCGGTTCCTCCTGGTCACCGCGTGCGCTGCACGCCGCGGCCTGGCTGGGCCTGCTGGGCGCACGCAGCCCCGCCGCGCTGCTGCGCCGCGAGCGGCGGCTCGTCGCGCTGGTGGCGACGCTCGCCCCCCGACGACGCCGTCCGCCGGCACCGCCGCGGCGGCCCGGGAGCGCGCGCGGGCGGACAGAGTGAGGATCGCCCGCCGGGGGTAAGGGTGCCGGAACCGGGTCCGCGGTGGACACGCGTCGTGCTCTGACGAGGAGGGTGGCATGACAGATGCCGTCGTGCTCCTGCCGGTGTACCAGCCGGATGAGAGGCTCGTCGAACTCGTGGCTGAGCTGCGGACGGCGGCACCACACACGGCTGTCGTCGTGGTGGACGACGGCAGCGGCCCGAACTCGGCGCGACTGCTGCGGCGGGTGGGCGACCTCGGCTGCGCGGTGCGGCGAATGGACCGTCACCGCGGCAAGGGGAGCGCGCTCAAGGAGGGTTGCCGGTACGTGTTGCGAGCCCACCCGGGAAAGGACGTGGTGTGCGCCGACGCCGACGGCCAGCACCGGGCGGCAGACATCCTGCGGCTGGCCGAACGGGTGCGCGACACCAGGGCCATCGTGCTCGGCGTACGTCGCTTCGACGGTGACGTGCCGCTACGCAGCCGGATCGGCAACGCCGTCACGCGGACCCTGTTCAAGGTGACCACCGGTGTAACGGCGTCCGACACCCAGACCGGTCTGCGGGCCTATCCGCACGAGCTGGTGCGCTGGCTGCTGACGATCCCGGGCGAGCGTTTCGACTACGAGATGGCCGTCCTGGTCGCCGCCGCCCGCCACCGCTGCCCGATCGAGCAGGTCACGGTGCCCACCCGGTACCTCGACGGGAACGCCTCCTCGCACTTCGGCGTGCTCGTCGACTCCGTGCGGACGTACCGGCCGCTGCTGGTGCCCGCCGAGACGCCCGGGCCCGACGCGCCGTGCGCCGGCCGCTGAGCCGGCGCGGCGTGGTGCCCGGACGGCAACCGCGGCCCGTTCCTCCCGTACCCGCTCACGGGGTAGCCGGGCCGGGCGGCGGACGCCGCGCCGAGTTCGGCCCGAGCCGGAGTGCGCCGGCAGGGTGGCCGGAGACGCGCCGGCTACCCTGCCGGGATGGCCCGCTACGTGATCGATGCGCCCACCCTGCTGCATCTCGTGGACAACGCGCTCGCCGTCGACGGCAGCCATCAGCTGGTGGCGCCGAACACCGTCCGGTCGGAGGCGCTGCAACTGCTGTTGCGCGACGTGCGTCTCGGCGGGCGTACGGACCGCGCCGCGCTGGCGGCCCACGAGCGGATCACCGAAGTCAAGATGAGGCTCCTCGGCGACCGGGTGTCCCGCGCGACGGCGTGGCGCATCGCCCGGCAACAGGACTGGGACACCCTGCGCGACGCCGAGTACCTGGCGGTCACCCGGTTGCAGGCCGACGCCCTCGTGACGGTCGACGCGGCACTGGCCGCGAGGGCGGAGAACCTCGTTCCGGTCGCCCCCGTCGAGGTTCTCCTCGCCGGCGGCTAGCGACGGGTCGGTGCCGCGCCGGGCGGGGGACAGGCGGGACGGGTCCTGCCGGGCGCCGGCCACCGCCCGCCGTGCCGGGAGCGGTCCTCAGGTGAGCACGTCGCGGACCCGGTCGCGCTCCGCCTGGAACAGGCTCCAGAGGTGGCTCTCGTCCGCGTCCGGCAGGTTCTCGACCTTGCCGTAGTCGAACGGCGGCTGGGGGTCGTACTCCAGGAACGCCTGCCCGCGCCCGGCGGTGCGCTCTCCCCACAGCCGCGCGGCGACCACCAGCGCGGCGTCCATGCCGGCGCTGACGCCGGCGCTGGTCACGATGCGCCCGTCGACGACCCAGCGCTGCCGCCTGAAGCGCGCGCCGGACAGGGGCAGCTCGTCGGCGAACGCCCAGTAGGTGGTCGCCGAGCGGCCACGCAGGATGCCCGCGGCGGCCATCAGCAGCACGCCGGTGCAGATGCCGAACGTGATGCGGGTGTGCTCGTGCGCGGCGCGGATGTAGGCCAGGATGCGCGGGTCCCGCATCAGGATGCTCGGCTGTCCCGGGCCGGGCACGACGAGCACGTCCGGCCGGGGGAGCGTGTCGTAGGTGGCGGTCGGCACCCACTGCATGCCGCTGTCGCCGGCGGATATCGGCGTCAGGTCCGGGCCGACGAAGTGCAGCCGCGCCGGTGGTCCGCCCGCGCGCCGGGCGGCGCTGAGGACGCTCTGCGGGCCCACCAGGTCGAGCGGGACGAGCCCGTCGAAGACCAGGAACGCGATGTCGAGCGGCTCCTCGTCGCCGGCCGGTGACCCGCGGTGGGCCGCGGCCGGATCGGCGCCGCCCATGGTCAGGCCGGTCGCGGCGAGTGCGGCTCCGATGGTCAGCAGCTGCCGCCGGCTCGGATTGTCAGGCATGGTTCGCACCTCTCTGGAACTGGTGGCGGTATGCGGTCGGGGCCATCCCCAGGACCCGGTGGAAGGCCTGCCGCATGGTTTCGGGGCTGCGGAAGCCGCACTGCTTGGCCACGACCTCGACGGGGTCGTCGCCGGCTTCGAGGAGCTGCTGGGCGGCCTCGACGCGGATCCGCTGGACGTACTGGCCGGGCGTCGTGCGCAGCACCTCGATGAACAGACGGGACAGGTGACGCGGGCTCACCGCGGCGCGGACGGCCATCGCCTCCAGCGAGTGGTCCGCGTGCGGCTGCTCGGCGACCGCGTCGAGCACCGCCCGCAGCGCCGGGTGGCGCGACGACCGGGCGCGGCCGCGTACCGACAGCTGCGACTGGCCGGCCGGCCGTTGCAGGAAGACCACCAGCCACTGGCCGACCTGACGGGCGAGCGCACCGCCGTGGTCGCGTTCCACCAGGGCCAGGGCGAGGTCGATACCGGCGGTGACCCCGGCGGCGGTGTACACGTCGCCGTCGCGCACGTACATGCCGTCGGACTCGACGGTGACGCTCGGGTACCGCTCGGCCAGTTCCCGGCAGGAGGCCCAGTGGGTGGTCGCCCGGCGGCCGTCGAGCAGGCCTGCCTCGGCCAGCACGAACGCGCCGACGCACACCGAGGCCAGCACCGTGCACCGCTCGCGCACGCGGCGTACCGCCTGCGCGAGCGGCACCAGCGCGGTGCCGGTCGGCGCGGTGTCGCACCCGGCGACCATCAGGATGTGCACCGGGTCGGTCAGCGCGTCCAGGGCCGTGTCGACGCCGAGGCGTACCCCTTCCCGGGTGTGCACCGGCCGGCCGCCGGGCGAGGCCAGCCGGACCCGGTAGTCGCCCCCGCACCTGGCCGCGAGCGCGAACACCTGCAACGGCCCGGCGACGTCCAGCAGCACCGCGCCGTCTCCCGCCGCGATGAGCACGTCCCGGGTGCCGTCGACGCGTGAAGGCGGAGCTCCCATGCAGCGAGTATTGGAGGAGGCGCCGGTCGCGGCAACGACGGTCGTCCCACAGATCCGGCCATGCTCGTCCGGAACCACAGCCGCCCGCCGGACGACCACCCGCCCCACCCCGACGCCCGGGGGACGCCGCCGGGAGGCCGCGACCGGCCTCCGGTTCCTGCCGGTGGGCCGGTTCCGGTCCTCCCGGCGCGGTCAGAGCCCGGCCGCGGCGTCGTACCGGCGACGCAGGTCCGCCATTTCCGGCCCGGTCAGCGCCTCCTCGCGCGCCTGCTCCACGTACTGCTGCGGGAACATCTCGCGCAGCCGGTCGACGAACGCGACGTCGGCGCTCGCCTCGACCACCCGGATGCCCGGGGGATCGGTGGACATGTCCATGATGACCGGGCCGACGAGCTTGACGGCCCAGTCCCACGGACGCTTCTGCTCCGCGATCCCGCAGAGGTGGAAGCCGTACACCGTTCGCACGTCGGCCAGGGCGGTGGCCTCCGCCGGCTCGTGGCCGTAGACGCGGACTCCGCAGATCACGGCCGGTTTCGCGCCGCCCTCGGTGGCGGCGTGCGGCGCGTGATGTCCAGCGTGGTGGTGTTGCGCCGGGTCCACCTGTTCGAGCGTGCTCCGCATCCGGGCCGTGATCCCCGTCCGCAGATCCGCCGGCTCGGCCTCCGATCCGGCCGAGTTGGTCAGTACGACCGCGCCGGCCGTCAAGGTCAGGATCGCCGCCACCCACACGAATCGATTTCGGTACCATCCCGCGAAACTCTGCCGGGAGAACATGCTCACCTCTTGTCTGGTCGCCGTTTCCGGTGCGTTGACAGACGGCCCGGATGCCCCCGGCGGGTCGGATCTCGGGCGGTCGGCCGTGGTGGGACACGTACGGCGGGGACGGTTGCCCAGGGGCGTGCCCGTCGTCGTGGAGAGGGCCCGGCGAGGTGGCGCGCGAGGGCCGGTGAGACCGGCGCGCTGCCGGCGCTGCTGCTCCCGTGCTGCCGTTCCCAGCGCGGTTGCCCCCGCGCTGCGGCGATGTGAGCCATTGCAACACGACCGGGCCCGCTCCGGCAACATCGACGGTGCTCATCGTCGTGCCGGTTCGGCCGGTCAACGTCCGCGGCCGGTCCCAGTGCGTATGAGCAGGCGATTCATCACGGCGATGTATATATTGGTCGGAGGGTGATGGGAGGACCGTGATGCGAGTCCGATCGATGATCTCGACCGCCGTGGCGGCGGGTCTGGCGGTGGCCCTGCTCGGAGCGGGCGCGGTCGCCGGCGAGCGACACGACGCCCCTGCCTCCGGTGGGCCACCCGGTGCGAGGGCCGTCGGTGATTTCGACTTCAGCCGCCCCCAGGTCGTCGGGAGCGGCCTCACCGTGCCGTGGGGGATGGACTTCCTGCCCGACGGCAGTGCCCTGGTGGCGTCGCGGAACTCGGGCCAGGTGCAGCGGATCCGCCCCGGACAGGCACCCGAGCAGGTGGCCCAGATCGCCGGGGTGGCGGCCGGCGGCGAGGGCGGGCTGCTCGGTCTCGCCGTCTCGCCGGCCTACCCCCAGGACGGCTGGGTCTACGTCTACCTGACCACCGCCACCGACAACCGGATCGTGCGGTTCCGGTTGAGCGCGCCGCAGACGCAGCAGCCGATCCTGACCGGCCTCGCCCGGGCGAGCGTCCACAACGGCGGTCGCATAGCCTTCGGCCCCGACGGCATGCTGTACGCGGGGGTCGGCGACGCCGGTCAGACGTCCAGCGCGCAGGATCCGCGGAGTCGTAACGGCAAGATCCTGCGGATGCGGCCGGACGGCACCGCCCCGCCCGACAACCCGTCCTCCGGCTCCCTGGTCTACAGCCTGGGCCACCGCAACGTGCAGGGGCTGGCCTGGGACGCGCAGGGCCGGCTGCACGCCACCGAGTTCGGGCAGAGCAGCTGGGACGAGGTCAACCTGATCGTGCCCGGCGGCAACTACGGTTGGCCGGTCGTGGAGGGGGACGGCAACGATCCCCGTTTCCGGGATCCGCTGCTGGTCTGGCCGACGGCGCAGGCGTCGCCGAGTGGCGCGGCGATCGCCGGGAACCGGCTCTTCGTCGCCGCGCTGCGCGGCGCCCGCCTGTGGAACGTCCCGCTGGACGGTGCCGGCGGCGCCGGTACCCCCGTCGCCGAGCTCCTCGGCACGTACGGGCGGCTGCGGACGGTCGAGTACGGGCCGGACGGCTGGCTGTGGGTGACGACCAGCAACCGCGACGGGCGAGGCACCCCGGCGCCCGCCGACGACCGGATCCTGCGGTTCCCGCCGCTCGACGGCCCGCCACCCACGACGCCACCGCCGACGGCCACGCCGCAGCCGCCGACCACGCCACCGCCGACGACCACGCCCCAGCCGCCGATCGCCGACTGCCTCGTCTCCTGGATCCCGAACCAGTGGACGGGCGGGTTCACCGCCGAGGTGCGCATCACCAACCGGGGGCCCGCCCTCAGCGGGTGGGCGTTGACCTGGTCGTTCACCGCCGACCAACGGATCACCAACGCCTGGAACGCCCAGGTCAGCCAGGCCGGGACCGCGGTGACCGCCCGCAACGTCAGCTGGAACGGCACGATCGCGCGGGGCGGCACCGTGAGCTTCGGGATCCAGGGCACCCACGGCACCGCCAACCCGCCTCCCACCGGCTTCCAGTTCAACGGCGCCACCTGCCAACTCGGCTGAACAGGCGGGGGAGTGCGGGCAGCCGGCGACCTGACGCCGGCGGCGCGGGGCCGGCAGCATGGTCGCATGAGCTTCGAGGTCATCGTCATGACCAGGACGGCCGGATACCGGCACGACTCCATCCCGGACGGCATCCGCGCCGTGCGGGCCCTCGGCGAGGAGCACGGCTTCGCCGTGACCGCCACCGAGGACGGTGACACGTTCACCGCCGACCGGCTGGCCGAGGTCGCGGTGGTGATGTTCCTGAACACCTCGGGCGAGGTGCTCGACGCGGCCGAACAGCGGGCGTTCGAGTCGTTCATCGCCGCGGGAGGCGGTTTCGTGGGCGTACACGCCGCCGCCACCACCGGCTACTCGTGGCCCTTCTACGGCCGGCTGCTCGGCGCCGCCTACTTCACGGATCACCCCGAGGTGCAGCAGGCCACGCTCCGCGTCGAGGATCACGACCACCCGGCGACCGCCCATCTGGGATCGACGTGGACCCGCCGTGACGAGTGGTACAACCACCGGTGCGGCGTCCGGTCGACCGCGCGGGTCCTGCTGTCGGTGGACGAGACCTCGTACGAGGGCGGGACGATGGGCGCCGACCATCCGCACGCGTGGTGCGTCGAGATCGCGGGCGGGCGCTCGTTCTACACCGCGGGTGGGCACACCGCCGAGGCGTACGACGAGCCGGACTTCCAGGCCCATCTGCTGGGCGGGATCCGGTGGGCGGCCGGTTGATGCGTCACGGAACGCCGTCACTTGATCCGTCACCCGTCCGGCCAGAAGGTTGTTGTTCGGTTTCTCAGGCCACTGGCGTGGCGGCAGACGGCGGTGGAGACACTGAGATCCGCTTGGGCGTTTCCGCACCCCGCATCGGCTGAGACGGCTTTCAGCGGGTTGGTAGTGATGCGACCGGGCGAACCGCCGTGAACTGGGCGTGCTCGTACCGGGTGGCGGCAAGCAGCAGCAGCCACTCGTCGCAGCCCTGCCATGGGTAGACGTCGGCGGCTCCGCCACGTACGGTCCGGGGCCCGTCGCCGGTCCGTGCCCGCGCGTCTGCCGGCGCGTCCGCGAACCCGGGAATCCACACGTCGGCGCAGAGCTCGTTCGCCGATCCCATCGCCGCCAGCCCGAACGCGTTCTCCCCGGCGGACGTCCGCGTCTCGTCGCCGAAGTCGTCGAGCAGCTGGTCCTCGCCGGGTTTTCCGTCACCGCGGAAGGTCAGCGTGGTGGTGCCGGCCCGGGCCGCGTACTCCCACTGCGCCTCGCTGGGTAGCCGGAACGGCATCAGCTCGAGCAGGTCTTCCAGGTCGTCTTCGAGCCGTGCCGTGCCGGTGTCCGCTTCGGCGTACTCGTCCTCGTACGCGGGCAGCCAGTGCCGGACCTGCGCCACCGTCAGCGGGTGCCGGGCGATCAGGAACGGCTCGACCCGCACCTCCCGTACCGGCTGTGCGTCTCCGGCACTGGCGAGGAACGGCTCGATGGTGTCCTCGACCCCACCGCTGCGCTCGATGGCGCGTACCGCGTCCAGCTCCGCGTCGGACAGGCCCATCCGGAACGTGCCGCCCGGAACCTTCCGGAACACCACGCCCGACGGGATGTGCCGCCATGCCGGGCGCCCGGCCACGCTCTCCCCGCTCCACATGGCGCCGAACGCTAGCAGCCCGTCGCTGATCGGTGCTTTCCGACGGCCCCGGACTGCGCATGAATCAACTGCCTGGCGCTTTCTTGATCGGAACTCTCTCGCTCCCCGAACGGACTGTCCCGTCCGCATCATGGTTGCGGATGGCAAGGTGGCGGGCCGGGAGTTCGTAGCGTAGGGCCGGGCTCAGGCCGAGGCATCCAATTGCCTTCGTACGGTTGCTTCTCCCGACCCCACTGCGACACCGGCTGGTGGGTGCTGTCGGTCCGCGCCGTCGCCGAAGCGGCAGCGGCGCGGACCGACGGTCAGGTCGACCGGTGGCGGTCAGCCCGGCAGGGCCACCTGTGCCGGGGTCGACCGGTGGGTGGTGGTGCCGTCGCCGAGCTGCCCGAACGAGTTGTCGCCCCAGCACCACAGGCTGCCATCGGTGCGCATCGCGCAGGCGTGGTACGACGCGGCGATGCTGTCCGTCCAGGTGGTGGCGCTACCGACCCGGGTCGGGGTGGACCGGTGGGTGGTGGTGCCGTCGCCGAGCTGCCCGGAGGCGTTGTGGCCCCAGCACCACAGGCTGCCGTCGGTGCGCGTCGCGCACGACGAGTCGACGCTGGTCTCGACCCTTGCCCAGGTGGTGGCGGTGCCGACCTGGAGTGGGGTGGTCTGGAAGCCGGCGCCCCCGCCCACCTGGCCGTACCCGTTCTCGCCCCAGCACCACAGCGTCCCGTCGGCGCGGACCGCGCAGGTGTGCACGTAACCGGCCGTCACGCCGGTCCACGTGGTCGCGGTGCCCACCTGCGTCGGTGTCGCCCGGTAGTCCCGGATGCCGAGACCGAGCTGCCCGTCCGAACTGCTGCCCCAGCACCACAGCGTCCGGTCGGTGCGGATGGCGCAGGTGTGCGCGTACCCGGTCGTGACGCTCGCCCAGGTGGTCGCCGTGCCGACCTGCACGGGGGCGCTCGCCAGATGGGGGGTCGCGCCGGTGCCGAGCTGCCCGTGGCGGTTCGAGCCCCAGCACCACAGGGTGCCGGTGGTCTGGACGGCGCAGGTGTGATTGGCGGCGGTGCTGACGCTGGCCCAGGTGGTGCCGTTACCGATCCGTACGGGGCTGCTCCGTTTCGTGGTCGTCCCGTCGCCGAGCTGCCCGTTGTGGTTGCTGCCCCAGCACCACAGCGTTCCGTCCGTGCGTACCCCGCAGGTGGTGCTCATGCTGGCGTCGATGTGCGCCCAGGTGGTGGCGTCGCCGATCCGGACCGGAGCGGTCCGTTGCGTGGTGGTCCCGTCGCCGAGCTGCCCGTAGAAGTTGTTGCCCCAGCACCAGAGCGCGCCGTCGGTGCGGATCGCGCAGGTGTGCAGATCGCCCGCGGCGACCCGGGACACCGACGCGGCGGCGAGCGAGGCGTTCGGCGTGCCCCGGTCGGCAGGGCTGGCGCCCGCCGTGGCCGCACCCGTCGTGAACCCGAGGGCCAGCACGGTGAGCCCGACAGCGGCCGCCGCCGCGACGGCGCTTCGGGCTGCCCGCCGCCACCGCGTCCCTTGCCGCCCCTCCCGATGTTCGATCATGGTCGTTCTCCCTAGACATCGTCGGTTTCGTACGGTGGAGGCGGCGTTGCCCCGACGGGTCCCAGCGACCCATCACTTCACATCGATGGAACAATACATCGGCGGGCGTCGATCACGCCTCCTCGGACCCCCACCGACCGGCCGCTTCCTGGACGCCCGACGCCCTGGTGGGGCGGTGGCCGAAGACGTCGAGGGGGTGTCGGAGTCGGTCGAGCGGATCACCGGCCCCCTGGTTGTCCGGCGCCGGGGAGTTGGCCGGACGGGACGCTGACCACCGCCGCAGGGCGGAGCCGGCCCTCTCGGTGCGGAGCACGACACCCCGCGGTCCGTACGTCTCGGTGCGTCCGAGGGACGTCGCTGTGTGCCGGGCTGAGGAGTCGCGACTCGGTCCCTCAGTGGCGCACGAGCGCGTCGTACACCTCGGCGAACTTCGCGCGCCGTTGCGCGTAGTGCTCGACGTGCGCGGGCCGGGGCTCGTACGTCGCCCCGGTGGCCCTGGGCGCGCGCGGGACGTCGGGTGCCAGTACGTGGAGCGCGAGCAGCGCCGTGCCGTGCTGTGTGGTGCGCCGCCGGGTCACGTGCGTGACGGGTTGCCCGAGCACGTCGGCGAGGATCTGGAGCCACTCGGGTTGGTCGTTGCTGACCCGCCCCGCTGCCGCGACGTGCAGGATCTGCGGGGCGGCTGGCCGCAGTTCCTCGGCGACGCGCGCGTACGTCAGGGCCACACCCTCGACGATGCCGCGGAACAGGGTGTCGGCGTCCGTGGCCGCCGACACGCCGCCGAGCACGGCGCGTGCCCCGCCGACCCAGCCTGGTGCGCGTTCCCCGGTGAGGTACGGCAGCACGAGCGGCGTGGCGTCGCTCGGCGGCGCGGTGAGGACGCCCGCGAGCGCCGGGCTGAGGCGCAACGTGCTCTGCGCCCAGCTGACGGCGCGACCGACGTCGTTGATCGCCCCGCCGAGCAGCGTGCGTCCCGCATCGACCCGGTAGTTCCACAACCCGAAGGGCAGCGGCTCGGCGGGACCGTCGAGCAGCACCCGTAACGCACCGCTGGTGGCTGTCGACGCGGTGAGCACCGTGGCGTCGGCCGCCCCCGACCCGATGTTGCTGGCGAAGCCGTCGGTGATGACGGGAAACCACACGGCCCGGGCGAGGGCGGGCCAGCGCGCCGGGGAGGCCGAAGGCGCCGGCTCCGTGACGTCCCGCGGCACGGAGAACTGTTCAGGGCCGACGCCGGCGGCAGCGAGCAGCTCGGCGTCGAGCTCGCCGGTGCGGCGGTCGAGCAGGCCGGTCCACGCCACCGTGGACGTCCCGGCGAGTGGGTGCCCGACCAGCCGAGCCAGAACGTACTCGCCCAGGGACCACCAGAGGGCGGCCCCGGCGACGACCCGCGGCTCCGTGGCCGCGAGCCAGCGCAGGCGCGGGGCGTGGTAGCTCGTATGCAGGCGGGTGCCGGTGCGCTGCTGCACCGTCTGCTCGTCGAGTTCGTCCCGCAGCGCCGTCACCGCGTCGACGCTGCGCGAGTCGGCGTAGGTCAGGCACGGGGTCAGCGCGCGTCCGGCCGCGTCGACCGCGATCAGCGAGGAGGCGAAGGTGTCCATCGCGACGCCGGCGATTCGGGTACCCAGCCGCAGGTCGCCGGTCACCGCGTCGAGAATCTGCTCGACCTCTGCGGTCACCTGGTCGGGGTCGATGACCGAGGTGCCGTCGGGCGCGACGGTGAAGGCGTGCGGCACCTTGTGCTGTAGACCGTGGACCCGCCGGCCCGACGCGTCATGCACGCCGCCACGGGTGGCGGTGGACCCGATGTCCAGCGCGAGGACCAGCGGGTCCAGCGCCGCGTCAAGGGTGACATCATCGTCGGTCCGGGTCATCGTGGTCCTCGTCGTTGGTGGCGCGAGTCTGCGGCAACCCTAGCCAACCCCAGGCCCGCGTGCCCGCTGTGGCCCGGCCAGGGCACGACCTTCTGCGCCCGGCCGGCTGAGGGACCTTTGGAAGGGGGCCCCGAACTACGATGAGCCCCGGCTCGATCCCTGGCCTTCAGGGCACATCCACCTTCCGCGCGCTTCGGAGGCACCGTGAAGCTCCTGCTCACCTCGGGCGGCGTCACGAATCCGAGCATCCACTCGGCGCTCGTGCAGCTCCTCGGCAAGCCGATCGCCGACTGCCGCGCCCTCTGCGTCCCGACAGCACAGTGGGGTCACCCGATGTGCGGCCCGACGTCGGTTCGGGGCTTCGTAGCCGCCCGGCCCGAGTCCGCCTGGCAGTACCTGTCCGGCCTGGGTTGGGCGTCCCTCGGTGTCCTCGAGCTCACCGCACTGCCCACCATCGGCGCCGAGCGGTGGGTCCCCTGGGTCCGCGACGCCGACGTGCTCCTGGTCGACGGCGGCGACGCGACGTACCTGTGCCACTGGATGCGGGAGTCCGGGCTGGTCGACCTGCTGCCTTCGCTGCCGGACACGGTCTGGGTGGGAGTAAGCGCCGGGAGCATGGTGATGACGCCCCGGATCGGCGACTACTTCGTCGAGTGGCCGTCCGCGCCGGACGATCGCACCCTGGGAATCGTCGACTTCTCGATCTTCCCGCACCTGAACGCTTTCCCCACGAACACCCCGTCTGACGCGCAGCGGTGGGCCGCCGGCATCGGCGGCCCGGCCTACGCCATCGACGAACAGACGGCCATCAAGGTCGTCGACGGCTCCGTCGAGGTGGTCTCGGAAGGCCAGTGGACGAAGTTCGGGTGACTGCCGCCCGGACGGCCTTCCCTCCGCCGCCGAGCGGTCGCGCCGGGCGGCAGGAGCCCGCCACGCGGCGTCATTCGTACCTCTGTCGGTCCCGACCACACGTCGGCATGCTCCTTCGAGCACCCGACTTCATCGTGTCGAACGACATTGGAGGCACCTCGACGGCGATGGGTGGCAGCACACCACCCGGCGCCGACGCTGCTGCAACGTGTCGATCCATTTGTGGGCCTGATCGAAGTGATCTTCTCGGCGGTCCGTCGTTGGATCAGGCAGATCGACGGCACTGCCTGATCGCCCACCTCCCCGACACCACCCATGCGAGCGGCCAGCAGCGCCGTTGTCGGGCAATGCCTTGACCGAGTTTGCGAGGCATTCGCCGGGCCCGCGCGCTCGATGTGTGCCGTTCGTATGATCGCCCTGCCCGATCGTGGTACAGGACCGGGCTGGCGGCGTCGTCGCAGCCGGGAACATTCGTCTCACGAAGGGTGCAGCCTGATGTCTATGGTGCGTCGCGTCGGTGTCCTGGCAGCTGGGGCTGCTCTGGGCGCCACCCTGTTCGCTCCGGCCGCGCGGGCGGACTGGACAATCTACCGGACCGATCCGCACGTCATTGCCTGCTGGCAGAAGGTCAACGCCTACGGCGGCGTCTACCAGGTCAGCAATGGCCTGCTCAACGGGACCGCCAGCGCGCACACGGCCCAGGTGCAGGTGATCCGCCCGGGTGTCGGCCTCCAGTCCAACCAGGTCTACGTCGCCGCGCCCGGCGAGTGGAAGCTCGGCTCGATCGCGAATGTCGCCCTCGTGCCCAACGACGAGTTCCGATTCCACCTGGACGGCGGCCAGGCCGTCGGTATCCCCGCCAACGGCATTCCCTACTTCATGAACCACTGCAAGGTGAAGGAGTCGCCCTCGATCAAGGTGCGGCAGGCACTCAGCTTCGGTCTCGCGCAGCTGGACTCGGTCTACGTCGGCTGCGCGGCCGGCACCTACCGGCACGGGACCATTCCGACCTCCACCCTCTACCACGACGGCCGGCGGTGCGGTCAGAGCCGCGTCTACAAGCAGCCCGCCGGCGTCAAGGGCTTCGACTGCTCGGGTCTGATCACCAAGATGTTCCAGCACGCCGGAGTGCCCTTCTCCTGGGACAGCTCGACCGCGGTCAAGAACGGCGTGCCCGCCGTGCCCAAGTCCCAGATCCAGGTCGGCGATCTGCTCGCCAAGTACGGCCACGTCGCCGTGTACCTCGGCGACGGCGACGGCGACGGGGTGGCGTCGGTGCTGGAGGCGACGCCGAAGACCTTGAACGCGGACGGCACCTGGACCGGCGTGGTGATCAGCGACGCGACGAGCTACCTCAACAGCTCGTCGTACACAGCGCACCGCGTCCCTGGCATCTGAGCACACGCGAGTCCGAGTGCGGATCCCGCTTCCGACGGAGGCGGGATCCACTCGTGAACGTCGGTGGCCGTTGCCGGATGGTCTCCGACTGAAGGGTTCTGGCGACTGGCGACCGCCGGTAAAATGTCGGCGGTGATCAATGTTGGCGCCGAGTGTGCCTTCCGCATCCTCGGGCCGGTCGAGGTGCGCGCCGCCAGCGGGTTGGTGACGTTCTCCCGTCGGCAGCAGCAGGACCTGCTGGCCCTTCTGCTGCTGCGGGCGGAACAGGTGACGTCGGTCAGCGATCTGGTCGACGGCATGTGGGGCGAGGATGTTCCCCGCACCGCGAGCCTGCAGATCAAGAACATGGTGTCGGGACTGCGGTCGTCGCTGGCCCGCGGGGGCCCGCCAACGGCCACCGTCGAATGGAAGCCGGCGGGCTACCGGATCCGCATCCACGAGGGGCAGCTCGACCTCGCGGCCTTCACCAGCCTCGTCGTCCGCTCGCGTACCGAGCCGCCGGCCGAGGCCATCGCGCTCCTGCGCCAGGCTGTCGGCCTCTGGCGCGGCCGGTACGCGTTGGCCGGCGTACGGGCGGCGTTCGCCGCCGACGCCCGTACCTACCTGGACGAGCAGCACAGCGGCGCGCTGGAGGCGCTCTTCGACGCCGAGCTACGCGTCGCCCGGCATACGAAGATCATCGCGGAACTCGCCGAGGCGGTGACCCAGCGGCCGACCCGGGAGCTGCTGGTGGCCCAGCTGATGACCGCGCTGTACCGCAGCGGCCGAAGTTCCGACGCGCTCGGGGTCTACCAGCGGACCCGGCGAATCCTCGTCGACGACTTCGCGTTGGAGCCGGGTCCGGCGCTACGCCGGCTGGAGAGGCAGATCCTGCTCGGCGACCCCGCGCTGGACGCACCCGGCCCGGCGACCGAGCGGCCCGCGGTGGCCGTGTCGACGTCGGGAGCCGCGACGCCCGCCGGCCGTACGGGGGACTCGATGCCGGTGCCGGCGCAGCTGCCGCTGGACGTACGCGGCTTCGCCGGCCGTACGGCGGAACTCGCCCTGCTCGACGCGTTGGTCGCCGACGCGGACCAGCCCCGCACGGTGGTGATCTCGGCGCTGATGGGCAGTGCCGGCGTCGGCAAGACCTCGCTGGCGGTCCACTGGGCGCACCGGGTGGCCCACTGCTTCCCGGACGGGCAGCTGTACGTGAACCTGGCGGGCTTCGAGGCGGACGCGACGCCGATGAGCCCCGCCGAGGCGCTGCGGGGTTTCCTGGCCGCGCTGGCCGTTCCGACACAGCAGATCCCCACCGGCCTGCCGTCCCAGGCCGCGCTCTACCGCAGCCGCCTGGTGGGTCGGCGAATGCTGGTGCTGCTCGACAACGCCGTCAGCGCCGAACAGGTCCGGCCACTGCTGCCAGGCACGGCCGGCTGCCTGGTACTGGTGACCAGCCGCAACCGGCTCACGAGTCTCGTGGTGGCCGAGGGCGCCCACCCGGTGACGCTGGACGTGTTCACCGATGTCGAGGCCCGGGAGATGCTGGTCGAGCGGCTCGGTCCCGCCCGGATCGAGGCCGACGAACGCGCCGTGGACCGGATCGTCGCCCAGTGCGCGCGGCTCCCGCTCGCCCTGGCCGTCGTCGCCGCGCGCGCCGCCATCCAACCCAAGGTCCCCATGGGCGCGCTGGCCACGCAGCTGGCCGACGCCAGGGCCCTCAGCGTGCTGGCCGCCGAGGACTCCGGTGCCGACGTCCGCGCCGTCTTCTCCTGGTCCTACGCCCGCCTCGGTCAGGAGGCGGCCCAGCTGTTCCGCCGGCTGGGTCTGCATCCCGGTCCGGAGATCGCGATCACCGCGGCGGCGAGCCTGCTCGGCCGGCCGGAGGCGGCGACCCGGACGCCGCTCACCGAACTGACGGCCGCTCACGTACTGGTCGAGTGCGGTCCGGGCCGGTTCGTCATGCACGACCTGCTGCGCGCCTATGCCGCCGAACTCGCCGCCGGTCTCGATCCGGAGCCCACCCGCCGAGCCGCCGTGCGTCGCCTGCTCGACCACTTTCTGCACACCGCCGACCGGGCGGCCCGGCAACTGCACCCGCACCGCTACGAGGTTCGGTTGGCGCCGGCCGATCCGCAGGCGACGGTCGCGACGATCGCGGACCGTGCGCAGGCACTGGCCTGGTTCGGCCGGGAACACCGCACCCTGGTCGCGGCCGTGGATCAGGCCGCCGCCGCGGACCTGGGCGATCACGCCTGGCAGCTGGCCACCATCATCGGGATCTTCGTCGACCGCCAGGGCCGGTGGGACGACTGGATCAGCGCCCTGCACACCGCCCTCGCGGCGGCGGAACGTCTGGGCAGCGCCGTCGGGCGAGCCCACACCCACAGCGGACTCGGCCTGGCGCGCAGCCGCCTGCGCCAGTACGAGGACGCCCACGGCCACCTCGAACGGGCGCTGGCGCTCTACGCCGAGCTGGACGACGAGCGGGGTGCGGCCTACGCGCACCTACGGATGAGCGCCGTGTCGGAGGGCCTGGACCGGCCGGGCGAGGCACTGACCCACTCGCAAGAGGCACGTCGGCTCTACGAGGCCACCGGTCACCCGGCGGGCCTGGCCCAGGCGCTGAACAACATCGGCTGGTACCAGACCCAGCTCGGCGCCCACCAGGAGGCGCTCAGCAACTGCGAAGAGGCACTGGCCATCCACCGGCGGCTCGGTGACCGGCCCGGGACCGCACACACGCTGGACAGCCTCGGCTACGTGTACCAACAGCTCGGGGACTTCGAGCGGGCGGCGTACCACTACGAGGAATCCGCGCGGATGCTCCGCGACTCCGGCGACCGTTCGCACGAGGCCTTCGCGCTCGATCACCTCGGCGACGCGCACAGCGCCGCCGGTCAGCATC
Organism: Micromonospora sp. CPCC 205561; assembly: GCF_036906775.1. Classification (NCBI taxonomy): domain Bacteria; kingdom Bacillati; phylum Actinomycetota; class Actinomycetes; order Micromonosporales; family Micromonosporaceae; genus Micromonospora; species Micromonospora sp. CPCC 205561. The sequence goes on along the minus strand of NZ_JBAKHV010000003.1, from coordinate 120,357 downwards.
AGCACGCGCTCGACGCCTGGAGCGCCGCGCTGCGCATCTTCCACGATCTGCGCCACCCCGAAGGTGACCAGGTCGAGGCGAAGATCCGCCGGCAGACCGCGATCGGCCCCGCGGGCTGACCCGACGATCGTCCGCAGGGGGCCGCCCGGGTCCGCGCGTGATCGACGGAGACGCCGGTGTCCTCATCGGGTCGCGGCGGTTGGCGGCCTGCTGCTACAACCTCTCGTATGGGTGCGGAGCCGGACGTCACGGCGGCCCGGGGCGGCCCGTCGACGCCCGGGCGGCCCGTTCTGGGGCAGCTCGGCGCGGTCTGGTTGCTCGGGTCGGCGCTGCTGACCACCGCCATCCCCGCGCTGGCCCCGCTGCTCTTCGTCGGCTGGGGCGCGGTGCTGGTCGGGCTGCTGGTCGTGGTCGTCCTCGCCGTCGGGCTGCTGAGGCTGATCGCCCGGACCACGGCGTCCGCCACGGTTCTCGGCGCCCGTCCCGGTTTCTGGGCGCTGCTGGTTCTCGTCGGTGGGCTGGCCCTGGCCCGGCTCGGCTGGCGCTGGACCGACGAGGTGGGGCTCGGCGTCAGCTCCGACGCGACGCTCACCCTGCTCCTGGGCGGCGTGCCGTACGTCCTCGTCGCCGGGCTGCTGCTGCGCGGGTGGCGGCCGCGGCTCGCCGCCGGGCTCGCGCTGGTCGGCCTCCTGGGGCTCGGCCTGGTCGCGCTCGCCCGTTCCGGCCCCGACGAGGTCGCCGAGCGGCTGCGGTACGCGGCCCAGGACCGCCGGGCCGCCTACGTGGTCGAGATCCCCGGATACCGCCCGGTCGACGCCGCCTACGGCGGCGAACTGGGCGCCGGGGAGTTCATGCCCGCCGACCCGGCCGCGGTGCCGCCGGGGCGCCACGTCAACGTGATCGCCGGCCCGGTCGTCGGCGACGCGCGAGGGGTGTGCGGCCAGCCGCACCTCGACGCCGCCCCGACGGTGGAGAGCTGCGCCACCGAACCGGGCGGGGCGGTCTATCTCCGCGGGGTCGTCGAGCACGGATACCAGGTGACCCGCGGCGACCGCGGCGTCGTCGTCCTCGGCTCGCTGGCCGTCGACCGCGACCTGCTGCGCCGCGCCACCCGCACGTTACGCTCGGCCACCGCCGGCGACCTGCCGACCGAGGAACGGCCGGCCGACCTCTTCGTGGTCGACCTGCCGGGCTACCGGGCCCAGCCAATCGGCATCCCTCCGGGCGTGGGCTACGCCCCCGCCGACCACACCGGCGGCGCCGCCAGCGTGCGCGTGGCGCTGCACGTCACGTCCGCCGAGCAGGATCCGTGCTTCCAGGCCGCCTGTACGTCCGAGGGCTCCGGGCTCAGCTACGTTCGGCGCGAGGACAGCCACGCGTACGTGCTCCGCCGGGGTGATGTGGACGTCGGTGTCACCGGCGGCGTCTCCGTCGACCGGTCGCTGCTGCGGGATGCGGCGCTGGCGGCCCGTCCGGCGAGCGAGGACGAACTGCTCCGAGCCCTGCCCCCGCCGCCCGACCGGGACCTGCTGGACCGGCTCCGGGCCTGGTTGCAGACCCGCAGCTGACGACCGCGCCGACCGGCCCGTGGGTACGCCGGCATTGACCACGGTCTCGAACTCCGCCGCCCTCGCCTCGACCGCATCTGGCCGCGCGGAGAACACCGCGGCCTCTCGGGATTCCTTCTCCGGCTCCGACCGCGCGACCTGACGCCGCAACCGGACCACCTGTGATCAGCCTTCGGGGCGCCACCGACGCCGGCCGCCACGTTCCGGGCGTCGCTGCGGGCGACGGGCCAACGCACGGGTGCCGGCAGGATCGGCGTACGTGACCTCGGCTCATCGCGCCCCAGGGCGTGACCGGCCGCCCACGTGCCAGTGCTCTACTCGATGGGTGAGCGACCTGCGAGATCTCATCGTCCGCTGGCAGCGCGGCTGGGGCGTGGCTCGCGCGCTGCCCCTCGCCGAAGACGTGGGCGGCGCGTTGCGGGTCCGGTGCATGCAGCCCGGCCGCGACATCGAGTATGTGGCGCTCGACGCCGACGAGGACCCCGCGTCGCTCGGCACGCTGGCCGAGCTGGTCGCGGGCGAGGACGCCGTCACCTGGCTGACGGTGCCCACCACCGACCCGGCGAGGGCGTCCTCGGCTCTGGCGGCCGCCGGCCTGATCGTGCTCAAGCACTCGGAACTACTGATGACGGCCGATCTTCGCGGGCATCCGCGGAGCGTGCCCGTGGCGCCGTACCGGCTCCTGACCCAGGTCGACGCACACGGAGGCGACAGCGTGGTCACGGCCACGGTGTGGCACGAGTCGGACGAGGTCGGCGCGCGCGGGACGATGGGAGTGGCCGGCACGGATGCGGTCGCGGACCGGATCGAAACCATGCCGGCTCATCGCCGCAAGGGTCTGGCCACCGCGGTGATGGGCGCACTGGCCCGTGCCGCGATCGAAGAAGGCGTCGAACGGGGCGTTCTCATCGCCAGCGAGGACGGTCGGCGCCTGTACAAGACGCTTGGCTGGCAGCCGGTGGCCGAGGTGCTGATCGCGACGACGCCTGGCAACGCGTACCCGTCCTGAACGGCGCGAACAGCCGCGGCCGACCCACGCTCCTCGTCGTCACCCAGACGGGCGCGCGGTCCAGCGTCCGACGACGACGGCGCGCTGATCCCGGCACGAGCGGATCGCGGCGACGAGCATGCCGCGGGCCGTACGCCATGATTGGCGTCCTTGGGCACCGGCGGTCCGTACACCACCATCACCGAGCCGACGTTCGTGGCACGGTTCCTGCTCGATCCAGGCACGGACACCGTGGACCCGGTGGCCGATGTCGACGCGTTCGTCGCTCTTCCCGATGGCGCCACCTGGGCACCGACGATCTTCACCGTCGATGAGGTCGGCCGCCCGTTCCGCGCGGCAGTGGCGAGACAAGGCCGGGAGCACGCCTGACGGACCACCGCGATACTCGCGGTAGCCCGGATCGGCACGCACTTCGGTCCGGCGGTTTCGCAGCGGCTACCGGCGTGCCGATCGCGCTCACGTCACGTGCGGTTCACGGCACGAGCGCGCCACCGCACCCGTACTGCCGACCCATCCGGTGGCCATCGCCTCCTCGCCTTCTCCTCGCAGGCCCGCCGCGGGGCCGGCGCGGGCTGTCCGCGACGCTGCGGCTCCCAGGCGAGAGAGCATTTCTCGCCGTCGGTCGCAATCGGTATGGGCGGAGAGTCGTCGCGGTCCGGGGAAGTCGGAATGCCATTACCGCGGTACGGTCGGTAGTCGCGGGGCTCCTTGCGGTTAGGCATTATCGACGGAACCTGGAATCCTGCTGGAGAGGGCCAGGTGTGGACCGGCGCTGTCCCGTGTCGGCTGACGACGGTTCAGGGCCGACTCCCACTGGCCCAAATCCCCTGAAACGTTCCGAGTTTCCCGAGAGGCTAGAGACGTTCGGTCGTCCGGGCCGCCGGTCCGCCAGCAGGATCGACGGCCCGCAAGCGGCCTCGACCAGGGGAAATGCCCCCGCCATCGTCAGGGCGCCCGGTCGAGCCGCGGGGCCTGGTGCCGGGATGAACGAATACGACCGCTACCAGACATAGCGCGCGAATGCAGTCCCTTGCGTGGTGCAAGGTGCGCGGCTACGCTCGCCGCATCGAAGATCGCTTATTGGCGCGGACTGTTGTTTCATGCTCCATTGCTGGCCCGAATTCGTAGTCGCTCCACGGGGGAGTCGGATTCATGTACGCGGACGGCGAACGTCGAATTCGTCCGCTGCCGATCGCGCCTCTCCGGTGAATCGTCGCACCTTGCTCAGGTGACTGTCCTTCATTTCGAGGCGGTCCGGTCCGCATGCCGTGTCCCGCGTCGCGAGGCGCTGATCCGGGTTGCGGTCCGGCCGTGCAACTTGCGTAACGGAGGTCTCCAGTGCAGCTCGTTCCCGAGGGCTCCGCCCTGATGTCAGGACGGTTGTCCAGCGGTCCGTCCCGTCAGGTGCACGACGAAATCCTCCGACCGCAGTTCGTCTTCGACATGACCCACCTGCTTCCGCACTATCTCGCTGTGGAGATGGTCATCCTCTCCGAGTACGAGCGGATGGGGGTCATCACCGGCGATCAACGACGAGACATCGCGGACAAGCTCGGCAGGATCGACGAATCCACGCTCAGCGCCGACCCCTCCACCAACATGTCCGATTCGTCGATGGCCATCGAACAGTGGGTGCATCGTCACCTGACCGAGCCGGTCCCGAGCTGGCACGTCGACCGCAGTCGTAACGACTCTCAGGCCACCGCGCACGCGCTCGCGGCACGCGAGTGGTTCGGTGGGGCGGCGGACGACCTGCTGGACCTCGGTGAGGCCGTCCATCGGCTCGCCAACGGTACGTCCGATCTGCTGATGCCGGGATACACCCATCTCCAGGCGGCCCAGGTGATCACTCCGGGCTTCTATCTGGCCGCCCTTTCCCAGCAGATTCTGCACAACCTGCGCCGCTGGCTCGCCACCTACGACAGCAATGACCTCTCGCCCCTCGGCGCGGGCTCGATGGCAGGTCAACAGCTGCCCTGGGACCGCGATCGCATGGCGCACCTGCTCGGCTTCGCGGGACCGGTTCCGCACGCCCTGACCGCGGTGGCGTCCCGGCCGCTGGCCCTGGAGATGATGGCGGAATTCTCCATCCTGAGTGCCGAACTGAGCCGCTTCGTCACTGATCTCATGGCCTGGGGGAGCAACGAGTACGGCTTCATCGACCTGCCTGACGAGCTTTCCGGCATCTCGGCGGCGATGCCGCAGAAGAAGAACTTCCCGATCCTGGAGCGGATCCGCGGCAAGCTGGCGCATCTCGGCGCCTTCGGTGTGGACGTCGTCCTCGGCCAACGCTCGACGCCCTATTCCAACATGGTGGAGGTGTCCAAGGAGGCCACCGCGAACCTCCATCTCTCCGTCTGCACCACGCGGACCGCTCTGCGGCTCTTCTCGACCGTCATCGACAACCTGCGCTTCCGGTCCGACCGGATGCGGGAAGCCTGCCGGCGGGAGTATCTGGGCGCGTTCACCCTGGCGAACGACCTGACCCTCAACGACGGGATCCCCTGGCGCGACGCCCAGATCGTCGTCGGGCAGTACATCGCCGCCGCCATCTCCTCCGCCGTCCCGCCCCACCCCGGAGATCCCGGGCTGTTGGCCGAGGTCGCCGGCCGGCACGGATACCGGGTCTCCGACGCCGCACGGGTGCTCGCCAACGCCTTCGACATCGAGAACGCGATCAGTGGAAAGCGGTCGACGGGCTCGGTCAATCCCCAGGCGCTGGCCGACCTGCTCGCCAGCCAGGCGGAGGACTTCCGACTCCTCCGGCAGCAGTGGGACGACCGTCGTGAACGGCGAGGTTCCGCTCGGGCACTGCTCGGGCGCCGATAAGCGTCGAATCGGGGAAAAATGACGATCTTGAGCCGAACAGCCCGGGTGGGCGCCGACGACCTCGGCACCCGCGGACGATCGGGGGCCGACGCGTGATCTTCCAGAACGTCGTCGACGCCATCGGGCACACGCCGTTGGTCAGGCTGAGAATGGATGTCGACCCGAGCGTCCAGGTGTACGCCAAACTCGAACTCCAGAACCTCTTCGCGATGAAGGACCGGGTCGCCCGCCACGTGATCCTCGAGGCCAGACGGCTGGGCGTACTTCGACCGGGCGCGCCGATCGTCGAGAGTTCCTCCGGCACGATGGCGCTGGGAGTCGCCCTCGTCGGAACCGCCCTGGGGCATCCGGTGCACGTGGTCACCGACCCCCGGATCGACCCCGTGACGCTCGCCAAGCTGCGCGCCCTGGGCTGCCAGGTGCACGTCGTCGACCGGATGTCCAGCCAGGGCTGGCAGGGTGCCCGCCTCGAACGGCTGCACGAGCTCCTCGACGGCCTGCCGGGTGCGTTCTTTCCCGAGCAGTACCGGAACCCGGACAACCCGGGTGCGTACCGGTCCCTGGCCGGCGAGCTGTTGGGGGACCTCACCTCCTTCGACGTCCTGGTCGGGGCGGTCGGCACCGGTGGATCGCTGTGCGGTTCGGCCCGAGCGCTGCGACGCGCGCTGCCCGAGCTGCGGGTGGTGGGGGTGGACTGCGTGGGCAGCGTGCTGTTCGGTCAGCCGGACGTGCCCACCAGGTTGCAGGGCGGCCTCGGCAACAGCCTCCAGCCCGCCAACCTGGACCGCCGCCAGATCGACGAGGTGCACTGGCTCAACGACCGGGAGGCGTTCGGCGCCACCCGTGACCTGGCCCGCGAACAGCAGATCTTCGGCGGCAACACGTCGGGCTCGGTCTACCAGGTGTTGAAGGACGTGGCTCGCCGCGCCGAGCCGGGGACCCGGATCGTCGGCATCTTCCCCGATCGCGGCGACCGGTACGCGCAGACCGTCTACGACGACGAGTGGGCCGCCGACCGCCTGCACGAGCTGGACGCGGCGGAGCGACCGCGTTCGATCGACCCCGGGGAGGTCGCCGTGAGCTGGTCGCGGACGGACGACGTCCCGGGCACGAACGACGAGCGGTACCTGTTGTTCCTGGAGGCGAACACGAGCGGGACCGGCGTGCTCGCCCTGGGCGTCGCGCGGCGGATGGGGCTGCGGCCGGTACTGCTCACCGACCGTCCCGACCGCTACCGGGGGCTCGCCGACACCGACTGCGAGGTACTCGTCTGCGAGACTCACGACCTGCCGGCCCTGCGCTCGCTCGTCCAGGGCAGGTTCCGTCGCGAACAGCTCGCCGGGGTGACGACGACGAGCGACTTCTACACCGTGCTCGCCGCCGAGCTGGCCGACTGGCTGGGACTGCCGGGCAACCCGCCGGCGGCCGTGGCCGCCTGTCGGAACAAGGCCCTGCTGCGGGAGGCGCTGCGCGACAGCGGGATCCGGCAACCCCGCTTCGTCGCGGTGACGGACCCGGCACGGACCGCTGCCGCGGTGGGCGAGGTCGGGCTGCCGTGCGTGGTGAAGCCCGCGGACGACTCCGGCTCGAACGCCGTGCTGCTCTGCGCCACCGTCGAGGAGGCGAAGGCGCACGTGGAGACGGTCCTGGGGATGCGCCTCAACGTCCGGGGAATGCCGACCGCCCGCTGCGCACTGGTCGAGGAGTACCTGCGGGGTGCCGAGTTCAGCGTCGAGGTGTTCGGCGAGAGCACCGGGAACCGCTGTCTCGGGATCACCGAGAAGCGGGTGACCGCCGGGCCGTACTTCGTGGAGCTCGGTCACGTCTTTCCCGCGGACCTGCCGGCGGATCAGGCGACCGAGATGGTGGACGCCGTCCTGCGGGCGCTCGCCGCGGTCGGGATGGCACACGGGGCGACCCACACCGAGGTACGCCTCACGCCGTCCGGCCCGGCCATCATCGAGATCAATCCCCGCCCGGCCGGCGGGATGATCCCCGAGCTCTACCGCCTCGCCACCGGCTCGAACCTGCTCGCCGCGCAGCTGGCCGCGGCCGTCGGAGAACCGACCCGGCTCTCCTCGACCACGGCCGGGTACGCCGGGATCGAGTTCCTGGTGGCGCCCCGACCCGGAACGCTGCGGGGTACCGCGGGCGGGGCGGAGATCGAGCGTCTCGACGGCGTCGAACAGGTCACCGTGACGGCGTCCCCCGGCACCTCCGTGCGACCGCCACGAAACGGCTACGACCGCCTGGGATACGTCATCGCCACGGGCTCCAGCAGAGCGGAGGTCGTCCGCCGGATCCATGCCGCCGTGGACCAGGTCCAGCTGCTGGTCGACGAGGACCGCCCGGACGCCTTCAGCGACGCGACGTCCCTGGCCCCGGCCCCGGCCCACTGAGAGACGACCATGACGCACACCTCGCTCACAGCGGCCCTGTCAGCCTGGGCGGACACCCGAGCGGACGAACCCGCTCTGACCTTCGTCGACGGTGCCGGGGCGGCGACCAGCACCACGTACGGGCAGCTCGACGAGGGCGCTCGTACCGTCGCCGGCCACCTGCGGTCGGTCGCCGAACCGGGCGACCGGGCGCTGCTGCTCTTCCCACCCGGTCTCGACTACGTCACGGCCTTCCTCGGCTGCCTCTACGCCAACGTGGTCGCGGTGCCGCTCTACCCGCCGGGCCCCAACGCGCGCCTCGACCGCGTCACCACCGTCGTGCGCGACTGCGGAGCCACCCACGCGCTGACCACCGCGAAGCTGGTCGAACCGCTGTCTGGGCTGGCGGCCGGGCCGGGCGGACCGGCAGTGCACCCGATCGAGGCGGTGCGGGCGCACGCCGCTCCGGTGGCGCCCCACCGGCCGGGGCCGGGCGACCTCGCCTTCCTCCAGTACACCTCCGGATCGACGGGCGATCCCAAGGGGGTCATGGTCGGCCACGGCAACCTCACCGACAACCACCGGGCCATCGCCGCCGGCTTCGGGATCAACACCGACGACGTGGTGCTCAGCTGGCTGCCGATGTACCACGACATGGGTCTCATCGGCACCACGCTGCTGCCGCTGTTCGTGGGCGTACCGGCGATCCTGCTCGACACGTTCGCCTTCGTCCGGGACCCGCTGCGGTGGCCGGCGGAGGTGTCCCGGTTCAAGGCGACCTGTTCCGGTGGACCCAACTTCGCCTACCAGCTCCTGGCGGACCGCTTCGACGCCGGGCTGCTCGACGGGGTCGACCTCAGCTCGTGGCGGATCGCCTTCAACGGCGCTGAGCCGGTGGACCGGCGGACGATGGACGCGTTCTCCGCCGCGTACGCGCCACTCGGGTTCGACCGCCGGGCGTTCTACCCGTGTTACGGCCTGGCGGAGGCGACGCTCTTCGTCAGCGGCCCGGAGGCGTCGACCGGTTACCGCGCCAGTGCCTTCGATCGGCACGCTCTCGAAACGGGCCGGCTGACCGAGGCGACCGGAGCAGCCGGGACGGAGCCGGTCACGCTGGTCTCCTGCGGCACCCCGCCACCGGGTACGACGGTCGCCGTGCGTCGCGCGGACGGCGAGCCCTGCGCCGCGGGCGAGGTCGGCGAGATCTGCGTGAGTTCCGGCGGGGTGGCCGCCGGGTACTGGGGCAGGTCCGACTCCGCCGCGACGTTCGCCGCCACCGTCGGCGGCCGGCAGGGGACGTTCCTGCGTACCGGGGACCTCGGCGCGATGTACGACGGCGAACTCTACGTCGCGGGGCGTCAGAAGGACCTGATCATCCGGGCGGGCCGCAACTACCACCCGCACGACATCGAGGCCGCCGCCACCGCGGGCGACGAGCACCTGCGCCGGGGCGGTGCCGCGGCGTTCCAGCCGGAGACCGGTGACCAGCGGGTCGCGCTCGTGGTCGAGGCTTCCCGCGCCGGGCTGGCGCGTCTGCTCGCGGACCCCGCGCTGCTCACGTCGTTGACCGCCGGGCTGCGGCGTCGGGTGGCCACCGAGTGCGGGCTGGACCTCGACGACGTGGTCGTCGTCATGCCCGGCGCGATACCGAAGACCTCCAGCGGGAAGATCCGCCGGCGTGCCACCAGGGAGCAGTTCGTCGGCGGACGGCTCAAGCTCGTCGTGCCGGCGGCCCCGGCCGTGGCGCCCGGGCGGGCCGCCGCCGACACCCACCCCGGCGACCGGTCCACCGCGGTGGAACAGCTCGTCCGGCGGTACGCGAACCTCGAAGGGTCCGCACTGGACCGGTCGCTGCCGCTGGCGGCGCTGGGACTCGGTTCGCTGCGACTGATCGAACTCAAGGCGGCGGTCGAGCGGTTGGTCGACGGCACCCTGGACGCCGAGCTGTTCTTCGGCGACCGGTCGGTGGCCGAGTTGATCGCCGCCGCCGCGGCTCCCGGCCCGGCCGCCGCACCGCTGCCGGCGCAGACCGGCGCGGTGTGCCCCGCCTCGGCCGGCCAGGTCGAGCTGCACTTCTACGACGAGGTGTCCCGCGGCAGCCGGGCGAACAACCTGGCGGTCGCGCTGCGCGTCTCCGGCCGCGTCGAGGAGGAACGACTGCGTGCCGCGATCGACGTGGTCGTCGCTCGGCACCCCGCGCTGCGTACGACGCTCGGACCGCTCGGATCCGGCGTGCAGACCGTCCACGGCCAGGGCACCGTCGACTGGGAGTGCCGGGCCTTCCCGGACGGCCCCGACGAGGCGGTACGGGCCTACCTGCACGATCGGGCCTACCGCCCCTTCGACCTGGTGCGGGGCCCGTTGGTGCGGGCCGGGGTGGCGTACCCGCCGGAGGGCACGGTGCTTCTCGTGGCGTGTCACCACGCGGTCGTCGACCACTGGTCGCTTCAGCTTCTGCTCGCCGAGATCCTGCCCCGGATCACGGGCGGCGACGCCCCGCCGGCCACGGCGGAACCGGACGCGGCGGACGCCACCGACTGGGCGCGGTTGCAGCAGCAGGCACGACTCGCTTCCGACTGGCCCGATCGGGTCACGGCCCTGGCGGAGAAGTGGCGGCCACTGCGTGACCTCGTGCTCTTCCCGGAACGACCCGCTGGCGCCCAGGCTCCACGACGACGCCCGGACCCGGAGCGGCACCGGGCCGGCTGGATCGACTTCGAGATCGACCCGGAGGTCGTACGGAACCTCCACCGGCACGCGGCGCGGCGCGGCTTCACCCCCTTCGTCTCCCTGCTGGCCGCCTACGCCGGGGCCCTGCACCAGGTCACCGGCGAGCCGCGGATCGTGATCGGCGCGCCGCACCACGGGCGCACCGACCAGCGCTTCGCCGGCACCGTCGGCTACCTGGTCAACATGGTGCCCGTCCTCGGTGACCTGACCGACCGGCCCGAGCCGTCGGCACTCGAGGAACGCCTGTGGCGGGAACTGCGGGCGGCACTGTCGAGCGCGGACGTTCCCTTCAGCGACCTGGTCCGGGCACTCGCCGCGGACCGGCACGGCCAGAATCCGCTCTTCCAGGCGACGTTGACGCTTCAGCAGCCGGTGGACGGCAGCGACGTGGGACTGTCCGTGCCCTGGAGCCGCAGGCGGCGGCGGATCGGGTCCCACGACGTCGAGACGTTCGACGTGCCGCCCGTGGACGTCGCCTTCGCGACGAGCCTCTACGGCGCCCTCGACGCGGACGGACTCGCGTTCCGCCTCGTGCATCGACGCAACCTCGTGTCCGCGGAGGTGGCAGCCGAGGTGTGTCGGCGGTTCTCCGAGAATCTCGCCCGGTTGCTCCGGCAACCGTCCACACCACTCGCCCACGACCCGGTTCGACCCAGCTAAGGCGGAGATGATGACTGCTTCCGATGTTGCCGTCGGTAATCTGGTGGAGTCGTTCGACGAGGTCGCCCGATGTCACCCGGACAGCATCGCGGTGTGCTGCGGAGACCGGCGGATGTCGTACGCCGAGGTGGCCGCCCGGTCGACGGCTCTCGCCGCGGCGATCAGGGCGCGGGTCGACGACCCGTCGCGTCCGGTGCTGCTGCTCCTGCCGCGTTCGGTGGACATGGTGGTGGCGAGCCTCGCCGTGCTGCGGGTGGGCGCGGCGTACGTGCCGGTCGATCCGTCCACTCCCGCCGCCCGGCTGAGGCTGATCGTGGCGGACGCGAGGCCCTCGGTGGTGTTGGCGACTCCCGAGCTGGCGGAGCTGCTGCCGCCGGAGACCCCGGTGCTGGGCCCGCAGGACGTCGCGGAGGACCGCAGCGACGACACCGACGGGCGGTGCCCCGCCGGGTGGGACACCCGCGCCTACGTGATCTACACCTCGGGCACCACCGGGCGGCCGAAGGGCGTGGAGGTCAGCCACGGCAACGTGCTGCGCCTGATCCGGTCCACCCGGCCGCAGTTCGGCTTCGGCGCCGGCGACGTCTGGACGATGTTCCACTCGTTCGCCTTCGACTTCTCCGTCTGGGAGATGTGGGGGGCGCTGCTCTCCGGTGGCCGGCTGGTCGTCGTGGGACAGGACGTCGCGCGGGACCCGGTGGCCTTCCGGGCGTTGCTCGCCGAGGAACAGGTGACGATGCTCAGCCAGACGCCCACCGCCTTCAACAGCCTGGTCGCGCACGAGCTCTCCCGGCCCGACAGGCTGCCGCTGAAGTGGGTGGTCTTCGGCGGTGAGGCGCTGCGCTTCGGTGACCTCCGGCCCTGGGTGGGCAGGTACGGCGACCAGCAGCCGCAGCTGGTCAACATGTACGGCATCACGGAGACGACGGTCCACTCCTCGTACCGCAGGGTGCTGGCGGCCGACCTGGCGAGCACGGCCAGCCTCATCGGTCGTCCGCTGTCGGACCTCGACTTCCTGCTCTGGGACGAGCAGGGCCGGCCGGTGGCCCCGGGCCGGACCGGTGAGATCATCGTGACCGGACCAGGGGTGGCCACCGGATACCTGGGCCAGCCCGGGCTGACCGGCGAGCGGTTCCTCGACCTGACCGTCGACGGCAGGCCCGTGCGGGGATACCGCTCCGGTGACCTCGCGCGTCTGACCCCCGCCGGGGAGTACGAGTACCTGGGGCGGGCCGACGACCAGGTCAAGATCCGTGGGCACCGGGTGGAGCTCGGGGAGATCCACGCGGCGCTGACCGCGGTACCCGGCGTCGAGCAGGTCGCGGTGACCGTCCGTCGGGCGCGGCCGCAGCGCAATCCGGTGGTGAAACAGGAGGCGGTGTCCGGGCGGATCTCCCCGGTGCGCAGTCTCGTCCGGGCCGGGCAGCCGGCGGCGTCGGGCACCGGCAGCAACCGGACGCAGATCGTCGCGTACGTGACCCACGGCCCCGGCTGCGAGCTGGGGGAGATTCCGGAGCTGCTGCGGGCGAGCCTGCCGTCGTACATGCTCCCGGCGTTCGTCGTCCCGGTGCCGGAGATCCCCGTCAACGCCAACGGGAAGGTCGACTTCACCCTCCTGCCCGCACCCACCGCGGCCAACCAGCTCCGGGCGCCGATGGCCACGGAGACGGTCGCCGACGCCTCGTCGGCGACCGTGGAGCGGGCGATCCGCGCGCTCTTCGAGGAGGTGCTCGGCGTCGAGGGGGTGGGACCCGACGACTCCTTCTTCGGCATCGGCGGGGACTCCATCATCGCGGTGCAGCTGCGCGCGGCCGCGGCGAACCGCGGCATGGTGCTGGACCTGGCCGACATCTACGAGCTGAAGACGCCGCGTGCGCTGGCCGCGAACGCGGTCGCCACGGACGAGTCGATCGACCCGCCGGTCGAGCCGTTCAGCCTCATCGACCCGGCGGACCGGGAGCGCCTGCCGGCCGGCACGGTGGACGCCTACCCGTTGGCCACCCTCCAGGCCGGCGTGCTGTTCCACAGCGCGTACGCCGAGGGCGTCAACATGTACTGCGACATCTTCATGTTCCGGCTGCGCGCCAGGTTCGACCGCGACGCCATGAGCCGCGCGCTCGCGCGGGTGACCGAGCGCCACGAGATCCTGCGGACGTCGTTCCACCTGTCCGGCTTCTCGCAGCCGCTCCAGCTCGTCCACGCGAAGGCCCGGACCCCGCTGAGCGTGACGGACCTGAGCCGGTTCGACGAGGACCGGCAGCTGGCCGAGTTCGAGGCCTGGCGACGTCGGGAGATGAGCAACCCGTACGACTGGGCGCAGCCGCCTCTGGTGCGCTTCACGGCGCATCTGCTCGGCCCCGACGAGTTCATGTTCTCCATGAGCTTCCACGACACGATGTTCGACGGGTGGAGCGAGACGTCGCTGCTCGCGGAGATTCTCGTCGACTACTGGCAGGACCTGCAGGGCATCGCCTCGCACGACCGTGCCCTGCCCGTGCGCCGGTACGCCGACTTCATCGCCAGGGAACAGGCCGTGCTCCGCGACGAGGCGGTCCGGGACTTCTGGCGACAGGAACTGGCCGAGGTCGAGCCGAGCCTGCTGCCCCGCCTGGCCCGGGGCTCCGGCGACGTCCACGAGGGGCGAATGGGCTTCCTCAGTGTGGACCTCCCGGCGGAACTCTCCGACCGCCTGCACCAGCTCGCCGCCGCCTGCGGGGTGTCGGTCAAACACGTGGTGATGGCCGTCCAGGCACGGGTGGTGTCGGTGCTCACGGGACGCGACGACGTCGTGCTCGGCGTCGCCGCCAACGGGCGGGTCGAGGAGGAGGGCGGCACCGAGGTCATCGGCCTGCACCTCAACCTCGTACCCTTCCGGTTCCGGCCGCGCGGTCGCACCTGGCGCGACCTGATCGCGGCGACCAGCGACAAGGAGCGGGAGCTGCTGCCGGTGCGGCGCTTCCCGCACGCCGAGATGCTCCGTCTCGCCGGCGTACCCGAGCTGACCGACATCATGTTCAACTACACCCACTTCCACGGCTACGAACGGCTCGCCCACGCCACGGGCATCGAGGTGGTGGACGGCTTCGGCTACATCCAGACGAACTTCACCCTGCGGGCCGAGTTCAACAAGGATCCGTTCAGTCGTCTGCTCACGCTCGACCTCGAGGCGAACATGGAGCGGATCTCGGAGGACCAGCTCCACGACGTGGCGGACATCTTCCTGCGGGCGCTGACGAGCGTCGTCGACCAGCCGGACGACGAGCCGACGCAGCTCGCGCTGCTCGGTGAGCAGCGGTACCAGGCGTTGCTGGAGATCTCACGCGGACCGGTCGAACCGGCGACGGCGACGGGCTTCCTCGAACGGATGGCCCTCTCGGTGCGGACCTTCCCCGACGAGGTGGCCGCCGTCTGCCGCGGCCGCGAGATCACCTACCGGGAGCTCGCCGCACACGTCGAGCGGGTGGCCGGGTGGCTGCGTGCGCGGCAGGTGGGTCACGGCACCGTGGTCGGCCTGGCCAGCGGCCGGAACATCGACTACCTCGTCGTCACCCTCGCCATCCTCCGCCTCGGCGCGGTGTACCTGCCGCTGCCGCAGGGGCCGGCCGCGCGCGTCGCCCGCATGGTCGAACGGGCACGGGCGAGGCTGGTGGTGTGCGACGAGACGCACCGCGCCGCGTTGGCCGAGATCCCTGACCTCGAGCTGGCCGATCTGGCGGAGGTCCTCGCCGCCGCCGGCACCCCGGTCGCGCTCGGCCCGGCACCGGGCGGTCGGGACAGTGCGTACATCCTCTTCACCTCGGGATCCACGGGCGACCCCAAGGGCGCCCTGATCCGACACGACGGCATGCTCAACCACCTCGACGCCAAGATCCAGCAACTGGACCTGCGGCCCGGCGACCGGCTGGCCCAGGACGCCGCCGCCACCTTCGACATCTCCGTCTGGCAGTTCCTCGCGCCACTCGCCGTCGGTGCCACGACCGTGATCTACCCGGACGAGATCGGTCAGGACGCGGCGTCGCTGCTGCGGGCCGTGGCCGAGGACGGGGTCACCGTGCTGGAGGTGACGCCCTCCGTGCTCAACATCATGTGCGCCGAACTCGCGTTCTACGGCGTCGACGCGTTCGCCCCGTTCCGCCTGCGCTGGGTCGCCTCGCAGGCGGAGACGCTGACCCCGCAGACCGCCAACACGTTCCGCCGGCTGCTCCCCGGGGTGGGGCTGCTGAACATGTGGGGGACGACCGAGACGTCCGACGACGTCCTGCACCACCTCGTCGCGGCGGACGTCGACGAGCGGGACGCCTCCGTCCCCCTCGGACGGCCCGCGCGCAACACCGCACTGTACGTGTTGGACGGCGCCCGGGAGCCGGTGCCCACCGGCACGCCCGGAGAGCTGTACGCCGGCGGCATCTGCGTCGGCGGCGGCTACGTCAACGACCCCGACCGGACCGCCGCGGCCTTCGTCAGCGATCCCTTCGCCGTCGACGGGGACGGCATCATGTACCGCACCGGTGACCGCGGCCGCCGGCTGGCGGACGGCTCGCTGGAGTTCCTCGGCCGGATCGACAACCAGCTCAAGATCAGAGGGAACCGGGTCGAGCTGGACGAGGTCAGCCGCGCCCTCGCCGGTGTCGAGGGCGTCCAGGAGAGCGTGGTGATCGTCCGGCAGTCCGCCGACGGCGGCAAGCAGCTCGCCGGATTCTTCGTGCCGGAGGTCGTCGAGGGCGGCGCCGGCGGTTCGACCGGGGGCTCCCTGGTCCGCCGGGACCTGCGGCCCGAGGAGGTGCGCGCCGGGCTCAGCCAGGTCCTGCCACGCAACGCCATCCCGGACTTCCTCGTCCGTCTCGACCAGCTGCCGCGTACGAGCCACGGCAAGGTCGACACCCGGTCGCTGGCGGCGACCGACCTGTCCCCGGTCGACGAGCCGACCGGGGAGAGCACCATCCCGATGACCCCGACGGAGGAGGCCGTCGCCGAGATCTGGGCCTCCGTGCTGCCCGGTCGCCGGCCCGGGCCCCAGGTCAGCTTCTTCGATCTGGGCGGCCACTCCCTGCACGCCACGCAGGTCCTCGCGCGGCTGGGGGACCGGCTCGGGGTGCGCCTGCCGATCCGGGAGCTGTTCGAGAACCCGACGCTCCGGGGCTTCGCCGCCCGGGTCGAGGCGGCGCTGACGAACGACCGGGAGTCGGACGTGCCGGTCCCGGCGAGGCCCGCCGGCCTGCGGGAGTTCCCGCTGTCCATGGCGCAGTCGAGCCTCTGGTACCTCGACCAGCTCGACTCCGACGGTGCCTACACCGACGGCTACCTCCTGCACCTGCGCGGTGACCTCGACGTGCCGGCGCTGCGGGCGGCCGTCGACCGGCTCGTCACGCGGCACGAGGTGTTGTCCAGCCGGATCGTCGAACGCGACGGCGTGCCGTTGCTGGTGGTGGCCCCCGACGCGAAGCCCCGCCTGCGGGTCCGGGAGGCCACTGACGCGTCGGTCGCACAGGGGGACACCGAGGCGATGCTGAGGTACGTCGAGCAGCGGGCGACGCGGCGCATCGACCTCGGTGGCGTGCTGACCGAGGCCACCCTGTACCGCTTCTCCGACCGGGACCACGTGCTCGAATGGACGAGCCACCACGTGGTCACCGACGGCTGGTCCAACGAGGTGATCCTGCGGGAGATCGCCGAGGCGTACGCGGCCCACCGGGCGGGACGCGAGGCGGACCTGGCCCCGCTCCCGATCCAGTACGGCGACTACTCCCGCTGGCAGCGGGACTACCTCGAATCGGCGCCGGCCCGCCGCGACGGCGACTTTTGGCGGTCCTACCTGAAGGGTTACGACGGGGAACTCGCCCTCGCGACCGACCTGGAGCGGACCGAGGACCGTACGCGGGCCGCGGGCCGGCACCGCCGGGAGTGGGACGAGAGCTTCTCCGCCGAGGTGCGGGCGTTCGCGCAGCAGCACAACGTGACCCTCTTCATGGTCGTGCACGCCGTCAGCGCGGTGCTGATGGCCAAGCTCGCCCAGCAGTCGGACGTGGTGATCGGTGCGGCCGTCGCCGGTCGGCACCCGGCGCAGACGAGGGACCTCGTCGGGTTCTTCGCCAACACCGTGCCGTTCCGCTACCAGGTCGACCCGGAGCACAGCGCGCGGGCCGTCGTCGCGTCGGTGCGGGACAGCGCCCTGAACGCCCTGGATCACCAGAGCCTGCCGTTGCAGAGGATCGTGGAACTGGTGGGGGCACCCCGTCGCCCCGGAGTCAGCCCCCTGGTCCAGGTCGTGGTCTCCGTCGCCCGGTCGATGCGGAGCGCCGCCGCGCTGCCGGGGCTGGACACGACGGTGACCCAGCTGGGCGCGCAGGCGAGTCGCTTCGACCTGTTGCTGCACTTCACCGACGAGGACCGGATCGGGCTGACCATCGAGTACGACCGGTCGCTGTTCACCCCGGAGTCCGTCGACCGGCTGGCCGGGGCGGCCGACCGGCTGCTGAGGTTCTTCCTGGGCAGCCCGGACCGGGCGGTGGAGGAGGCGACCCTCGTCGACGACGAGGACCGCGGGACGCTCGGGGCGATCTGGCGGGAGGTGAGCGGCCGGTCCCTGGAGATCGACCACCACGCGACGGCGACGCTCATCGACTCGCCGCACTGGGGCGCGTACGTGTCGCGGGTGGAAGCGGCAGGGCTGGTCGTCCCGCTGGTGCTCGCCCTGTGAGAACCGGCGCAACGACACCTGGGGAGAACCGCTCATGACGTCGACCGATCGCGCGCTACGGCTGCGTCGGCGGCTCGCCGGACGCCGCGACGGGTCCGTGCCGGCGGCCGGCCGGCCCGCCACCGCGACGGTCACCGCCGACAACCTGGTCGCCGCCTTCGACGAGGTCGCCGGTCGGCACCCCGACCGGGTCGCCGTCCGCTGCGACCGGCAGGCCCTGACGTACCGGGAGCTGGCTACCGCCTCCCGGGCCCTGGCCAGCCGGATCGCGGTGGCCGCGCCGCCCGGCCCGCTGGTGGGCGTGCTGCTGCCGCGCTCCGCGCGGATGATCGTGGCGGCGCTGGCGGTGCTCCGGACGGGTGCGGCGTACCTGCCGCTCGACCCGGAGGCGCCCGCCGTCCGTACCGGCATGATCGTCGGTGACGCGGCGCCGTCCCTGGTGATCACCACGGGTACGCTGGCCGGCTCCCTGCCCACGACGGTGGCGGCTGTCCTGCTCGACGCGTCGGACAGCGGCGAGGAACAGCCGGGCCCGCCCGCCGCACCGGTCCGCCCGATCGCGCCCACCGACCGGGCGTACGTCATCCACACCTCGGGCACGACCGGCCGTCCCAAGGGAATCGAGGTTTCGCACGCCAACGTCCTGCGCCTGATCGGCACCACGCAGCCACTGTTCGGGTTCGGGCCGGAAGACGTGTGGACCATGGCGCACTCGTTCGCCTTCGACTTCTCCGTGTGGGAGATGTGGGGGGCGCTGCTCACCGGCGGGTGCGTGGTCGTCGTCGCCGGCGAGGTCATGCGGGACCCGGTCGCCCTGCGGCGGCTGCTGCGCGCGGAGCGGGTCACGATGCTCAGCCAGACGCCCACCGCCTTCAGTTCGCTGGCGGCCCAGGAGGACGAGTACGCCGACCGGCTGCCGCTGAGGTGGGTGGTCTTCGGTGGCGAGGCGCTCCGGTTCGGGGACCTGCGGCCGTGGGTCGCCAAGTACGGCGACGTCGCGCCCGAACTGGTCAACATGTACGGGATCACCGAGACCACCGTCCACGCGTCGTACCGCCGGATCCTCGCCTCCGACGTCGCCCGCACGACCAGCCCGATCGGCGTGCCACTTCCCGACCTCGACTTCCTGCTGTGGGACGAGGACGACCAGCCGGTCGCCGACGGCGAGATCGGGCAGATCGTCGTCACGGGCGCGGGCGTGGCCCTCGGATACCTGGGGCAACCGGAACTCACCGCGCAGCGGTTCGTCACCGTCACCGACGCGCAGGGCCGGCCGGTACGCGGATACCGCTCCGGGGACCTCGCCCGGCGGGCGCCCGGCGGCGAGTACGAGTACCACGGGCGCGACGACGACCAGGTCAAGATCCGCGGCTACCGTCTGGAGTTGGGGGAGGTGCACGCCGCCCTGGTCGCCCTGCCCGGGGTGCGGCAGGCCGCGGTGGTGCCGCTCACCTCACCCGGCACGGGAACACGGCTGGTGGCGTACGTCGTCGGTGACGGTGGCGCCGGTCCGGGGGAGCTGCGCTCCTGGCTGGAGGGTCGCCTTCCGGCGTATGCCGTGCCGTCCGCGTTCGTCCTCGTCGACGCGCTGCCGCGAACCGCCAACGGCAAACTCGACCGGGCGGCCCTGCCCGACCCGGGCCCGGTCCTGACGCCACACGTGCCCGCCGACGTCGACGACGTCACCCGGTCCCTGCTGGCGATCCTGGCCGAGCTGCTGCCCGGCACCGAGGTCGAACCGGACACCGACTTCTTCCGGCAGGGCGGGAACTCCCTGTTGGCGACCCGCCTGCTGGCCGCCGTACGCCGACAGTTCGGGGTCGTCGTCCCGCTGCGCGACTTCCTGCGGGCGCCGACCACACGAGCGGTGGCGGACGCGGTCCGTCGGGCCCGGCAGGCCGGACAGCCTGGGGCGTCCCGCCGCCCGGTCGACCTGTTGCCGCTGGGGGACCCCATGGCCGGCCGGGCACCCGTGGTGGCGCTGCCCGGCGTCTTCGGGATCGGAGCCTCGATGGCGCGGCTGTCGACGCACGTGCGCGGCCGCCCGTTCTACGCCCTGCACACCCGTGACCTCCTCCGGGCGCAGGACGGCACGCCGTCCGCCGACGTCGCCGCGCGGGCCTGCCTGACCGAGCTGCTGCCCGTCGTCGATCCCGGGATCCACCTCGTCGGACACTCCCTGGGCGGGCCGATGGCGCTGCACCTCGCCCATGCGATGCGGGCGGCCGGTTGCCAGGTGCACAGCATCACCCTGCTCGACGCACCGAGCCCACGATCGCTGCACAAGCGCCTCCGGGAGGACGACCGGACCCGCCTGGTCGACTTCCTCTCCGACGTCGCCCTCGCGTTTCCCGAGCACACCCGCCGGTGGCGCGAGCTCTCGCCGCGGTCCGCAGCCGGGTTGGCCGACGCGGAACTCCTGCGGTGGGCCGCCTCCACGGCGACGCCCGCGCTGGCCGCCACGATCGGCGAGCTCACCCACGCCTTCGGGGATTACCAGACGATGGGGCGGATCATGGCGGAGCCCGCGCCTCCCCTGACCGTGCCCGCACTGCTGCTGGTAGCGGGCCTGGAGAGGTCCGACGACGATGACGGGCACACCGAGGGCTGGCACCTGGTGCTGCCGAACCTGACCGAGACGGTGGTGGCCGCCAGCCACGAGGGCATGCTGCGTGAGCCCGAAGCGGCTACCGTCGCCGAGGCAATGATCGCGTTCCAGCGCCAGCAGGACAAGACGGAAGGAAACCCGAGTTGACCCGGGAACCGGCTGCGAGCGCAGCGTTCCGCCCACCGCGACTGGCCAGGATCCTCGTCGGCGGTTCCGGCGTGATGAGCCTGGCCAACGGCGTGACGATTCCCTTCCTGGCCATCTACCTCCGCAACGAACTCGGCCTGTCCGTCTCGACGGTCGGCCTGGTCATCGGCTCCTCCGTGCTCTTCGGAATCTCCGGTGGGTTCCTCGGCGGCGCGCTCTCCGACATCGTGGGACGCCGCCGGGTCCTGCTCTCCTGCCTGCTGTTGGTGATCGGCAGCTTCGTCGGGTTCTTCTTCGCGCGCGACGCCGTGACGGCGTTCGTCTTCAACGCGTCCATGGCGTTCGCCACCAGTGCCTTCAGCCCGGTCGCGAAGGTGCTCATCAGCGACCTGCTCCCCGTTGCGCTGCGGGTGAAGTGGTTCTCCTACCAGTACCTCGCGATCAACGCCGGCTACGCCGTCGGTCCGCTGATCGGCCTGGCCCTCGGGCTCACCGGCGCCCGGATCTCCTTCCCCGCCGCCGCCGTCGTGTACCTGGTCTACTTCGCCGTCCTCTGGACGGCCACGCGGCAACTGCCGCGACCCTCCATCAGGGACACCGAGCTGACGACGCTCGGCCGCAGCACGGGCACCATCGTCCGCGGACTGGGCGAATCGGCCCGGGCGGTGATGTCGGACCGCCGCCTGCTTCTTCTGCTCATCGGCGCGATCCTGTTGGAGACGGTGCACAGCAGGATCTCGGTGCTGCTCGCCCAGAACTTCGTCATCGACTTCGCCGACAGCGCCCGGGTGCTCGCCGCGGTCATGACCACCAACGCGGTGGCGGTGATCATCCTCCAGCTCTTCGCCGCCGGCTACGTGCAGCGCTACAACCCGCTGAACGCCATCACCCTCGGTGGGATCCTCACCTTCGTCGGGATGGCCGGTTTCGCGATCTCCGAGCAGATGTGGCACTACATCGTGGCGATGCTGGTGTTCACCGTCGCCGAGACCCTGATCGTGCCGTCGGAGTTCGCGCTCGTCGACCGGATCGCGCCCGAGGACCGGCGCGGAGCCTACTTCGGCGCACAGACCTTCGCTCAGGTCGGCGGGTTCACCGGACCGTTCCTCGGCAGTCTCGTCCTCGCGTCCTTCGGCGGGCCGGTCATGTTCCTCGCCATCGGCGCCCTGGCGTTGGTGAGCGTCGCGATCTACCTGCTGGTCGGCCGGCGCATCCCCGACCTGAGTCGTCACGACAAGCTCCCGGAGACCGACAAGGCGTCATGAGCGCCGCGGCGGGCATCCTGCGCCTGGTCGCCTGGCCGAGCAGCCGCGCGCTCCGGCGGACCCGCGTGCTCTCCGTGGCGGCCCTGCACGGGACCGTCGACATCGACCGCGACGAACGCGGCATCCCGTGGATCCGTGCGGGCGACGAGCGTGACCTCTACGTGGGCGTCGGGGTCGCGATGGCGTACGACCGGCTCTGGCAGATGGACGTCCTGCGCCGGCGGGCGACCGGACGGCTGGCGGAGGTGTTCGGCGCTCGCGCCGCCGGTTCGGACGTCCTCGCCCGTACCCTCGCCTTCGAGCGGGCCGCCCGGCAGAGCGAGGCCCTGCTCTCGCCGCCTGCCCGAGCCAACCTCGCGGCCTTCGCCCACGGGGTCGACACCGCGGTGCGCCGGATGCGGCGGCGCGGGCAGCTTCCGCCCGACTTCCACCTGGTGAGGTACCGGCCGGGTCCGTGGTCGGTCGGCGACTCGCTGGCCATCGTCAAGCAGCTCGGTTTCCAACTGGGCCGCAACCTTCAGCAGGAGATCTTCCGTAGCCGGCTGCTGGCGGAGCGACCGGACCTCGCCCGCAGCTTCCTGGCGCCGAAGTACCCGCCCGGTGGCAGCGTCACCATCGGGGCCGACGCCCCGGCGGGGCCGGCGGCACGGCGCGGCGACACCGCGCTGCTCTCCGCGGCCGGCGCCGCCCATCTCGGTGACCTCTTCGCGGGCCGGCAGGGGAGCGGCTCGAACGCGTGGGCGGTCTCTCCGACCAGGTCCGCCACCGGCTTCGCCGCGCTGGCCAACGACCCGCACATCCTGTTCACCCAGCCGAGCCTCTGGTATCAGCTGGGTCTGGACCTCGACGGCGAACGCGCGTACGGGGTGACGGTGCCGGGCGTTCCCGGACTGGTGATCGGCGCCAACCCGGATCTCGCGTGGGGCGTGACGAACTCCACCATCGACACGCAGGACCTGGCCGTGGGGGAGCGGCCGGACCCGACGGCAGAGCCACGGTGGTCGCAGACCGGCGTCGTCCGGGTGCGGGGCGGGAACGAGATCACCGTGACCGCCGCGGGCGGGACGGGATACGTCGACCTGCCGGGCCCACGCGGTACGGAGGTGGACCCGGTGGCGCTCTACTGGAGTGGTCTTCACCCGTCCACCGAGGCCGAGAGCTGCCAGCGCATGTGGCGGACGCGCGACTACCCGGCGTTCCGCGAGACCCTGCGGGGGTTCGGCGTGCCCGTGCTCAACCTCGTCGTCGCCACCCGGGACGGTGTGGTCGCCCTGCGAACGGCCGGAATCGTGCCGCGCCGTGACCGTCAGGAGGGCCTCGCCCCGGCCGGCGCGGCCGAGGTGGCCGCCCGCTGGGCCACCACGCTCGCGTTCGACGAGTTGCCGGAGGTCGTCGATCCGCCGACGGGCTTCGTGGTCAGCGCCAACCACCGGATCCTGCCCGACGGGGTCGCCCCGCACCTGGGCAGCGACTGGGGCGGACCGTACCGGGCCGACCGGATCGAGGAGCTGCTGACGGCGACGCCGACGGCCCGCCCGGACGACTTCGGCGCGTGGCAGACGGACCTGCGCAACGGCCGGGCACGGCGCATCCTGCCCACCCTGCTGGAGGCGCTCGACGAGAATCCGCCGGAGTCGCCCCTGGCCGCGTTCAGCCACCGGGCGTTGGCCACCTGGGACGGCAGGGACGACGTCGACCAGACCGCACCGCTGGTCTTCGGGGCGCTGGCCCGGGTGTTGACCGAGCGCTGGATCACCAGCCGGCTCGGTGCGGCCGTCGCCGACGCCATGACCGACGTCACCCTTCAGGTGGATCACCTGGTGATGGACGTGGACGCCCGCCGGCGGCTCGGCGAGACGGAGGAACTGCCGGTCATCGTCGCCGACGCCCTCACCGAGGCGGCGCGTCGACTCGCCGACAGACTCGGCGACGACCCCGCCGGCTGGCGCTACGGCAGGTTGAACCGGATCGCGGACCAGCACCCCCTGGCCGCGGTGTCGGACACGCTGCGCTCGCTGTACGGATCGCCCCCGACCCCGGTGGGCGGTGGCGGGCAGAGCGTCTGTCTGATGTATCCCGACCGCGACGGCCAGGTGGTCGAGGGTGCGCCGTGGCGCTTCGTCGTGGAGTTCGGCCCCGCCGGCGGCACCCGCATCCGCGACGTGCTCCGCCACGGCAGCTCGGGCCATCCCCTCTCGCCCCACTACCGGGATCAGACGCCGGCGCACGCCGAGGGGCGACTGTACGAGGTGCGCCTCGACCGGCTGCCGGAGGTGCGGGGACGCCTGACCCTGACACCCCGCGACCGGGCCCGTCGACGTTGACGCGAGGGACGAACTCACTCGCCGGCGGCGGTCGGGGCGGGTCGGGGGTGGCCGCTTGCCCACCGACCGCCCCGGCGTGCTCACCGGGGACTTCTCCGCCAGCCCTGCTCGCCCGGCGCCGCGGGGCCTGAAATCGAACGACCGGGGTCGATTTCTTGACACTCCCGATGGGATCGCTAACACTTGTCTTCACGCGAACGTAACAAACGGCGCGCAGGTACGTGCATCAGCTCCACCCGCCCGGGCTGGCGAGGCGGTGCGGCGGCCGCGCCCGAGACTGCCGATCCTCGCCCCAGCCCACGGCTAATGATGTTAGCGCTAACACCAACCGCGACGCACAAGGTCGCGACCCTCCAGCCGACCGCCCTCCGTGAAGGAGAACGACCCATGTCGAGAGTCCTCGCCCGGCTCTGCGCGGTGTCGGTCGCCGCGTGCCTGCTCTTCACCACCTGGTCGGCGGCGACGCCGAAGGAGGCGGCCGCGCTCGACCCGACCGTCGGCTACCTGATGGCGCACTTCACCGGCGAGTCGTCGACCGGCCAGCAGATCCACCTCGCCCACAGCACCGACGGCCTGCGCTGGACGGACCTCAACAACGGCGGGCCAGTGCTGCGTTCCACCGTCGGTACCCGCGGCGTCCGCGACC
Organism: Micromonospora sp. CPCC 205561; assembly: GCF_036906775.1. NCBI lineage: Bacteria > Bacillati > Actinomycetota > Actinomycetes > Micromonosporales > Micromonosporaceae > Micromonospora > Micromonospora sp. CPCC 205561. The sequence goes on along the minus strand of NZ_JBAKHV010000003.1, from coordinate 95,496 downwards.
CGGCCCTGGTCCGCTCGCCCGCCGGCGACCGGTACTGGATGATCGCCACCGACCTCTGCATCGGCTGTGGCCAGGACTGGCCTGCCGCGATCAACAACGGCAGCCGCAGCCTCGTCGTGTGGAGTTCCGCCGACCTGGTCAACTGGTCGGCGCCGTGGCTGCTGAACGTCGCCGGCGCCATCCCGGACGGCCGTAACGCCTGGGCCCCGGAGGCGATCTGGAACCCGGCCACCGGCGACTACGTCCTCTACTGGGCGACGAACGTCCCGCTCAACGGCGTGGCCAAGCACCGCGTCTACCACGCGCGCACGGCGGACTTCCGCAGCATCACCACCCCGCAGGTCTTCGTCAGCCGGCCCGGCAGCCAGGAGATCATCGACACCCAGATCGTCGAGGTGCCGGCCGGTGTCGGCGCGTACCGCTACGTCCGGGCCTCCCGGGACGACCAGATCACCATCGAAGGCAGCAACTCCATCCTCGGCACCTGGACGAACCTCGGGAACCTGTCCGGCATCGGGCTGACCGGCTCACAGGTCGAGGGGCCGATGTGGATGAGGTTCAACGCCCGCAACGAGTGGGTGCTCTACCTCGACCAGTACGCCACCGGGCGCGGATACCTGCCCGTCCTGACCACCGACCCGTCGAGCCCGGACGAGTTCCGGCTCCCGGCGTCCGGCTCGTACGCGATGGGCGGCACCAAAAAACGGCACGGCTCGATCCTCAACCTGACCGCCGCCGAACAGAACCGGGTGCTCGCCCGCTGGCGCACGAGCGCGACCAACCGGCTCCAGTCGTACAACTTCCCGGAGCGGTACGTGCGGCACGCGGACTACGACGTCCGCATCGACCCGAACGTCAGCCCCGCCCAGGACGGCCAGTGGCGGCTGGTGCCCGGCCTGGTCGGCGCCGGCACCGTCTCCATCCAGTCGGTCAACTTCCCGGGCCACTACCTGCGCCACTACGGGTTCGACTTCCGGCTGGAGGCCAACGACGGCACCGCGACCTTCGCCGCCGACGCCACCTTCCGGCAGGTCGCCGGCCTCGCCGACCCCTCGTGGACGTCGTTGCGGTCCTACAGCCACCCGGACCGCTACGTCCGGCACTCCAACTACCTCCTCCGGCTCGATCCGGTCGCCGACGCGCAGAGCCGTGCCGACGCCACCTTCCGCGTCACCAGCTGAACCCGACCGCTGATCGAGCAGCCCCGGCCCAGGGAGACGACATGAGGTTTCGGAAGGACCGGAAGGTGACACGCCCCCGCCCGCTCGCTGCGGTCGTCGGCGTCCTCGCGTTCCTCCTCGGCGCTCTGACGGTGCCGCAGCCCGCCTCGGCGGCCACCACGCTGATCTATACGACGTTCAAGGGTGACGGCGCGGCGGACCAGGAGTTGTGGGTCTACCAGTCGACCGACGGGGGGACGAGCTACAGCGTCCTGCACGACACGAACTTCCGCGGCCCGACAGGCGTGCTCCGCGATCCGAGCATCATCAAGCGCGAGGGCACCTACTACGTCGCGTACACCTGGCAGTCCTGGACCACGAACTCGACCTACTTCGCCGTCGCGCGAAGCACCGACCTGCGGAACTGGACGAACATCGCCACCGTCCCGTCGGGCATACCCGGCACCCGAAACGTGTGGGCGCCGGAGTTCTACGTCGAGGGCAGCGCGGTCCGGGTCGTCGTGAGCGTCCGGCAGACCACGAACCCGAGCGGTTTCCGCCCGTACGTCTACACCGCCCAGAACCCGGGCCTCACGTCGTGGAGCGGCCCGCAGCAGATGGGTGGCCTGGGCCACAACTACATCGACACCTACGTCGTGAGGTCCGGCAGCACCTACCACGCCTTCACGAAGAACGAGAGCACGAAGTACATCGAGCGCTGGACGAGCAACAGCCTGACCAGCGGCTGGACCCGCGCGGGCACCCTGTGGAGCTCCGGCTACGAGGGCCCGTCCCTGGTGCGGCTCGACGACGGGCGGTACCGGATCTACGTCGACAGGTACACCAACGGTGGTGTCTGGACGGCGACGAGTTCGAACCTCACCTCGTGGACCGGCCTGAGCCTGGTCGGCTGCTCCGGCTGCCGCCACGGCACGGCAATCCCTAAGTGACCTGACGTTCGCGGTCCTCGCCAGCGGCTCGCGAACGCCGGTACGCCAGTTGGCTCGGTGCGTCGTCGCCTCGCCACGCCCGAAAACGCCCGTCGAAAGGACCCGCGGATGCGCACACGTCCACGATCCCTGGTCACCGCGGTGGTCACCGCCGTCCTGCTCAGCGTCGGCATGGTCGCCGTCTCCACCCCGAGCGGCGCCGCTCCTGGCGCGTCGTTCCAGAATCCCGTCGTCGGTACGCCCAACAGCGCCGACCCGTGGATCGGCTATCACAACGGCAACTACTACTACACGGCCACCACCTGGACGGGGAACATCTACATCCGCAGGGCGCCGACGCTCGGCGGCCTGCGTACCGCGCCGGAGACCCGAGTGTTCACGATGTCGCAGCCGAACGCGACATCGAACATGTGGGCGCCCAGCATGCACCTGCTCAACGGCCCCAACGGGCAGCGCTGGTACCTGTACTACTCGGCCGGCCCGAGCGCGTGCTGCGGCGGGCAGCGCCAGCACGTGCTGGAGAGCGCGGGCACCGATCCGATGGGTCCCTACACCTACCGGGGCCAGCTCAACCTGATGCCGAACAACGGCTGGTCGATCGACGGCAGCGTCATGACGGTGAGCGGGGTGAACTACTTCGTGTTCTCCGCGTTCAACAACAACTCCGGGTTCGAGAACGGTGGCCTGCAGAGCCTCTACATCACCCGACTGACCAACCCGTGGACACCCGCGTCGTTGGGGACGCTGATCTCTGAGCCCACCTTCCCGTGGGAGCGCCAGGGCAACCCCGTCAACGAAGGCCCCTTCGTGCTGCAACGCGCCGGCCGCACGTTCCTCACCTACTCGGCCAGCTTCTGCGCCACACCCGACTACAAGATCGGAGCGCTGGAGCTGACCGGCTCCAACCCGCTGAGTCGCACCTCGTGGACCAAGCTCGTCAATCCGCTCTTCCAGCGCAGCGACGCCAACGGGGTGTACGGTCCCGCCCACCACTCCTTCTTCACCTCGCCCGACGGCACCGAGGACTGGATCGTCTACCACGCCAACGCCTCGCCCTCGCAGGGATGCGGAACCACCCGCACCAGCCGCGCGCAGCGGATCTCCTGGAACCCGGACGGCACGCCGAACCTCGGCGTGCCCGTCTCCACCTCGACCGTCCTGGCCGGCCCGTCCGGCGAGCTCAACAACGCCGGCGCGGTGCCGGTCCAGCGGTTGCAGTCGTACAACTTCCAGGACCGCTACGTGCGGCACCAGAACTACGCCGTCCGGATCGACCCGAACGTCGACCCGGCGCTGGACGGGCAGTTCCGCGTCGTCCCCGGACTGGCGAACGGCGGATCCGGGTACGTGTCGTTCGAGTCGGTCAACTTCCCCGGCCACTACCTGCGGCACGACAACTACGTGTTGGGCCTGGCGGCGAACGACGGCTCGACGACGTTCCGGGGGGACGCCACCTTCCGGCAGGTGGCCGGGTTGGCGAACTCGTCGTGGTCGTCGTTCCAGTCCTACAACTTCCCCGACCGGTACGTCAGGCACAGCGACTACGTGCTACGGATCGACGTGCCCGGCACCGACACGGACCGTGCCGACGCCACGTTCCGCCGAACCTCCTGACACTCCGGCAGCACCGTGCGCTGTCGCCCGCCGTGGTGCGGCGGGCGACGGCCACCGGTCGATCCTCGCCAGTTGACGAACCCAGAGAGGGCAGATCCAGTGATGGGACGCTTCTTGACACGGACCACGTCGTCCGACGGTCACTCATCGGGGCCGTCGCGGAGCACCCGATCGTCGCGTCGGTCGCTGATCGCGCTGGTGACAGCGGTGACAGCGGTGGCAGCGGTGACAGCGGTGACAGCGACGGTCGGCGTCGTCGTCACGGCGTCGCCGGCCACCGCCGCCACCAACCAGTTCCGCGGCATGAACTGGGCCGTGCTGGGTGACAACTTCAGCACCGGTCCGCTCGTCGTGCAGGGCCTGAGCCCGTCCGACAGCAACGCGACGGTACGGGCCAAGGCCAGTGCCCTCTACGACGACATGGCCTCCACCATGGGGGTCAACACCGTCCGGCTGCCCATCAACACCCACACGGTGGGGACGACGTGGTGGAACGCCTACCGAGGCGCCATCGACGCCGCCACCGCCCGCGGGTTCAAGGTCATCCTGGCCTACTGGGAGGACGGTGCCGCCTCCGGCGGCAGGATCACGAACCTGGCCGCGTGGAACACGATGTGGTCCACGGTGACCGACACGTACGGCTCGAACACCAACGTCTACTTCGAGCCGATGAACGAGCCGCACGGTTACAGCTCGGCGGAGTGGCGCGACGTCGCGGCCGACTGGCTCAGCCACCACTACTCGGCGGTGCCCGGCCGGGTCCTCATCGGCGGCACCGGCTACAGCCAGGACCTGCGGGACGTCTGCGCCGACGCCCGCTTCAACTCGACGCTGCTCTCCTTCCACCACTACGCCTTCTTCTACAGCGCGATGACCTACGACGCCTTCCGAAGCCACATCCAGACCCGCCTCGGCAGCTGCGCCTCCCGCGCGGTCGCGACCGAGTTCGGCGCGCCCATGGACAACGGCCTCGACTACGCCGACGCGAGCAGCACCGACAACTTCGTGCGCCACATCCGCGCCATGGCCCAGGTCATGCGCGACAACCGGATGGGCGGCACCTACTGGCCGGCCATCGGCGGCAAGCCCACCGGCAGCTCCGGTTACGACTGGTACTCGATGTTCTCGCTCAGCGGCAGCGGCACCAACCTCGACCTGACCGTCCGCAACCCCTCCGGCGCCGACCGGATCCGCCATGCGTGGGGCGACACCGTCGGCGGCGGCCCCACGACGCCTCCGCCAGCGACGGGCACGTTCCACCGGATCAACGCGCGGCACAGCGGCAAGGCCATGGACGTCCAGTCACCGAACACCGACAACGGCGCGCGCGTCGGCCAGTACACCTACGGCGGCAGTGCGTGGCAGCAGTGGCAGTTCCAGGACGCCGGCAGCGGCTACTGGCGCGTCGTCAGCCGGCACAGCGGAAGGTGCCTGGACGTGGTGAGCGCTTCCACCGCCGACGGCGCCGAGCTCGTCCAGTACACCTGTGGCACCGGCACGAACCAGCAGTTCCAGATCATCGCCAACGGCGGCTACTTCCAGCTCCGGGCGCGACACAGCGGCAAATGCGTGGACGTGCCGTCGGCATCGACCGCGGACGGCGTGGTCCTCAAGCAGTACCCGTGCCACACCGGCACCAATCAGCAGTGGTCGCGCACGGTGGTCTGACGGTCGGCCCGACGCAACCGACGGCGCGGGGCACCGCTAGCTTCCGACTCGTCGTCCACGGTTGCGCACCGTCTCGCACACCACGGCACCGGCCAACCGGAAGCGGTCGCCAGCGGCCGCCGTCCGCCCACGAAAGGACGAACGTCGTGAAACGCAGCAGCCGGCTCCTGTCGCTCGTGGCAGCGCTCACCCTGACCGGATCGGCGGTCGCGGCGGTCACCACCGTGGCCGCCGGTCCGGCACAGGCCGCGCCGGTCACGATCGCGAACGGTACGCAGTTCACCGACACAGGCGGCAACGTGCTGCACGCGCACGGCGGTGGCGTGCTCAAGGTCGGCGGCTACTACTACTGGTTCGGTGAGAACCGCAACGCCGACAACACGTTCCGGGCCGTGTCCGTCTACCGCTCCACCAACCTGCGCGACTGGGAGTTCCGCAACAACGTGCTGACCCAGTCGTCGGCGGCGGAGCTGGGGGTGGCCAACATCGAGCGACCGAAGGTCATCTACAACGCCAGCACCGGCCGGTACGTGATGTGGATGCACAAGGAGAACGGCACCGACTACGGCGAGGCCAGGGCCGCTGTCGCCTCGTCGGCCACCGTGGACGGCGCCTACACCTACCACGGCAGCTTCCGGCCGCTGGGCCACATGTCCCGGGACCTCACGCTCTACAACGACGGCGGCACCGCCTACCTGCTCTCCGCCGCCGACGAGAACCGTGACCTGCACATCTACCGCCTCACCGCCGACTACCTGAACGTGGCCACGCTGGTCGGCAACTTCTGGAACGACGCCGGCCGCGAGGCACCGGCCCTGTTCAAGCGCGGCAGCACGTACTTCCTGCTCACCTCGGGCCTGACCGGCTGGAGCCCGAACCAGGCCAGGTACGCCACGGCTTCCAGCATCTCCGGTCCGTGGAGCGCCATGACCAACGTCGGGGACTCGACCACCTTCCGCTCCCAATCGACCTTCGTGCTCCCCGTCCAGGGCAGCTCGACGACGAGCTACCTCTACATGGGCGACCGCTGGGCCGGCGCCTGGGGCGGGCCGGTCAACGACTCCCAGTACGTGTGGCTGCCGATCACCTTCCCGTCCGCCACGACCATGAGCCTCAGCTGGTACCCCACCATCACCCTCGACGCGGCCAACGGCACCATCACCGGCGAGGCGCCGCCCTACTACCGCATCACCAACCGCAACAGCGGCAAGGTGGTCGACGTGCTGGACATGGCCGTCACCGACAACGCCGAGATCAGGCAGTGGTCCTGGAACGGCGGTGCGAACCAGAAGTGGGAGTTCCGCGACGCCGGCGGCGGCTACTTCCGGATCGTCAACCAGCACAGCGGCAGGTGCCTCGACGTCGCCGACGCCTCCACCGCGAACAACGCCAACGTCATCCAGTACAGCTGTGGCGGCGGCACCAACCAGCAGTGGCAGTGGGTCGCCAGCGGCAGCCACCACCAACTGCGCGCCCGGCACAGCGGCAAGTGTCTGGACGTGGTGAGCGGTGGCACCGCCGACGGCACCGACATCACGCAGTACACCTGCGGAGGCGGCGCCAACCAGCAATGGACACGCACCCAGTCCTGACACCGCCGTCGCGCGTGCCGGTACACCCGCGCACCCCGACGTACGCCTCGTCCACGAACCACCGGTCGCCTGGTCGACACCACGCTCCACGCGACATCCGCCGATGTGCCCGACCGGACCGGGTGGGACTCCGCCCGGTCCGACCGCGCGGAGCGGCCGCCGCCAGGACAGGCCCCGACGGAAAGTGTCCGATTGCTACAGTCGCGCGTCATGGGCGGCAGGGCGTTACTCATCGGTGTGCGACGGTTCGCGGACCGGGTGGGTGCCGAATCGGAATCGCCACTGACGCGGGGAAACCGGGCGCCTCTCGGGTTCGTCGACGAGGTGCAGGCAAGGGTGCGTGGAGCACTGGACGTGCTGGGCTTCCACGTCGACGCGCGGCTCGACCCGGACCGGGACCAGATGGCCGGCTCGGTCCGGGACGCGTTGGAGGACGACAGCGCGAACCTGGTGCTGCACGTCCTGTCCCACGGCGAGGTCGGCGCCGACGACACCCGACTTGACGTCGTGCCCGCGTGCGGGCGTACGGGAATGGGCACGAACGTCGCCGAGTGGGTGTCGTCCGGACACGTTCGCGACCACCCTGTCCTGCTGCTGCTCGACCTGTGTCGGTCGGGCCGGATCGCGCGGCTGCCGTGGCTGCTCCAGCGCACCGGAGCGGACACCAGGATCTGGGTGATCGCGGCGGCCGGCCCGGACGAGGACGCCTTCGACGGACGGTTCAGCCGGGCGGTGGCCGACGTGCTCGACCAGCTCGCCGTCGACGGTCTGGGTGCCGACCCGAGCATGCGGCACGTGCCGCTGGAACTGGTCGCCCGGAGGATCGCGAAGCGGGTCGCGGCCCAGGGCGGCCTGCCGCAGCGGGTGTACGCCACTCCGGTCGACCCGGCGCAGCCGCCGGACGAGCCGCTCTTCTTCCTCAACCCCCGCTATGAGCCCGACCACGTCGCCAGCAGGGTGTCCGATCCGTCGCTGCGGGAGTCCCTCGACCACGCCTACTTCATGGAGCGGGCGGGCACGCACTTCACCGGACGGCACCGCGAGCTGCGCCTGCTGTCGCTCTGGCTGGACGGTGCGGCGAGCGACCGGCCCATCGTCGTCACGGGCAGTCCCGGCGCCGGCAAGTCGGCGCTGCTGGGCGTGCTCGTCTGCGCGGCGCACCCCACCCTTGCCAAGGAGGTGCCCGCCGTCCGCGAACGGCTGGACACCCGATCGCGCCCGTCGCTCAACCCCAATCTCGCGACGGTGCACGCCCGCGGCCGCGACACTTACCACCTGGCTGACTCCATCGCCGACCAACTGGACCTGACCGCGCCGCGACCCGGCGGCTCCGTAGGCGAGCTGGGCGACTGGCTCGACGAGTTGGACAACGGACCGTGGCAGCTGGAGGACATCGCCGCCGCCATGCGGCCGTCCTCGCCGGGCTGGACCGCCGCCGCACTTGTCGAGGTCATCTCCGGGCTGTCCGAGCCGCCGACGATCGTGCTCGACGCGCTCGACGAGGCACTCGACCCGATCGGCGTGGTCAACGAGCTGCTGCTGCCGCTGGTGCACGCCCACCGGCCGACGGGCGAGCCGGCGTGTCGGCTGCTGGTCGCCACCCGCCCGGACGCGAGGTTCGCCCGGCTGATCGCCCGGACGGATGTGCTCGATCTTGACAGCGTCGAGGCGGACGAGCTGAGCGCGGATCTGGAGAGCCATCTGCTGAACCGGCTCGCCGACGCGCCCGGCTACCGCCCGCGATCGGCGCGGCTGGTACGGGAACGCCTCGCCCAGGTGGTCGCGGGCCGCCTTGCCGGCGCATCCCGCAACTGGGGTGCGTTCCTGCTCGCGGAGGTGTTCCTGCGGTACCTCGAAGCGGTGCCCGTTCCGGCTGACACCGCACGCGCCGTCCGGCTCGGGTCGGCCATGCCCACCCGGCTGCCCGAGGTGTTCGAACTCCACCTCGACGCGCTCGGCCCCGATCGAACTCTGCGCTGGGCGCTGGGCGCGATCGCGTTCGGCAAGGGCGACGGCATGCCCGCCGAACTGATCGCGACCCTGGTCGGCGTCGACGTCACCGAACCACTCCGACAGGGTGGACCGTACCTGCGCACCAGCGCCGACTCCGACGGAACGACGCTGTACCGGCTGTTCCACCACAGCCTCGGCGAGTATCTGCGGTCACGGCACGACGCCACGCGTCTCTACGATCGCATCGTCGCGGGCGTACGCGGCTGGGGTACCGCACCGCCCTACCTGCTGCGGCACGCGATCGAACACGCCGCCGACGCGGATCGGGTCGACGACCTGCTCGTGGATCCCGAGTTCCTGCTCATGGCGGACCCGGACGCTGTCGTCCGGTATCTGGGGGACGCCCGGTCTCCGGCGGCACGGGAGGCAGCGGTGGTCTACCGGACGTCGGCGAAGCGCCATCGCGGGGCGACGCCCGACGAACGCCGCGACGTCCTGGCGATCGACGCGTGTCGCGTCGGCAGCCACGCGCTCGCGCGGGCGTTCGCGGGCACCGGTCTCCGGACCCGCTGGGCGACCGGCGCCCTGGTCAATCCCGCGCTCCGGGACGACCTGCCCGGGCACATCCTGCCGGTGTCGTCGGTCGACTGCCTGCGTGTCGGAGACGAGATCATCGCGGTCACCTGGAGCGGCCGCACGATCCGGCTGTGGAGCCTCCGCCACGGCCGCGCGTGGCAGCCGGCGCGGATCAGCCTCGACCACCGGTACCACGCGGTCGCCGCGTTCGTTGCGGACGGCCGGCCGGTGGCGGCCGCGCTGGACGTCGAGTCCGGGATCCAGATCCTCGACCTGATCACCGGCGAGCCGGGCGGCCGGACATGGGCACCGAGTGGCCTTTCGTACCATGCCGTCACGGCGGGCACGGTGGACGGCCGCGCGGTCGTCGTCGCCAGCGGCTTCGAGGGGACGGTGGACGGCTGGCCAGTGTCGTCGTACGACGAGGTGGGCGCCGAGCCGTACGAGATCGGCTTTCACAACGACACCGTCCGCTACGCGAACTCGTTCACCGCGGACGGGGCCACGGTCGTCGTCACCGGCGACGACAGCGGGCAGATCAACGTACGTGCCCTCTCCGGCCGCCCGATCGGTGCCACCCTCACCGGACACGACGGCGAGGTCCGCGGTGCCGGCGGCGTCCTGCACGGCGCCGACCCGTACGTGGTGAGCACGGGCGAGGACGGGACCGTCCGGCTGTGGAGGCTCACCTCCGACAGCCCGCGCAGCGAGATCCTGACCAGCGACGACGTGCTCCGCGGACCAGTCGCCTGCACGGTCGTCGACGACCGGCCGATCGCGCTGGTCGGGCGCGCCGACGACATCGAGTTGTGGGACCTGAGCACCCGAAGGCGCGTCGGTGCCCCGCTGAACCACACCGACGGCGTCCGGGCGATCCGATGCGTCGACCTCGATGGCGCGCCCGTCGCGGTGAGTGCGGCAGCCGACGGGTCCGTGCGGGTGTGGAACCTGGACGTGGCGATGACGGACGGTTCGGCTCTCCTGCCGGGCCACACCGAACCGTTCAACGCGGCGGCCTGCGCCGTCGTCGGCGACCGGACCGTGATCCTCGCCGGCGGCGGCGAGGTGGACAGCCGGCAGGACGGCGTGGCCGTGTGGGACCTCGCGGACGGAACGCCGATCGGTGAGCCGTTCGGCCGCCACATCGGCTGGGTGTCGGCGCTGGCGACGGTGCGCACCGGCGACACGACCGTCGCCGTGCTGGCGGGAGGAGAAACGAGCTCGCTGCAACTGTGGGACATCGCGACCGGACGGACGTTCGGGAACCCACTGGAAGGGCACGAGGGCTTCGTGCACGACGTTGCCGCCGCCGACGTCGGCGGCCGGCCACTGGTCGTCTCCGGAGGGTCGGACGGCGTGCCCCGGGTGTGGGACCTGACAGACGGCAGCTGCGTCACGCTGCCGGCCGTCGGCGTCGATGTCGCCGTCGACAGGGTGGCCATCGGCCACGACGGCGGCGCCCCCTACGCCGTGACCTGGTCGGAGCAGGGCGGCGAGTTCGTGGTGTGGGACGTCCTCGCCCGCGCCGTGCGTTGCCGGATCGGGCCGGGGTTCCCGGCGGGACTGGTGGCCTGCGCGACCGTCAGCGGTAGACCGGTGGTCGTCGCGGCCGGCCAGGGCGTCGGTGTCTTCGACGCGCGGACCGGCGCGTGCCTGCGCGTCATGGCGCAGCCGCCGCGTCAGCAGGCGCGCGCCCTCTCGTGCGGCGTACGCGGGGGACGCGCGGTGGCGGTGACGGGCGGCTTCGACAAGGTCGTGCGGGTGTGGGACCTGCTGACCGGCGAGTGCCTCGACACTCACGCGGTGCCTGACCATGTCGATGCCGTGGTGCTCGCTCCGGACGGTGCGGTCGTGGTGTGCTACGAACGGGAGATCGTCGTGCTGGACCGTGGGGAGTGACCCGCATCATGCGAGTCGTGGGGGTGCACGGTGTCGGCAACCATCGTCCGTCCGCCACGTCGACGCAGGCGGGCGAGCAGCTGTCGGCGATCTGGGGCCGCGCGCTGGCGCGTGGGTTCCCAGGGCCGGTGGACCTCTGCGTCGCCTACTACGCCGACCACCTACAGCCGGGGGGTCGCCAGGGCGCGGACGACGACCTGCCGCCAGAGGCACGTGAGCTGCTCGAAGCCTGGTTGGCGCAGCTCGACCTGCCTCCTGGCGTCACCCAGGGCAACGCCACCCGGCCGTTCCGCCAGATCATCGGGTGGATCGCCGAACGCCGCCAGCTCGCGCCTCGTCTCGTGGAGCTGTTCGTGACGACGTTCTTCCGCGAGGTCGCCCGCTACCTGGGCGGCGACGGCGTCCGGCAGGCGAGCCGCGACGCGGTGGCCGCGACGATCCGCACACACCAGCCGTCGGTGGTGCTGGCGCACTCCCTGGGCAGCGTCGTCACCTACGAGACCCTGTGGCACCACCCGGACCTGGAGGTGGACCTGCTCGTCACGCTCGGCTCGCCGTTGGCCATGCCGCACGCGGTGTTCCCGCGGCTCGACCCCGCCCCGGTGGCCGGACTCGGGTGTCGCCCGCCGAACGTGAGGCGCTGGGTGAACATCGCCGACGTGGGGGACCTGGTCGCGATCCCCGCAGGCGGCGTCCCGACGCGGTTCGTTGACGTGGCGGCCGACCATACCGCGGCGATCCACGCGTTCGACTTCCATCTGGTGGCGAACTACCTTGCCTGCCCGCCACTGGCGGCGGAGCTTTCGGCGCATCGCTGACCGGCGACGCTCGCGAGCGGGTCGGGCGCCAGGCGGTGCGCTGGTCGGCGGCAGCTATCTGGCGTGGGGGTTGTCCCGCCCCCTGGGCGGGATCACGGCAACGGCGTCGGCGACGTCGGTGCGGACGGGGTCCGGGTTCGCCCAGCTCCAGTTCGGGTGGGCGCGGTTGGTCAGCAGGACCAGGACCATCTGGCGGTCCGGGTGGACCACCAGGGAGGTGCCGGTGAAGCCGGTGTGCCCGAAGGTCCGAGGGCTGCTGAGCCTGCCCATGAACCACGGCTGGTCCAGCACGACGCCCAGGCCGTGCGCGGAGGTGCGGTTGGGCCGTTCCGGGTCCACGGCGGGCAGACCGACGTTCACGTTGGTGAGCATCTGGCGGGTGATCTCCTCGGAGAGGATCCGGGTGCCGTCGTGGACGCCGCCGCCCAGCAGCAGCTCTCCGATGACGGCCACCTCGGCGGCGGTGCTGAAGATGCCGGCGTGCCCGGCGATTCCCCCATGTGGTTGGCGACGTCGTCGTGCACGACGCCACGCAGCAGCCCGCGCGACGAGCGTGCGTCGGTGGCGACCAGCCGGGCGGCCTGGTTGGCGGCGTTGAGCCAGGTCTTCGGGTTGAAGCCGGTGTCTCTGAGGCCGAGCGGCCCGGTCAACCCGGTCTTGAGCGCCTGATCGAACCGCTGGCCGGTGACCTTCTCGACCAGGAACGCGAGCACCATCAGCCCGACGCTGGAATAGCGGTACACCTTGCCCGGCACCGCGCCGCTTACCAGTCCGGTCGCCAGGACCGCCCTGCGGCGGGCCGCGTCGTCGGGCAGACCGACGACCTTGGCCCCGACCGGCAGGCCGCTGGTGTGCGCCAGCAGCATGGCGACGGTGACCTTGTCCTTGCCGGCGCCGGTGAAGCCGGGCAGGTGGTCCACCACCCGCGTCGACAGGTCGAGTCGTCCCTTGTCGACCTGCTGGAGGACCAGGATCGCGGTGTAGACCTTGGTGAGCGAGGCGAGGTCGAAGATCGCGTCGTGCCGCATCTCGACCTGCCTGGACTCGGGCAGCAGCACCGGGCCGGCGGCGTAGCGCAGCGCCTTGCCCACGACGGTCTTCGCCACGGTCACGCCTCCCACCCGGCAGAGCGCGACCGCGCCCGCGTACGCCGGATGGTCCGGGTTGGCGCTGGTCGGCGCGAGGTGGCGGTTCAGGACCACCCGCAGCCGGCCCGTCGCCTGCACCCCGCCGCGGAGCGTCTCGGCGGTGGGCCCGGCGGCGGCCGGGGCGGCGGCGCGCACTGCCGCGGACCGGGCGGGCGCCGCCGGGGCGCTCACGCTCGGCTTCGCGGCGGGCCCGGCGGTCGCTCCGGCGGTGGCCGACCGTACCGCCTCGCGGCAGCCGGCGAGGGCCGCGGCCGCGAGGCCGGCGCCGAGCACGGCGCGACGCTGCAGTGACATGCGGCGCATCATGGCAGGTGCCGTTCTCCGAATCCAGCCCGCCCGGACCGGCCGGGAGCTGCCCGAGAGACGACCTGCTCCGGTCCGTGCCCGTATCCGGGGTGGGGCTGTGTCACCTCACGTCGCCGGGAGCGGCCCGTCCCTGCGGGGGTGGGCGCCGTCCGGCGCATCCTGCGGGCGTCGGCGTCGGCGGGATGGTCGCCCAGGTCGCCGCGCTCGACCACGCGGAGGCGTTCTCGGCGCTCACCCTCGCCGGGACGCGGCCCGTCGCGCCGGGCCCGGTCGACGACGACCTGCCCGACCACGACGCCGCGACGAGGGAACGGCGGTTCGCGCTCCCGCCCGACTGGTCCGACCGCGCCCGCCGTGGCGGAGTTCGCCGCCGTCGGCGCGGAGATCCTCGGCGACGACCCCACCGCGGCGCGCGCGACCGCCGAGCGCATCGTACGCACGGGCGGCGGAGCGCTCGGGCTCGTCGTGGGCGTGGGGATGAGGAGGTGGCCCGACCGCGGGGGAGTGCCCGTGGGGTGCCGCCGGTCAGGCGTGCCCGCCTGTGGCGACCGGCGTTCGCTGGCGTGACCTTCTGACCAGGACGAAGAGCACACCCAGGATGCCCAGGCCGACGGCAGCCGAGCCGGCGAGCAGCATCGACATGTCGCCGAGTTCGAAGGTCGACGGTGGTTGTCCGGGGTCGGGGAACGTGATGGTGGTGGTGGCGGTCCGGTGCACCAGGCCACTCGTCAGGGTGAGCTCGGCTTTCCACGGCCCGTTGTCGAGGCGGCGGTTGATGGCGAGGGCGACCGTTCCGGTGTGCCCGGCGGCGAGTGTCGTGCCGTCGATCACGGCGAACGGGCCGGCCCTGATCTCGCCCGCCTCGTCGTTGAGCCAGAGGGTGCCGCTGAGGTCCACGGCCCGCCCGCCGGTGTTGGTGACGGTGACGGTGAGGGAGGGCTGTCCGTCGGGCGCCCGGGCGGCCACGAAGTCCTTGATCTTGAAATCCGTGGGAGGCTCACCGCCGGGGCCGACGTCCAGGTAGACCCGGATGCCGACGCGGTTGATCTTCGCCACGGCGTTCGGCTTCGGCTCGGAGGCGGTGGAGGCCCAGATGACGGCGTACCGCTCGCCGGCCGGGGCCTTCTCCGGCACCCGTATCCTGGCCGTCGCCTGCTTCTTCTCGCCGGCTCGGAGGTCGAGGACGGGTCTGCTGAGCGTCGTCCAGGACGACAACTCGTTGGCGCTTCGCCCGTCGGCGAAGCGGAACTGGCCACCCTCGATGCTCGCCGCGGCGGCGTAGAGGTCGACCTGCTTGCGTTTCGCGGTCCGGTTGGTGATCTCGATCTTTCGCTCGATGACGGCGCCCGGGGCGAGGTGGTCGATGATGTAGCGGCGGGCCCGCGGGTCCTCCTGGCGGTCCACCGGCAGTTCCATCAGCTTGATGCCGATGGTGTTGGGGGCGTCCCCCGGCTCGGCCGCCGCGACAGGCCCGGCCAGGGCGCCGGCACCGATGACGATCAGTGCCAGCGCCCCGAACCGGCTAGGCCACCGAATGAGTCACCGTCCCGGTGTAGGTGCCGACCACCGCCGACGCGGGGATGTTGACGATGAGGGTGGGTGCCCAGGCGGCGCTGTTGACGCCGGTGCCTCCGGTGTGCTGGAAGGCGATCAGCGGGTTCACCGTGTCGAGGGGCTCGGCGTCGGCCGCGGTCAGCTGACCGGGGACGAAGGTGCCGTTGCCGGCCTGCTCCGTGGCCGGACCCGACCAGTAGTCGATCTCGCTGGCCAGGATCCGCTCCGAGGCACCACCGCCGCCGGTCTCGAAGTCGGTGGTACTCACCGTCGCGGTCCAGGAGGCGTCGGCCGAGCCGCGCTGGTCGATGACGCGCACCGTGCCGATCGACCCGCTGAGTGCCGTACCGGGCAGCGCGCTGCCGAGGTTGGCGGTCTCCGGCGCCTCGATGTCGAGCCCCGCGCCGACCACGTTCAGGGTGACCACGGTGGTGTCGGTCGGTGCCGCCACGGCCGGCGACGCGACGAGGGGCAGGCTCGCGCACGCGGCCACCACCCCTACCGCGATACGGGTGAAACGCATGTTGTTCTCCCTCTCGGTCATGAGCGGCACCGGTGATGGCTGCCGCCGTTCAGCTACTGCCCGACTTTATAGTGAGTGATGGCGTCTGCGCCCCTTTTACCGTTTCGTCCAAACTCGTACGCTCCGGCGGGGGCGCGTCGGTGGGCGGCCCCTCGCTGGCTCGCGCGACCGGCCTGACGACCGCCCCGGCGAGGGGAGAGCGCGGCGGGCTCCGACGGCCGCGCTGGCGCGGGGCGGCGGCCGCCGTCCGGGCGCTTCTTCGGGTTCAGGCGACGGAGAACGTGACCGTTGCCGTGTACTCGCCCACGACGGTCGATGCGGGAATCTGGACCGACACGACTGGCTCCCAGGTCGCCGCGTTGTTGCCGGTGCCCTCGGTGAGGGTGTACGCGGTTCGTTGGACGTCGATGACCTCGGCGTCCGCGGCGGTCGGCTGGCCCGAGGTGAAGGTGCCGATGCCGGTGGTGGAGGTGGCCGGGCCGGACCAGTAGGAGACGTTGGTGTTGGCGATGGTCCGGACCGGGCTTCCGTCGGTGACGAGATCCGTCGCGACGACGGTCGCGGTCCAGCTCGGTTCGGACAGCAGCCGCTCGTCCGTCACGGTCACCGGCCCCAGGTTCGCCGAGGCGACGCCGCCAGGACTGGCGCTGCCGAGGTCTGCCGTCTCCGGCGCGCTGATCGACAGCTCTCCCGGTTCGGCGCAGGTGGAAGGGGTGATCGTGTCGGTGTCCATCGTGACCGCTCCGTTGATCGCCAGCATGCGGCCGTCGACCTCCAGTGCCGCACCCACGGTGATCGAGGTGAAGGCGAGGAGATTGCCGCGAAACGTGGAGTTGGCGCCAAGCGTCGCGGAGCTGCCGACCTGCCAGAAGACGTTGCACGACTGCGCGCCGTTGACCAGGTTCACCACGCTGGAGGCGCCCGTGATGAGCGTGGTGGTGGTCTTGAAGATGAAGACGGCGTTCGGGTCACCCTGCGCGTCGAGGGTCAGGTTTCCGGTGATGTTGAACGTGCCCGCGACGGAGCTGTAGACGCCGGTGGTCCTGGTGGTGCCCCCGAGCTGTTCCGAGACGACGTCCGTGGTCGTCCGCCCGGCCGCGTCGTTGTAGGCGATGGCCAGGTCACTCTTACCCCGCACCGCGGGGCCGTCATTGGCGTGGATGGATCCGTTCAGCTGACCGGGGGGAAATCCGGTCACGGCGGTGCCTGGGCTGACGCCGATGTCACCGTTGATCACGCTGAGCCCCGTGCTGGTGACCGTCGTGCCGGCGAGGACCGCGAAGTCGGCGGCTTCGCCCAGCGGCACTGGCGGCTCGGCGGCGCTCGCGCTGCGCTGCCCCGCGACGCCGACCAGGAAGGTCGTCGCGAACACCAAGGTCAGGGCGGTGGCCACCCGGGTCATCCCGGTACTCCGGCGGGACGCGTCCGTGCGGTCAAAAATCGCCATGGGTTCCTCGGGATCTCGACGTTGGTGACCCTTCAGCGGATCATAATGGCACAACAAGGCACAAAGAAGGCGTAAACGGTCAGCCTTGCCAGTGGCCCGAGGGCCGCGCAGCCAGTGGCACTCACGCGTTCCGGGTCGGCGGCCCCGCACGCGCAGGCAGTGCCGGCGGATGGCGGCCCGGCGCCAGGCGGGGGGTGACGGCGACGCCGGCTACACCGCCGCGCCGGGGCGGCCCGCTGCCGGCGAAGCGCCCGAACCCGCCAGGGTGCGACCGGGCGGCGGCTACCGCCTGCCCCGCCGATCATGTGAACCAGGCCGGTTCGCCCGTGCCGGCAGCGCGTCCGGACGGCGGTGGAACGCATCACCGGGCTGTCCGGGTGTTCTGCTAGGCGGACTCGAGGACGAAGAAGAGGAAGCAGATGAAGGACCCGGAGTTCATGTCGGGTGGGAGCAGCTCCGCAGGAGTGTCCGGAAGGGGGGGCGGCTCGCTGATCGTCGCGATGCGGAAGCCGGCAGCGGCAAAGGCGTCTGCGATGGCGTGCAGCGGCCGGTGCCAGTAGGTCAGCCACACGGTCTGGCCGTCCATGACGTAGTCCTCGGAGTACTGCGTGAGCGCGAAGTAGTCGGCCTTGGGGTACGCGATCGCATAGACGGCGGGGTGGATGACCGAGAGGATCAGGCGGCCACCCGGCTTCAGCACGCGACGCAGCTCGGCGAGGGGACCGGACCAGTCCTCCAGGTAGTGCAGGACCAGGGACGCGACGACGTCATCGAACTCGGCGTCTGCGAACGGCAGCGGCGCGCTCAGGTCCGCCACGTGCAGGTCGGCGTCTGCGCCCAGCCTCTGGCGGGCCAGGTCGACCATGGCCGCGCTCACGTCGAAGCCGGTGACCACGGCTCCCCTGGCGCGCAGCGCAGCCGACAACGGGCCGGAACCGCACCCGGCGTCGAGGACCCGGCGACCTCGTACGTCACCGGCGAGACGGAGCATCTCAGGTCGCTCGTAGTACGCGTTGAAGAGGTTGGACTCGTTCTCCGCCGAATAGGCGTTCGCAAACCTGTCGTAGTCACCTGTTGGCACCGTGACCCCATTCCGATGAGAGGCTGGGACGCGCTCCTGCCGGGGCGGCGTGGTTGCGACGAGAAGGCACCCAGCTGGTGCGCGTCGGCCAGGGGCCGTTCCCACGTCCCGTCCGCCGCCCGCCGCCGCAACCGCTCATGGCGGCTCCCGCCACGGCCCGCAGCGGTCGGGCAGGGCCCGTCACGGCGCCCCGGTCGACGGCTTCCACGATATCCCGTTGATCACCTGCCGGTGGTCCCGCCACCGGTCCGAGACGCCGACCCGGCGCGGACGGCACCGGCTCGGCCATCGTCCACGCTCTGTCCGTCAGTTCCCCACGACCGACCGCCGAGGCACTCCGACCCCGACGAGATCGGCAGGGCGCGCCCTAGGCGCAGGTGCGGCCGACCAGGAACCAGCACACGGTCTGCGGTGAGGACTTGAAGAAGTCGAGCAGCAGGGTGCCCACCTTCTCTTCGCCGGGCTGCGCGGGGTGGGTGCCGTCGTTGGCCAGCTCGGAGCGTGCCCAGGTGAGCCCGTCCGATCTGGGGGTCGTTCCGTCGGCCCAGAGGTAGGGGCCCCACGCCAGCCAGGGCGCGACGCTGTGGTAGCTGAGGTTGCCGGCCCGGGGGTCGACGGGGGAGCCGGCCATCTGGTTGATCTGCGCCTGGATCACCCACTTGACGCCGAACCCGCTCTCGTACGCGTAGGGCTCCGGGTTCAGCCTGGTGGTGGCGTATCCCGCGTATATGCGGCTCGAGAAGAACACCAGTTGCAGATTGGGGTACCGCGCCCGGAGCGCCCTGGCGATCGCGCCCTGTTGGGTGACGAGCTGGTAGGCGTCGGCGTTGGAGGCGGGGAGGGAGACGGTGGGCGTCGCGTTCGCCACCTTGACCCAGACCACCTGGACCTGGTTCTCGGTGAGCCCGAGCGGAGCGAGACCGCTCGTGCGGACGCGGTCGTAGTTCTCGGCATTCGGCGAGGTCCAGGTGCCGGCCGTCTGCCCACCGGCTGCTCCGTCGACGATGACCAGGTTCGCGTGGTCGACCTGCGGGTCGACCGCCGCCTGCCCGCTGAAGGACCAGGGCGCGCATCTTCCGTCGGATCGGCGGGCGCAGAACTCCTGGGTGGTGTTGGACATGCCGATGGAGAGCAACACGATCTTGCCGGTGGCCTTCGGGACGCCGTCGACGTCCACCGGTCGGACCCGTCTGGCTCGGCCGACCCCGACGGCGTGGTGGGTCGCCGGAAGGGCGTTGCTGCCGTCGGGGTACAGACCGCCCTGGAAGCCGAGGTAGCTGCGGGTGGCCAGGTCGTTGATGGGGGTCGACGGCGCCGCGACGGCGACGGCTTCGGCGCCGGGCGGGACGGCCAGCGCCAGGCCGATGAGCGCCGCCATGACCCGACGGGGGTGGCCCATGTGTGCTCCTTCGGCCGCGTCGACGAACCCCCTGACTATAGGCGTTCATCTATCGCTAACGGAACGTGTGAGGGTTTACGTCCTGACGAAGCGGGCAACGCGGACTCCGCTCGGACGGGGGTGTCGCCACGGTTGCCGGCAGGCCGCGACCCGGTGCGGACCGTCGTGCCGACCCGGACGGAACGGGCGCGCAAGGCCCCCGCCGTACGAACTCGCCGTGATCCGCCCCTCGTTCCACCGACCTACCGGGGGTGTTGCTGCGACGATGCAAGACGTGGGAACCGCGGAAACTACCAAGCCTGTCATCTCGCCCCTTGCCGGCGAGCCGATCAAGCGCGCCGACGCCGAGCGGCTCGCGGGGGTGCTGAAGGCATTCGCCGATCCGGCCCGGCTGCGACTGCTCAGCCTGATCCAGTCGGCCCCGGACGGCGAGGCGTCCGTGACGGACCTTACCGCGCCGCTCGGTCTCTCCCAGCCCACGGTGAGTCACCACCTGCGCATCCTCACCGATGCCGGACTGCTCGAGCGCGAGAAGCGCGGCGTGTGGGCGTACTACCGCCTGGTGCCGTCCGCGATCGCCGCGATCGCTGACCTGCTGACGCCGCCTCGGAAGCGGGCGACGAAGAAGGCCCGCTGACGAGGCAGGGTCGAGGCCGGCGCCCTGCTGCGTGCGACGGCCCGCGTCGAGATCGGGGCGGTCCGCGGGCGCGGCCCGGTAGGCGTGTGCGCCGCGCCGTGGGTCCGGCGACGGCGGCGCGCTCGTGCGGGCCACGGCCGGCCGGGGTTGTAAGCGGCGCAGCCGGGGTATGGTGGAGGGGTCGGTGTCGCCGGGCGCTCGCCCGTGCACGAGCCGCCGTGATCGGGCGCCTATCTGAGCGTCGGATCTTTCACGAGGTTGCCGGCACCAGACGCCGACGGCTTGACGTGCTCCTCGGTCGAAGACAGGACTTTTTGCATGGCATCGAACGGTAATGACAAACCGGCGTTGTTCCTCGCCACCGCCAGCGCCGACGGACTCGACGGTCCGGGCGTGACCTTCGACGGCAGCGAGGAGGCCATGCGGCGACTGCGCCACCCGTTCGCGGTGGAGCAGGCCCGGCCGGCGGCGAGCCAGGGCCAGACGCAGCGCGGCTGATCCTGGGGCGGCGACTCGCGTCCGCCTCGGCGGACCACCCGCCCGGATGGTCGGCCACCAAGCCGTAGAGGGGGCGCCGACCGTCGGGCCGTCGTAACCACCTGCGCCCCTTGACCGCCCGGCCCCGGCGGCGCATCCTGGCAAACCGTACGCACATCACCTCGTCGGTCGCCCGAGCGGCGGCTGCCGCGTCGCGGAGGCCAACACGTCCGGCGTCGACCAGCCCGGTGGGTCCGACCCCGTTCCCGAGCATCCGGCAGCACCGTACGCGGACTGGCCCGTGGCCCTCGTGTCCATGCCGTTCATGGGCATCTACCGGCCGTCGATCCAGCTCGGCCTGCTCGGCGCCACGCTGGCCCGAGCCGGCTTTCCGGTGCGTACGCTGCACGCTAATCTCGATTTCGCGGCGCTGATCGGGGCGGACGAGTACTCCCTCCTGGCGGAGCACCGCGGCCGGCTCGTCGGTGACTGGCTGTTCTCCGTCGCCGCGTTCGGCGACGCCGCACCCGACGCCGGGGCGGCGATGCCCGTCGAGTTCGCCGCCGACCTGGCGCACCTGGGTCGGCCACCGACGGAACTGCGCGACCGGCTGGTGCACCTGCGCGAGTCGCTGGTCCCGGCCTACCTCGACTCGCTCGTGCTGTCCTATCCGTGGGACCGGTTCCGGGTGGTCGGCTTCAGCTCGACCTACCAGCAGAACGCGGCCTCGTTCGCCCTGGCCCGGCGGCTCAAGCAGCGGTGGCCCTGGCTGATCACCGTCTTCGGCGGTGCCAACTTCGACGGCGAGATGGGACCGGAGCTGGTCCGGACGGTCGACTGCATCGACCTGGCGGTCACCGGGGAGGGCGAGCGGGCGCTGCCCGGGCTGCTGCGGGCGCTCGCCGCCGGCACCGATCCGCTGCGGGTGCCGGGGGTGCTGGGCCGCGTCGACGGTGTGGTCGGCGGGCTCCCGCCGGCCCCGCCGCTGGAACTGGATGACGCCGCGGTGCCCGACTACACCGAGTACTTCCAGCGGGCGGCGAGCCTGGCCCTGCTGCCCGCCGCCGGCCGCCACCGGGTGTGGATCCCGTTCGAGTCGTCCCGCGGCTGCTGGTGGGGCGCCAGGCACCACTGCGTCTTCTGCGGGCTCAACGGTGGCACGATGCGGTTCCGGACCAGGACCGCCCAGCGGGTACGTGCGGAACTCGACACCCAGGCCCGCCGCTACGGCAGCTTCCGCTTCGAGGCCGTGGACAACATCCTCGACCCGGCCCACCTGCGGGAACTCATGCCGGACCTGATCGAGGCGGGCACCGGCTACGAGCTGTTCTACGAGGTCAAGGCGAACCTCACCCGTGCCCAGACGAGGCTGCTGGCGCAGGCCGGGGTGACCCGCATCCAGCCGGGCATCGAGTCGCTCAGCTCGCACGTGCTGCGGCTGATGCGCAAGGGTGTCACCGCCGCCCAGAACGTCAACCTGCTGCGGTGGTGCCGGTACTACGGCATCGACGTGGCGTGGAACCTCCTCTGGGGCTTCCCGGACGAGACGGTTCGCGACTACACCGACCAGGCCGCCGTCCTGCCTCACCTGTGGCACCTGCAGCCGCCGGGCGGCGCGGCCCGGATCTGGATCGAACGGTTCAGCCCGCTGTACGCGGCGGCGCGTGCCGGAACGGACGCCGTGCGGCCGGAACGCAGCTACGGATACGTCTACCCGCCCGAGGCCGACCTGGACCGGATCGCCTACTTCTTCGAGCACCGACCGGAGAGCGGCCTGCCGGACGAGACGTACGTGCCGCTGGCCCGGCAGGTCGCCGCCTGGACCGAGGCGGCCGCCGCAGACCCGCGCCCGGTGCTCACCTACCGGTCGACCCCCGGCTACCTGCAGATCCATGACGGCCGGTACGCCGGTCGGGAGGGCACCTACACGTTCGAGGGACCTCTCGCCGAGGTCTACCTGGCCTGTGTGGACCGCCCGGTCACGAGGTCGGGACTGCGCCTGCGGCTCGGCGAACGCCTGCCGGCCGGGCAACTCGACCAAGCGGTGACCGAGTTCGCCCGGCGGGGGTTGATGTTCCTCGACGGACCGCGCGTCCTGGCACTGGCCCTGCCGGCGGTCGCCGGCAGATGACGCTCCCGCGGGTCAGGCGGACGGGGGCTTGATGCTCATCACGACCGGAGGGTCCCACGCCGCGCCCTCGGTGAAGGCCCGGGAGAACTGCTCCTCAACGGATCCGGCGGGCCCGGTTCCGGCCGGATCCACCGCCGCCGAGCCGACGGCGGAGGTGTCGACGCCTGCTCCCGCCGAGGGAGGGTGTAAGGCCGCCGACGGCTCACCCGCACCGGCGTTCGCGGCGGCGCCGGCGACCAGGACGACGCCGGAGACCGCGGCGGCGGCCACCAGGCCCGCTGACAGCGTCCGATCCCGCCGAGCGCAGCGGACATCCTCGGGGTGGCCGTGCGGAGCAGGGACGCCCGTCGAACCGTCCGGACCAGACATGGAACCTCTCACAACCCGTCGTGGCGGGGGCGTCGTCGACGCCCGGCCGCCTTCCGGCACCGATCGCGAGCCAGCATGCCGGCGCGGTCAGGTCACGTCAACCCGGCCCGGCCGGCCTCCGCGGTGCCGGTCCGCACGGCGTCGCCGCGGGTCCAGCGCCGTCGAGGACCGCGCCCTTGACCCGTGAGTGGTCAGGCCGCCTCGCGGATCTCGCCCAACTTCCTTCTCACCTGCCCGGCGTCCGGATGGCGGAAATCGTCGAGGATCGCCAACGCCCGCGTCCAGGCGGAGCGGGCTGCCCCGGGCTCGGCGACGGCATGATGGACGTCCCCGAGCCGGTGCAGGGCATCGGCCTCGAAGTGTCGGTCTCCGAGTTCGCGCCACAGCCGGACAGCGTTCTGGTAGCAGTCGATGGCTTCGCGCGGCTGCCCGCAGAGGTCGCGGATGTAGCCGAGGCTGTCCCAGACGTGTGCTTCGCCGTCCTCGTCGCCCGTACCCTGCGCCAGCGCCAGTGCCTCGGCGCAGCAGGCCAGGGCCGCCCGGTCCCCGCCGAGCTTGGCGTGGAACCAGCCGAGCGCGTTCAGGGCGTCCGCCACGCCGATCCGGTCGTCGCACCGCCAGAACAGGTCCACGGCCTGCAGTACGTGGGGCAGCGCGTCCTGGTGCCGCCCCTGCCGCTCGCACAGCCACGCGAAGTTGAGCTGGGTGCGCGCCTGGCCGCGCCGGTCCCCGATGCTGGTGAACAGGCCCAGCGCCGCTGCCAGGTGCTCCTGCGCGTCCGGCCGTTGCAGCCGGATGTCGGCCCGGCCGAGTCCCCGGTAGGCGAGCGCCAGCGTCCGCTCGTCGCCCAGCCGGTGGGCCGCCGCCAGTGCCAGGGTCTGGACCGCCGCCGAGTCGTGCCAGCGCCCGCGGCGATCGAGATAGGTGGTCATCGACCACGCGAGCTGCCAGACGTGGGTGTCGAACCTGTGGTTGGCCGCGAGTTCCACGCTCGCGAACAGCACCGCCTGCTCCTCGGCGAACCAGGTCAGGGCCGCCTGCCGGTCGGCCATCCGCTCCGGCCGGACCCCGGCCGCGGCCGGTACGGGTGAGATCGGCTCCCGGGACGGGCTGAGCAGCCGGTCGGCGCCGTACGCGCTGAGCACCAGGTGATCGAGCAGGCGGCGCACCGCGGCCCGGCGGGTCGATCCGCTCTCCTCGATCCCGGCCAACTCCACGGCGTAGGCCCGGAGCAGGTCGTGCAACACGTACCGACCGGGTGCCTGCTCGCTGATCAGGCTGCTGTTGGCAAGTGCCGAGACGAGCCGGTCGGCGTGGGCCTGGGGGACGCCCACCATGCTGGCCGCCACGGGGACCGTCAGCTCCGGCCCGGGGTGCAGTCCGACGAGCCGGAACATCCCGGCCGTGGCCGGATCCAGCACCTGGTAGGAGTGGGAGAAGACCGCCCGCACGTCGACCTCCCGCTCCTGGACGTGGAAGGCGTCCAGGCCGTCGCGGACGGTTCCCAACCGGTCCACCAGGGCGGACAGCGGGAACCGGGTCTGGTTCGCGGCTCGGGCGGCGACGATCGACAACGCCAGCGGCAGGCCGGCGCACTGCCGGATCAGCTCGTCGGTCGCCGAGGGCTCGGTGTCCAGACGGCCGGCGCCCAGCCGCCGGACGAGTAGCTGCCGGGACTCGACAGCGGTCATCAGGTCCAGGTTGACCGGCGTGACGGCGTCGGTCGCCACCAGCCCGGTCAACCGGTTCCGGCTGGTCACCAGCACCAGGCAACCGGAGGGGCCGGGCAGCAACGGCCGGACCTGCTCGGCGTCGCGGGCGTTGTCCAGCAGGATCAGCAGACGTCGGGTGGACAGCAGGGTGCGGAACATCGCGGAGCGGGCGTCGAGGCCGGCCGGCACCAGCTCCGGCGGAACCGCCAGCCCGTGCAGCAGTGTCTGCAGGACCGCGGCGGGATCCTTCACCGCCCCGAACTGGTCGTAGCCCCGCAGGTTGGCGTAGAGCTGGCCGTCGGGGAACCGGCCGCGCACGCGGTGCGCCCAGTGCACCGCCAGCGCCGTCTTGCCGACGCCCGCCATCCCGGCGATCACCGCGACGGGGCTGGCGCCGGTGGTGGCGCCGGAGACCTCGGCGAGCAGCGCGTCGAGTCGGCCCAGCTCCGCCTGCCGGCCGACGAATCCCGGCACGGGATGCGGAAGCTGCGCCGGTACGGGCAGGCGGAGGCCGACCGCCGGCGCCACGGTCGTGGCCGCCCTGGACGGCTCGCACACGCCGCGTAGCAGTTCCGGGTCGGCGGCCAGGATCTGTCGGTGCAGTCGTTGCAGGTCGGCGCCGGGTTCCACGTCGAGACCGTCCAGCGTGTGTCGCCGGGCGTCGTGAAAGGCGAGGATCGCCTCGGCCTGGCGGCCGGAACGGTACAGCGCGAGCATCAACATGCCCCAGAGCCGCTCCCGGAACGGGTGGTCGGCGACGAGCTGCCGGAGCTCGCCGACCACGGCCAGGTGCCGCCCGAGGCCCAGGTCGACCTCGACGCGCTCCTCCAACGCCGCCAACCTGCGTTCGTGCAGCGCCTCCCGTTCGGCGTCGAGCGCCGGGCTGGTCAGCCCGGCGCAGTACGGACCCTGCCAGTGGCGTAGGGCCGCGTGCAGGGCGGCGGCCACGGCCGGGGTGTCGCCGACGGCGCGGGCGGCCCGCGCCGCGGCCAGCTCACGCTCGAAGTCCAGCAGGTCCAGACCGCCGGTCAGGACGGTGAGTCGGTATCCGCCACCGGTCCAGGCCAGGACCCCGGACGGGCCGCGCTCCGGGCGGGTGGGGTCGAGCGCCCGCCGCAGCGCGGAGACGTGCTTCTGCAGCAGGTTCACCGCGTACGTCGGCGCCGCCGAACCCCAGATTCCGGTGATGATCCGGTCCCGCTCGACCACCCGGTTGGCGTGCAGCAGCAGGACCGCCAGCACCACCTGCCGTTGCAGCGGCCCCAGCTCGACGCTCCGCGTGCCGCACCAGGCGCGCAACGGCCCCAGCACCTCGAAGCGCACGCCCTGATCCGCGATCGCCCGTCACCGCCTCCGTGAGCATCCCGCTCCGTGACCCTCGTCCGCCCCGACGGACTCCAGAGGTCACTCCAGTGGCCACTTTTACCCTACCGGCAGACGGAGCGTCCAGGGGCCACCACCGGGACCGCGACGCCGGTCGCGTCCGCGTCGGCAACCTGCCGGCGGGCGCAGGTGCGGGAAGGAGTACGGATGAAGACAGGTCTCGCGGGGATCCTCTCCGAGGAGGCGGCCGCCCTGTACGAGCGGCTGCTCGCCGCCGGGGGGTTGTACCTGCACGAGGATCCCGTGCTGTGCGACGCGCGGTCCACCCGGGAACTGATCGAGCGGGGCTTCGCCCGCGAGCGGCACGTGGGGACGGCCGAGTTGGTGCCCGTCGAACCGGTGCGGGCCCTGGACAACGCGATCCTCCTCATCCAGCGGCAGATCACCGACCGGTACGAGAGCCTGCTGCGCCTGCGCGATGACGTGGAGGCCCTGCAACAGCGGTATCTCGGCGGCAAGGACTGGCGCCGGCAGCCCGAGGACGGGATCCGGGTGTTGACGGACGGAGCGGAGATCGGCGCGCTCTCGGTCGAGTTGTGCCTCTCCGCCCGCCGAGACGTCATGAGCATCGAGACCGAGCACTTCACCCGGCCCCCCGACCCGCGGTCGGTCCGCAGACCGCCGGCGGCCGCCGTCGCCCGTGGCGTGACGTTCCGCAACATCTACACGAGAGCCGTCCTTGATCTGCCCGGCTCGTCGCAGATGCTGCACGCGTCGGTCGAGGCCGGTTGGCAGTGCCGGATCTATCCCGAACTGCCGATGAAGATGGTGCTGGTCGACAGCGAGTCGGCGCTGCTTCCGCTGGGTCCGACCGGAATGGAGGGCGCGGTGCTGGTGCGTATCCCGGTCGTCGCGGCGGCCCTGCGGACCTTCTTCGACCTGCTGTGGCACCGTGCGGTGCCCGTCAACGGCACCGGTGAGCGACTCAGCACCGAGCAGGGCCAGGTGCTGCGGCTGCTGCTCACCGGCATGATCGACAAGGCGATCGCACGCCACCTCGGCATCAGCGAGCGGACCGTGCGCCGCCACGTCGGCGCGCTCATGCAGCGCCTCGGCGCGAACAACCGGGTGACCCTCGCCGCCGCCGCCGTCCGTGAGGGGTGGGCGGACTGAGCCCGCCACCCGCGCCGCCCGCCGCGGTCGTCGTGGACATGGCCGGCCGGGCGACCGGCTACCGGGGCGGGAACACGCAGGGCACCGCGCGGGGGAAGAGGGACCGCAGCTGAGCCACCGCGTCATCGGCGAACGTGCCGAGCCCTCGCGCGAGCACGTCGACCGGATCGAGCACACCGTAGACGAGCCCGGAGAGGCCGGCCGCGGTGAGGACCGCCGACACCCGCTTCGCGCCGGGCTCGACCACCAGCCGCCCACCGGCACCGTCGAGCCGGTACCGGCCGGCCATGAACGGATCGTCGACCACCTCGACACCCACCCGGCCCGGCCCGGCCTCCACGCCCCGCAGGCCCTCGACGCTGAGCAGCCGGGCCATCGGCGGCGGTGCCGACGGGAAGGAGATCACCGTCTCGACCCGGGCGGTGAGGTCGCTCAGCCACAGCTCGGGCGCCTCGTCGGCGGCGACGGTAAGCACCACCTCGGAGACCTGGTCGACGTGCAGGGCGAAGAACCTCAACAGCAGGGCCCGCCCGAAGGCGTCGACGGTCAGCAGGTCGTCCGCGCGCAACCGCCCACCCTGCCCGTCGATCCGGTAGGTCACCATGCCGACGACCTCACCGTCGATCCGGGCGGTCGCCAGCCAGCGGTCGCCGGCGTCACGGGCGGCCGCGCTCTGGTGCTCCGGCGGCATGGCGAAGCCGTGCCGCCGGTCGAGCAGCCGGCGCTGGAAGAGGCGGTAGTCGTCGTAGCCGTCGGCGAACGGCCGCCACGTGATGTCGCCGGGCAGGTCCGCCTTCAACAGCGGCGCGCAGTCCTCCGGGCGGAAGGTGACGGTGCGGGGCTTCGGCAGGTTCAGGTAGCCGAACCGGGCGTAGAACGAGGACCGGAACGGGTAGAGGGCGCTGGCCACGTGGCCCTGCTGGCGCATCTCGCCGAGCAGGTGGTGCAGCAGGTCGCGGCTGTGACCCCGACGCCGGGCCAACGGGTGGGTGACGACCCAGGCGACACCGGCCACGTCCAGCACGCGTCCGCGCAGGTTCTGCCACATCGGGATGGCCGAGGCCGCGGCCACCGTGACGCCGGCGTCCTGCACGACCATGGTGCGGTTGCCCTCGTGGTATGGCAGTGCCGGGCGCAGCTCCTCGTCCGTGGGGGGCGCCGACGACGGGCCGAAGGCGTACGACTGCAGCGGGAACGAGGTCGTCAGCCGCTCGTCGCCGGTCACCTCACGGATCTTCACCGGCGTCGGCCCGGTCCCGGCCGGCGGCGCGGGTCCGTCCGCTGCCACTCGTACGGTCGTGACGCGTCCGCGGCGGTGACCGCCACGCCGCCCGCCGCGGCCGGGACCGCATCGGCCTCCCAGCAGGTCGTCCCTACGATTCCTGCGGGCATGCCGCCTCCTCGTCCTGTCGCGTCGGGTGGTTTTCCCCGTCCACCCGGAAACGGTACGGAAAATTGCGGGCAGAGTCGTACCCCCCGTCCGGCCGGTTGCGGCAATCGACCGGCTCCGGCCACCGAAAATGCGATCCGAAGTGTCGCACCGCCCCCTTGCCGCAGGGCCGGTGTCCTGGTTAGGCCATTGACCGCTTTCTACATAACAAAGGTGTCTTCCAATGTGCTTCGCTGTTGGCGTCGACACCCGGGCAGGGGAGTCAGCCGTCGGCAACCCGCAACCGGAGGGAGCAGATGTGGCGCACCATGACGTTGATGTGCTGGCAGTTGGTGCTGGTCCGGCCAACCTGGCCCTGGCAGTGGCGATCGAGGAATCCGGGCATCCCGAACTGGCCGCCAACACGCTCCTGATCGAGCAGCACCCGGACATCAAGTGGCAGCGAGGCCTGCTGTTGCCCGCCGTCCGGAGTCAGGTTTCCTTCATCAAGGACCTGGTGACCCTCCGGAACCCGCGCAGTGATTTCTCGTTCCTGAACTTCATGCACAGTCAGCGCCGGCTCGACGAATTCGTCAACCTCGCCACGTTCTACCCGTACCGCAGTGAGATCTCCGACTACCTGGCCTGGGTCGCCGACTCCCTGCGCCACGTCCGGGTGCGGTACGACGCGCGGTGCGCGAGCATCGCCGTCAACCGGGACGCCAACGGTTCACCGCACGACTGGACGGTGACCCTGAGCGGCGGAGACACCATCACCTGCCGCGACCTCGTCATCGGTGTGGGCCGGGAGCCGAACGTGCCGGAGGCGTTCCGGCAGCTGCCCGCCGACAGGGTCATCCACAGCAGCCGCTACCGCGCCGGCGTCGCCGGACTCGCCCGCGACCGGCCGTACCGGGTCGCGGTGGTCGGCGGCGCGCAGAGCGCCGCCGAGATGTTCTACGCCGTGCACGAGGACCTGCCCGCCTGCCGGCCGACCATCCTGCTCAGGTCGGTGGGCTTCCAGAACTACCAGACCAGCAAGTTCGTCAACGAGTTGTTCTTCCCGTCCTTCATCGACGAGTTCTACGGGTGCGACCAGGAGTCGCGGCGGCAGATCCTCGACGAGATGCGGATCACCAACTACGCCGGCCTGGCCCCGCCCTTCCTCGACGAGCTCTACGCGCTGCTGTACCGGCAGCGCCTCAACGGCGGCGACCGGTCGCAGGTGATGGCGCTGACCGAGATCGTGACCGCCCGGCAGGACGGCGACCAGATCGTGCTCGAACTGAGCGACCGGCGGACCAAGAAGATCACCGAGATGCGCTGCGACCTGGTGCTGCTCGGCACCGGCTACCGCAACGAGCCGTCCAGGCTGTTCCGGCAGCTCGAACCGCAGCTCGGCACCGACCGCATCGGGGTGTCGAGGCACTACCGGGCGGAGATCGACGACGCACCCTGGGGCGCCATCTACCTGCAGGGGACGAACGAGGAGACACACGGCATCGCCGACTCCCTGATCAGTGTCCTGGCGCACCGGTCGGCGGAGATCGTCGACGACATGCTGGCCCGGCGTACCGCGTCCGGGAAACGGGTCACCGCCTCGGTGACGGCCGATCGGAGCGCTTGATGGAGATCCGCAGGTTCGACCAGGAGAGACTCGCCAACGGGTACGGGATCGACTACGAACTCCTCCTCCCGTGGCCCGCGCTGAACGCGCCGTTCGAGGGCGCCTGGTGCGTGGTGCCCCCGGGCGGCGCCGCTGCCGCGCACGCACACCACGAGTACGAGATCTTCATCGGGATGGTGGGCCGCGGCGAACTCGTCGTCGACGGCCGGCGCCGTGACTTCGCGGCTGGTGACATCGCCCGGTTGACCCCGGGTTCGCATCACCAGGTGGTCAATCCGGGTGATCGGGAGTTCAGCTACTACGCGATCTGGTGGGACACCGAGATGTCCGCCCGCTTCGTCGACCGACACCGGGCGGAGGGCTGAGATGGCACGGCGGAGCATCGTCATCGTCCCCGCCCCGACCGCCAACGGCGACCTGCACGTGGGCCACCTCTGCGGACCGTTCCTGGCCGGCGACGTCTACGCCCGGTACCGGCGGGCGGCCGGCGACCGGACCCTGTTCGGCAGCGGTGTGCAGGAGACGCAGACGTTCGTGCTCTCCACCGCCCGCCGGCTCGGGATCGACCCGGAACTGCTGGCCCGACGTGCCCAGGAGCAGGTACGGGACTCACTGGCCGCGCTGGGCATCTCCGTCGACGGGTTCGCGCCGGGGGACGAGGGGTTCCGCGACTTCCTGTGCGACTTCCTGGGTCGGCTGCACGCCGAGGGCGTGTTCGAGCTGCGTACCGTGTCGTTTCCCTACCTGCCCCGCACCGGCGAGTACCTCATGGAGGCGTACGTGCAGGGGACCTGTCCGACCTGTCTGGCGGACAGCTGCGGCGGGGTCTGCGAGAGCTGCGGGCACCACAGCAATCCCGGCGAGCTGCGCGCGCCGCGCTCCACCGAACACCCCGGCGAGGAGCTGACCACCCGGTCGGCCGAGATCCTCGTGCTGCCGCTGGAGCGCTACCGGGACCGGTTACGCGCCCAGCACCTCGGGCCGGACGCGACGATGCGGCCGCACATGCGGCAGGCGCTCGAGGAGATGCTCAGCCGGCCGCTGCCCGACTTCCCCGTCACCTTCCCGACCGGCTGGGGCGTCCCCGCGCCGTTCCCGGAGGTGCCGGATCAGGTGATCAACCCCGCCGTCGAGGCGATCCCGGCCGGCATGTACACCGCCGCGGTCGCCGCCGCCGCGACCGGCCACCCGCCGGCCGCGGTCGACGACCTCTGGCTCGCCGACCCCGACACCGACGTCGTCTACTTCATGGGCTTCGACAACACCCACCCGTTCGCCCTGGTCGGCGTCGCGCTGCTGATGGCGTACGGCGACCGCTACCTGCGCCCCACGATGCTGACCAACGAGTTCTACGAGTTGGAGCACGAGAAGTTCTCCACCAGCCGGGGCCACGTGGTCTGGGGCCGGGAACTCGCCGCCGAGACACCGCGCGACGCGGGCCGCTTCTACCTCGCCAGCACCAGCCCGGAACACCAACGGACCAACTTCAGCCGGTCGGCCCTGACCACCCTGGTCCGAACCCGACTGGTAGGGCCCTGGAACCGGGTGGCCGACGCCATGAACCGGTGGTACGAGGCGCAGCGCCCGCCGGCCGACTGGACGCTGCCGGTCACCGCGGCGGGTCGGACCGCCGCCGCAACGATGATCGGCCGCTTCGCCGGACACGCCGAACTGTCCCACTTCAGCCTCAACCGGGTCGCCGAGACCATCACCTCCCAGCTGGCCCGCCTGGCCGAGCTGACGGAGCGGTTCGAGTCCGGCGACCACCGGGACGCCGGGCGGATTCGCGCCGGCGACCTCTACCACGAGGTGGAGACCTTCCTGCGCGGCGCGGCGCCGGTCCTGATCGACCTCGCGGACGAGGCGCTGGGCGCGGCGGCGCCCCACCTGCTCGACGGGGCCGCCGAGGCCCGGCAGGTGCGGCCCCGGCGGCTGCCCCGGCTGGCCGAGCTCGACGGGGCCGCCACGCACCGGTCCGCCCGGCTGGTGGCGTGACGTGCCCGCCGGCACGCCGACCGGGCGGCGGGTGCTGATCGTGGGCGCCGGGGTGGTCGGTCTCCTCACCGCCATGGAGTGTGTCCGTCGTGGCGACGACGTCACCGTGCTGGACCAGGGGCCGATCCCCAACCCGGCGGCGGCCTCCTTCGACCAGAACCGGGTGGTCCGCGCGCTGCACCCCGGGGATCCGACGGCCACCCGGGCGGCGGCCGACCTGCACGGGCGCTGGCTGGAGCTGGAGCGTCACCTCGCCACCCCGCTCTTCCGCCGGCTCGGCGTCCTGCTCGTCCAACCGGCCGCCGAGGCCCTGGGCGACCTGCGTCTGATGCGCGCCGCCGGGGTGGACGGGGAGATGCTGGGGCCGAAGCAACTGCGCCAGCGTCTGGCGCACCTGCGCCTGCCGGCGAGGGCCGCCGGCCTCCTGGAGCCCGAGGCCGGAGTGCTGCTGGCCCGCCGCGTGCTGACGGCGACGACCCGCTGGCTGCGACAGCACGGCTCGGTACGGCTGCTGCCGTACCGCGCCGTGGTCGAGGTGGACCCGGCCGCCGCCGCCGTCACCCTGGCCGGCGGTTCGACCCTCGCCGGTGACCTGCTCTTCGTGGCGGCCGGGGCGTGGTCCCGATCGCTGCTCGCCGGACTGCTGCCGGCGCCGGTGACGCTGTACCGGCAGAGCGTGCTCTACCGGCGCCCCGACCCGGCGGAGTCGACCGCCTGGGGCGCGACCCCGGTGGTGGTGCTGCGAACCGGTCCGCACGCCGGGGGCTGGCTGTTGCCGCCCGGCGCCGGCACCGACCTGAAGGTGAGCACCCACGCGGTGTGCCGGCCGGTCGAGCGGCTCGGCTCCCGCCGGACCCCGCCGTCGCGGCGCCGGGCGCTGGACCACCTGCTCCGGTCGATCGTGCCCGGTGCGGCGGCACCCGCGCCCACCGAGACCCACGACTGCTACTACCTCGCGGACCGGGCCACCGGCGGCGCGGTCCTCACCCGTCTGGGCTCCTCCTCGTCGCCGACCTGGGCGTACGCGGCCTGCGGCGGCGGCGGGTTCAAGACCGCGCCCCTGATCGCCCGCGAGGTGGCCGGGCTGCGGGCGCCCCCACCCCGCCCCCCGGTCCGGGCGCGTCCCCCCGGCCGAGCGGCAGCTACGCCCGGGCGGCGCACCACATGAGCGATCCCGACGGGCACGACCCGGACGCCACCCGCCGTCCGGCACGGACATCTTCCCCGAACGGGGCACGGACACCACCGGAAGGGAGCGGCATGGACCACCACGACGGGATATTGCTCGTGGTCGGCAGCGGCCTGAGCGCCTACAGGGAGTATCTGATGTCCTCGGCGGCCCGCCGGGCGCGCGCGGCCGGCCACGACCTCTGGCTGATCAACGGCACCACCCCGACCTGGCAACGGCCCTACCTGGCCGGATGGACGGTCACGAACGTCCACGACCATGACAACCTGGCCGCCACGGCCCGGAAGCTGGCCGGCACCCGCCCGGTCGTCGGCGTGCTCTGCTGGGACGAGCCCCTGGTGCTTCCCAGCGCCATGATCGCCGCCGAGCTGGAGGTGCCGGGACTGGGCACCGACGGGGTGCTGGGCTGCCGGGACAAGGACCGCACCCGCCGGCTGCTGCGCGCCGCCGGCCTGGCGCAGCCCGCCCACGGCTACGCCACCAGCGTGGAGCAGGCCCGCACGCTGGCCGCCTCGATCGGCTACCCGGTGGTGGTGAAGCCCCGGGCGCTGGGCGCGAGCATCGGCGTCGTCCTGGCCACGGACCAGGCCCAGCTCGACGCCGCGTACCGGGTCGCGGCGGACGCCAGTCTCGCCGGCGACCAGCCCTACCAGGGGGGCGCCCTGATCGAGGAGTACCTGGACGGTCCCGAGATCAGTGTCGACGGAGCCGTCGTGGACGGCGACCACCTGCCGATGTACCTGGCCCGCAAGCAGATCGGGCTGGAGCCGTACTTCGAGGAGGTCGGCCACGTCGTCGACGCCGCCGACCCGCTGCTCGCCGACCCCGCACTGCGGGAGCTGCTCGCGGTCAGCCACCGGGTGCTCGGCATCGGCTTCGGCATGACCCACACGGAGGTGAAGCTCACCGCCCGCGGCCCGGTGATCGTCGAGGTGAACGGGCGACTCGGGGGAGACCTCATCCCGTACCTCGGCAAGCTCGCGACGGGGATCGACCCCGGCGAGGTGATGGTGGAGGTGGCGCTCGGCGTCCGGCCCCGGATCGCCGCGGGACACCGGAGCGTGGCGGGGATCAGGTTCGGCTACCCCCCGTACGACTGCCGGGTGGCCGCGGTGTCGGTGCCCCGGCCCGATCCCTCGGCCGGGATCGTCGCCTCCGCCGCCATGGTCGGACCCGGCACCGAACTCCGGCTGCCACCCGGCGGCTACATCGCCCGCCACTCCTTCGTGGTCTGCGCGGCGGCCGATCCGGACAGCCTCGCGACCCGGCTGCGGGAGGCGACCGACCGGGTGCGGCTGGAGGCCGAACCGCTGGCCCCACCGCCCGTGGGCGCCCCCTTCCAGATGCCGGCCGGACTGCTCGACGTCGAGGACGACGCATCGCCGGAACCCTCGACGGACACCGTTAGGGAGGAACGTTGACACCGCACAGCATCGAGCAGGCGATCTACGGCCTGGTCTCCACCCCCGTGCTGCACCTCGTCGACCGTCACGACATGCTCACCTGTCTGATCAGGAACGGACCGCTGCCCGCCCGCGCGGTCGCCGACCAGCTCGGTCTCGACGCCGACACCGTCGACCGGCTGCTGCTGGTCTGCGTGGCGTTCGGGATCCTCCGGCGCGACGCCGCCGGTGCGTACTGCCTGGTCGAGCAGGCCCTTCCCCTCTTCGACCGCCGCGACGCCCGGTACATCGGCGGCTTCGTCGAGCACCTCGCCACCGGGGCGGCCGAGCGGATGGAGCGGCTGGGCGAGTACCTGCGCCGGGGCAAGGAGGCGGTGGACGCCAGCCGCGAGACCCCGTACGACATCTTCTACCGCGACGAGGAGTCCACCCGGGAGTTCATGGACGCCATGTGGCACCTGAGCCACGGCGTGTCGCGGGAACTGGCTGTCCTCGCCGACCTGCCGGCCGCCGGCCTGCTGGTGGACGCGGGGGGAGCCAACGGGCCCTTCGCGGCCGCCGCGTTGCAGCACTCTCCCGGGCTGCGGGCCGTCGTGTTCGACCTGCCGCCGGTGCGTCCCCACCTGACCCGCGCGGCGCTCGCCGCCGGGGTGGCCGACCGGGTGGACTTCGTGGCCGGCGACTTCTTCACCGAGAACCTGCCGCCCGGCGATCTCATCGCGCTCGGCTACGTGATGTCGAACTGGCCGGACGAGCAGTGCCTGCACATCCTGCGCAACGCGTACCGCGCGTGCGCCGTGGGCGGCCGGGTCCTGGTGATGGAGCGACTGTTCGACGACGACCGGAACGGTCCGTTGGCGACCTCGGTGATGAACCTGCTCATGCAACTGGAGACGCGGGGACGGCATCGGACGGTGGCCGAGTACGTGGCGCTGCTGAGGGCGGCCGGCTTCGACGACTGCACGGTACGCCGGTCCGGTGGCGACAAGCACCTGATCATCGGGCACAAGCCCGTCGACGACCGTGAGCCGTCGGCCTCGGCACCGGGGAACGAGCGGGCATGACACCCACCTTCGACCCGCGGCGACACGGCATCCACCTGCTGGGCCGGCCCGAGGTGATCGCGGATCCCACCGGCTACTTCGACGCCGTCGGCGAGCTCGGACCACTCTTCTTCGACACGGTCGCGCGGGTCTGGGTGTGCTCCGGGTACGCCGAGACCGCCGAGATCCTCTCCGACCACCGGCGCTTCCGTTCCGCCCGGATCCACTCCGCCGAGACCCTGGCCTCGCGCGGGCTGGCCGAGTTCGCCGGCGTCGGCGCGATGCTGCTCGAACAGATGATCTTCATGGATCCACCCGACCAGGTCGAGATCAGAATGGCGGTGCGCGACCAGTTCGCCCCCGCGAGGGTGCGGCGGCGCGACCCGCGACTGCGCGACCTGGCGACCGCGACGGTCCGCTCGCTGCCCGAGCGCGGTGAGGTGGACCTCGTCGGGGACTTCGCCGAGCGGCTGCACGTCGCGCTGGCGGAGACCCTTCTCGGGTCCACCGGCCAGCCGCAGCGACTCGTCGCCTGGGCTGACGCCTACGGCCGGCTCATCGGCAGCCTCTCCACCCTGCCGAACCTGCGCGACCGTGCGGTGCTGCCGGTCCTCGACGAGGCCATGGCCTACTTCCGCGCCGAGGCGCGGCGGCGGCTGGCGGAACCCGGCGACGACCTCATCAGCTCCCTGGTGCAGGCTCTCGCCGGTCGCCCGCGCACGTCGGACAGCGACGCCGAGTTCGGGCTGGAGACCGTCGCCGCGAACTGCGTCGTCTTCACCGCCGGCGGCTACCAGACCCTCACCCACCTGGTCTGCACCGGGTTGCTGCTGCTGGCCGCGAACCCGGACCAGAAGGCCCTGCTGCGCGAGCGGCCGGAGTTGATCGACTCGGCCGTCGACGAGTTCATGCGGCTCGACGGCTCCAGCCAGTACCTGGCCCGCCAGATCGCCGAGGACACCGACTTCCACGGGGTGTCGCTGCGGGCCGGGCAGTCCGTCGTCGTGCTGCCCGGTGCCGCGAACCTCGACGCCCGCAGGTTCACCGAACCGCGGCGGCTCGACATCACCCGGCAGCAGGGCCGGCACCTCGGGTTCGGGATGGGCCGGCACCACTGCATCGGCGCGCCCTACGCCCAGCGGATGGCCGGCTGGGCGATCCTCGCCTTCCTGGACCGGTTCCCCGACTACCGGCTGGCCGACCGGCCGGACGCGCTGCGCTGGGGTCCACACGTGAACACGCGCTGCCCGGCGCACGCGTGGACGGTACTGGAGCACACCGGCGAGGCGGGCGGGGTCGCAGCCGCGGGCCGCGGCGCCGATCCGGTGCCGGAACCGGCCCGCGTCGCCGCGGACCCGGAGCCGGCCCCACCGCCGGGGTGCCCCTTCACCGGAGCCGCGGTCGGGCCCGGGGCCGCCGACCCGTGGCACGAGCAGGTCGTCGCCTGGAACGACACCGCCGCCCCCCTGGGGCCCCTGCGGCACTGGCACGAGGTGTTCGCGTACCGGGCGACCCTCGATCCCGACGCCGTGGCGGTGCTGGACCGGGGGGTGCCGCACACCTACCGGGACGTGGACGAGCGGGCCAACGCCCTCGCCCGGGACCTGCGCACGCGCGGGGTGCAGCCGGAGACCGTCGTGGGCGTGGTCCTGGACCGGTCGGTCGAACTGCTGATCGCGACGGTGGCGATCGCCAAGGCGGGCGGTGCCTTCCTGCTCGCCGAACGCACCTGCCCGCCGGAGCGGCTGCGGGTCATGCTCCGGGAGGCGGCCGTCGGGATCGTGCTCACCGATGCCGCGACCGTGGACCGGCTGGCGGCGTTGCGGCTGCCGGCCGACCCGCTCGTCGTGCCGGGCACCGGGCGGGCCCCGACCGCCCCGGTGACCGGCGTCGCCCCCGGCAACACCGCGTACGTCGTCTTCACCAGCGGAACGACCGGAAAGCCCAAGGCCATCGCGATCTCCCACGAGGCCGTGGTCAACCTGCACCTGGCTCAGCGGCGGGTGTTCGGCATCCGCCCGTCGGACCGGGTCCTGCAGTTCCTGTCACCCAACTTCGACGGCTGCGTCTTCGACCTGACCCTGGCCGCGCTCTGCGGGGCGGTCCTGGTGACCGTGCCGCTGACGGAACTGACCGTCGGGCCGCCACTGCTGCGCACGATGCGCACGTACCGGGTGACCGTGGCGACCCTCACCCCGTCGGTCTGGGCGGCGCTGGCCCCGGATTCCCTACCGGACCTGCGGATCGCGGCCGCGGCCGGGGAACGGCTGCCGGCCGCGGTCCCGCGCCGCTGGGCCGCGCCGGGTCGGCGGTTCCTCAACCTCTACGGCCCGGCGGAGACGGCGGTGTGGGCGACCTGGCACGAGTGCGACCCGGCCGAGGAGGAGCCGCCGATCGGCCGGCCGGTGCCGAACAAGCGGGTGTACGTCCTCGACGAGCAGTCCCGGCCGGTGCCGGTCGGGCACCCCGGTGAGCTGTGCATCGGCGGGACCGGTGTGGGCCGCTATCTCGGCCAGCCGGAGCTGATGGAGCAGCGCTTCCGTCCGGATCCCTTCGACACCCGCCCGGGGCGGCTGGTCTACCACACCGGTGACGTCTGCCGGTGGCGTCCCGACGGGCTGCTGGAGTACCTCGGCCGGCGTGACCGGCAGGCGAAGATCAGGGGTCAGCGGGTCGAGCTGGACGAGGTCGAGCGGGTGCTGCAGGACGCTCCCGGCGTCCTGCATTGCAGCGTCGTGGAGCGCGACGGGCAGCTCCACGCGCTGGTCGTGCCGGACGCCCCGGCCGGTGGGCCGGACACCGCGCACGGCCGGCAGGAACAGATCACCGCCCACCTCGCCAGCCGACTGCACAGCGCGATGGTCCCGTCGAGACTCGAGTTCGTCGACGAGCTGCCCCGAGCGCTGACCGGCAAGACGAGCCGCGAACCGACCGGTGCCCGGGGCGCCACGGCCGCTACGCCCGGACCGCCCCCGTCGGCGCTCCCGACGTCGTCGCCCGCGCCGGCCGTGCCGGTGCCGCCAGCGGTCCCGCCGGTGGCGCCCTCGACCACCGGCGCGGTCCCGCCGCTGGCGCCCTCGACCACCGGCGCGCCGCCGACGGACCGTCACACCTTCGTCCGCGTCACCCTGCTCACCTGGCGGATCGCCCGGATCTTCGCGACCAGCCTGCAGGTTCCGCAACACCGGGTCAGGGCCGACTCGGACTTCTACTCCCTCGGCGGCGACTCGCTGGCCAGCGCCGAACTGCTGGCGGCGCTGGAGGCCGAGGCGGGACTGCTGCTCGACGTGGAGGACCTTTTGATCAAACCGACGCCGGAGGGCATCGCCACCCAGCTGATCAGTCGGCACGAGAACGGAGCACTGACATGAGCCCTGTCGCGGTGCGGCCATCCCTGGTGACGCTGCACGAGCCGGCCCACGCCGACACCACCGGCACGGCGGTGCTGGTGCACGGGACCCTCGACAGGGCCGCGAACTTCCGCACCGTCGCCCGCCACCTGCCCGACTGGCGCGTCGTCGGCTGGGACCGGCGTGGCTGGGCCACCTCGCGGGAACTCGGCGACGAGCACACCACCCTGCGGCACCACGTCGAGGATCTCTGCGAGATCCTGACCCGGGCTCCCGGTGCCGTCGTCGCCGGTCATTCCTACGGCGGGCTCGTCGCGCTCTGCGCGGCGGCCCAGCGGCCGGATCTGCCGGCCGCCGTCGTGGCGTTCGAACCGCCGGTCCGCTGGCTGCCCTGGTGGCGGCCGGAGACCGAGCCCGACAGCACCGGCGACGACGACGCGTCCGGCGCCGTGGAGAAGGTGCTGCGGCACATCCTCGGCGAGGCGGGATGGGTTCGGTTGAGCCGCGAGTCGCGGGCCAGGCTCCAGGCGGAAGGGCCGGCGCTCCTGGTGGAGATGGGCGACCCGAGCCAGGACGAGGTGGCCTTCGACCCCGCGGAACTGTCGGTCCCGGTGGTGATCGCCGCCGGCACGCGATCCCTGCCCGCCCACCGCGAGGTCGCCCACCGCCTCGCCGCGCTCGTCCCGCACGGCGAGTTCACCACCATCGCCGGCGCCGGTCACGCGGCGCACGTCAGCCATGCCCGAGAGTTCGCCCGCCTGGTCGAGCGGGCCGCCGCGCTGGCCGGCGCAGAGGAGCGGGACCGGTGACGGCCGCTCGCGCCCGGACCGCCCCGATCGCCGACAGCAGCTGGCGTGGCCTGGCCGACGAGCTGACCGGCCGGCTCTGGCTGCCGGACCAGGCCCCGTACGACGCCAAGCGAAAACTGTTCAACAAGCGCTACCCGGACGTCCGCCCGGCCGGCGTGGCGTCGGTGCGGACGGTGCGGGACGTCCAACGCTGCCTCCGCTGGGCGGCGGACACGGACCTGCCCGTCGTCGCGCGCTCCACCGGCCACAGCTACGCGGGCTACTCGGTCAACGAGGGCCTCGTGATCGACCTGGCCGCGCTGAACGGGGTGCGCGTCGACGAGTCCACCGGCCTGGTGACGGTCGGTGGCGGCACGACCATGGCGGAGCTGTACCCGGCGCTGCGGCGCCACCAGGTGGC
Source organism: Micromonospora sp. CPCC 205561 (assembly GCF_036906775.1). Lineage (NCBI taxonomy): Bacteria > Bacillati > Actinomycetota > Actinomycetes > Micromonosporales > Micromonosporaceae > Micromonospora > Micromonospora sp. CPCC 205561. The sequence goes on along the minus strand of NZ_JBAKHV010000003.1, from coordinate 54,801 downwards.
CTTCCCGGCCGGCAACAGCCCGACGGTCGGCATCGGCGGGCTCACCCTGGGCGGCGGGGTGGCCGCGGTCTCCCGGGCCTTCGGGCTGACCTGCGACGCCCTCGTCGAGACCACCGTCGTCACCGCCGAGGGCGCGGTGCTGACCTGTAACGCGACGGAGAACGCCGATCTGTTCTGGGCATGCCGGGGCGGCGGCGGCGGCAACTTCGGGATCAACACCTCCTTCACCTTCCAGGCGCGGGAGGTCCCGGACGTCTCGGTGTTCGGCCTGGTCTGGTCGTCGACCGACCCGGTCGAGTTGCTCACCGTTCTTCAGCAGATCGTGCAGCGGGCCCCGGACGGCTTCTCCGCCCGGCTCGGGCTGGACACGGGTGGGCTGGACCGGGGCCAGGTCCGGGACAACCTCCGGGTCTCCGCCGTGGGCCTGTTCCTGGGACCGGCCGACCAGCTGCGGCAGATCCTGGAGCCGGCCCTGGCCGTGGCGACACCCGTACGACGCCACATCGCCGAGCTGGACTACTGGGAGGGGAACGAGTACCTGCGGCACGACACCTCGGCCGACCGGTTCGCCGCACGCACCCGGGTGTCGACCGAGCCCCTGTCGCCGGAGGTGCTGGGGATCCTGCTGTCCCGGCTGCGCGACTGGCCCGGCAGCCGCAACCCGGACGGCGCCGGGGTGGGGCTCTTCTCGTGGGGCGGCGCGATCAACCACGTGCCGGCCACCGGGACGGCGTTCGTCCACCGGGACGCGCTCTTCCTCGTCTGCATGGACACCTCGTGGACCGCGCGGGATCCGCGGGAACTGGTCGCCGCCCACCACCAGTGGCTGGCGGAGCTGTACTCGGCGACCGGCGCGCACCTGCCGCACGCCGCGTACCAGAACTTCACCGACCCCGACCTGCACGACTGGCGTACGGCCTACTACGGCGGCAACTATGCCCGGCTGCTCGACGTGAAGCGCCGCTACGACCCGGACAGCCTGTTCCGGTTCGACCAGGGCATCGGTTCCTGACACCGACACCGACACCGACACCGGCCCGGCGCGACCGCGGGCCGGACCGGCGGCACGGCACCCGAAGGAGGAACGCATGACCACGGACCCACCCATCAGCTACGACGGCCGACGCTTCCGCAGGCCCGAGGAGGTGACCGACGACCTCGCGACGACGGCGACCTACCACCAGCAGGGCGACCTGGTCTGGGCGGACTTCGCCGGTGGCGAGGTGCGCCGCGGTTCGCTCGTCGGCCGGTGCGCCGAGGACGGCACGATCGCCTTCTCCTACAGCATGGTGCTGCGTGGTGGCGACGTCATCTCCGGCCGGAGCACCAGCCGGCCGGAGGTTCTCGCCGACGGGCGTATCCGGCTGCACGAGGAGTGGGAGCGATTCGCCCCGCGCGCCGGCGCCGGTACCTCCGCCATCGAGGAGGCGGCCCGCTGAGGCGCACCACCATCCCGCCCATCCCGCCCATCCCGCAGGCACGGTGACAGGAGGCCCGCATGTCCGGCACGGCAGCACCCACGCACGCGCCGGGGGTGATCGCGTCCATCCGGGCCACCCCCCGGCCGGTCAGACACCTGTTGGTGGGCGTCCTCGTCAACCAGCTCGGCGCGTTCGTCCAGCTCTTCCTCGTGCTCTACCTGGTGCACCGCGGCCTCTCCGTCGCCCAGGCAGGCGTCTGCCTCAGCGCCTTCGGCCTCGGTGCGGTCGCCGGCACCCTGCTCGGCGGGGAGCTGACCCACCGCGTCGGCACCCGCGCCACCATCGCCGCGACGATGGCCGGCTCCGCGCTTCTGATCGGGGCCATGCCCTGGCTGAGCACGCCCGAGCGCTACCCGGCGCTGCTGGCGGTCACCGCTCTGGCCGGGGCGGCCACGCTCGCGTACCGGCCGGCGGCCGCGGCGATGCTCAGCGACCTGATGCCCGAACAGCACCGGGTGATGGCCTTCTCGATGATGCGCATCGCGATGAACGCGGGAGCGGCGGTGAGTCCGCTACTCGCCGCCGGAGCGATCATGGTCAACTGGAACCTGCTCTTCTGGATCGACGCCATGACCGCCCTGGCGTACTCCGTCCTGGCGATCACGCTCCTGCCCGGCGACGGGCGGGCCGCTCGTCGGGCGGCGTCGTCCGGTGCCGCGCCCGCGCCGGCGGCCGGATACCGGGCGATGGCCCGCGACACCCGGTTCGTCGTCTACCTGGCGGCGATGCTGCTCAGCTCGATGATCTACGCGCAGTTCACCGCCGTGCTGCCGCTGAGCCTCTCCGCGGCCGGTCACCCCGCGGTCGTCTACAGCGCCGCCCTCACGCTGGCCTCGGTGGTCCTGATCACGTGCGAGCTGAAGGTCACCAGCGTGGTGCGGCGCTGGCGTCCGAGCGTCGCGGGCGGGCTGGGCACGCTGCTCTTCGCCGCCGGGATCGCCGGCTACGGCCTGGCCGGTGGGTCGCTCGCGCTCGTTCTGATCTGCACCCTCGCCCTCGTCGCCGGAGTCATGGTCAGCGGACCGACGATGTTCGCCCACGCCGCCACCGCGCCGGCACCGGTCAAGGGCCGGTACATCGGCATCGCGCAGACGATGTACGGTCTCGGGCTCGCCCTCGGCCCGGCCGCGGGCGTGCTCGCCTGGAACCGGATCGACTCCGGCCTCTGGATCCTCTGCGCGGTCGCCGGGGTGGCCTCCGCGGCGTGTGCGGCGATCGGCGTCCGGCGACCGTTCCGTGCCGCCCCGGACCTGCCGGCCGTGGCGGTCGCACCACCGCCGGTGCGGCCGCGCGTCTGACGCGCACCGCTCCGGCCCGTCCTCGGCAGGGCAGGGTGGCGGTCCGCTCCGACCACCCGAGGCGGCCGCCGTCCCGCCGCCGACCGCGGCTGGTCGCGCGGACGCGGGCCGGTCTCGACGTGGTCGTCCTGCTGTCCCACCACGGCCGACACGGCGGCGACGCGCGCGGGCCGGTGCTGGGACACGGCACCGCGTGGGCGTGCCGGCGCAGGGGCCGCGATCAGTTCAGGCATCCGCGGGGGAAGAACCCCCAGGCGATCCCTCCGGCGAGGCGCTGTCCGTTCCACTTCGCCATGACGTACTGGCGGCTCTTGGTGACGTAGCGGACGTCGACCTGTGCCCCCGCCGGCACCGTGCCCAGCAGATGGGTCGGTGTCGCGTTGCTGGAGCCGTACGCGGCGGCGGCGCCGATGTTGCCGTAGACCGGGCAGGGCGTCGTGCTGCGGGTGACCTTCAGGCCGCCGCCCTTGTTCTCGCTCCAGACCCCGTACGGGCTGCACAGCGGGTCGGTGCCCGAGGCGGTGCAGAAGACCGCCTCCGAGTGCCACCACCGCAGGGAGTCGGGCGAGCCGTCGGCCTTGCTGGAGCCCACGACGGACGGGCCGTTGGCACAGGAGTTGGTCATGAAACCGGTCCGCTCGATGGCGAACTTGCTCGTGCCGTAGGCGTACGCGCAGCCGTCGAAGCTGCCCGCGGCGTGTCCCCACGGCCACCGGGTGATCCCCTCGGAGTTGCCGGCGGAGCCGTCGCCGGTGTCCCGGATGTCCATGTGGTCGAAGCTGGTCTTGACCGTGCCGTCGGCGAAGACGAAGTCGCGGGCGAACAGGTAGCCCACCATCGGCCCGTTGGCCTTGTAGCTGAGCAACACCCAGCCCGGACCCATCCCGGTCTGGGCATGGCCGTCCTCGGCGGCGGTCTGTACCCGGTTGACGCCGTAACCCCACGCGTGCGCGGACGTCGGCGCGAGCACCGCCGGGATCAGCGCCATCATTCCCGCCGTCGCCGCGGCGATCAGCGTCCGTCGTAGCCGCACGGTCATCGGAAGGTCCTTCGCCGGTAGTAAGCGCATCAGGCAATTAGATCTGTCGATTGGTGGGCGTGCAACCGGACAGCTCCGGCCCGGCGAGGCCCGACGCCGCCCCGGAATCTCCAGCGGTTGCCTCGGTCGGTACGTCCGCGACGCCCACAGGCCCGGCGCGAGCCGGCTCGCGCGCCTCGTCGGCCTGGCGGATGGAGGTGGCCGCCGCTGGTGGCGCGGCGGGATCGCTGCGCTGCTCGGCCTGCTCGGCCGCCTCTTCCGTCGCAGCCCGCAAGGGATCAGTGGGTCGGGTGCCCGGCGGTGTGCGGTCCGCTGTGGGCTCGCCCTCGGGGTGTTGGGCCAGGTAGCGGATGGCGGTGTTGAGCACGGCGAGCAGTGGGACGGCCACCAGGCCACCGACGACGCCCGCGACGAGGACCCCGGTGGCGATCGCGAGGATCACCGCGAGTGGGTGCAGGGCGACCGCTCGACCCATGATCAATGGCTGGAGCAGGTGCCCTTCGACCTGCTGAACGGCGATGACGACACCGAGGATGATCAGCGCGCTGACTGGTCCCTCGGTGACGAGCGCGACGAGAACGGCGACGACTCCGGTGACGGTGGCGCCGACCACCGGGATGAAGCCGCCGAGGAACACCAGCGCGGCCAGCGGCAGCGCGAGGGGGATGCCCAGCACCGCGAGGCCGATGCCGATGCCCACGGCATCGACGAGCGCCACCAGAACGGTGGCCCGCACGTAGGAGACCAGGGTGTGCCAGGAGTAGTGCCCGGCCCGAGCGGTAGGGATGCGGGCGGCGCGGGGGAGGAGTCGGCAGAGGAAGGCCCAGATCTGGCCGCCGTCGCGAAGGTAGAAGAACAGGGTGAACAGGACGAGGAAGAACCCGGCGGCGACCTCGCCGATGGTGGCGGCGGTGCTCAGCGCGCCGGAGGTGAGGGCGGCCTGGTTGTCGGTGACCGACGCCTGGAGGCGGTCGACGGCGTCGTCGAGTTGGGTCTGGGACAGCTTCAGCGGGCCCTGCGCCAGCCAGGTCTGAATCTGGTCGACGCCCTCGCCGACCTGCGTGCCCAGATCGTCGAGTTGCGAGATGAAGGTCCGCACGATGAGGGTGAGGGCGCCGAAGACCACTGTCAGGCCGGTGACGAGGACCAGCACGGCGGCCAGGGTCCGGTTCATGCCCCTGCGGCGCAGGGCCGCGGCCATCGGCTCGAACAACGCCGCCAGTAGCAGTGCGACAGCGACGGGAATCACCACCACGCGCAGCAGGCCGACAAGGCGGACGAGCAGGTATGCCGCCGCGATGAACAGGATGATCCGCCATGCCCACGCCCCGGCCGTGCGTACCCCTCGGGGTAGACCGTCGTCGACCGTGGGTGGCTGCTCCACGACCATGACCGGCGCGGACGTGTCCCCCAGTTGCGGGCCGGCGGTGAATGGCGGCGGCTCCCACCCCCGCCGGGCTGCGGCGAGGCGGTTCCGCGCCCGGCGCCGGGCAGTGTCAGCCCAGGTGGTGACCGGGTCCGTGGCGTCAGAAGGTGGTACTGGCATCGAAACTCCTCATGGTGACGACCGCGAGACCGCCGCAGCGACGCAGCGGATCGAGCCGGACATCTGCGGTGGGCCCGGAGCGGCCACCGGGAGGTGGGCCAGCCGATGCGACCGCGGCGGAAAGGACGCTCGACCTCCGGATGGACACCGCAGGTCGGTGATCAGCCGCCGGGCGGCAGGACCTCGTGCGGCCGTGATCGCCGGGCGGGGCTAGGTGTGGGCGGAACGAGGCCGGCGCACGTCGAGCTTCGGGGCTGCGGCCGCGGGCTCGAACTGTCCCGCACCCTGGGTCGGGATCCACGGACCGGATGTCGGCAGGTCGTCGCGCAGCGTCGCGATGTGCCCCATGGCCGTCATGTCCAGCACCCGTCGTGTGCTGGTCGTCGGACGGCAGACGATCAGCGCGGTGTCGTCCGGGAGGGTGAGGTGCACCCGGGCGAGGAAGTTGGGCAGGGTGGAGCAGGCGAAGGTGACAGCAGCCACGTCAACGACGATCTCGCTCGGCGCGATGGCGGACAGGCGGTCAGCCACGTCTGACAGCGCCGGACCGGCCTCCAGATCGATCTCCCCGGCGAGGCGGACCAGGGCGACGGGGGCGCCTGGGGCAGTCAGGACGGTGAGGACGAAGTGTTCGCCGGACAACTGGGCCATAGCCTCACCTCGGCACGGTTCGACGAATGCCGGGGGCTGGGGCAACGGTTCAGAAGGGACCGTGTCCAGGATGCTACCGCGTTACGCCTGGTCGCGCGACTGCTCAGCCAGCCGGCGACGCGTGCTCTCCGTGCGACGCGATGGCTTCGCGGCTAGGCTCGACCCACCGGATCCGCGAGCCCTGCTGCCCATCCTTCGGCGGCACCTCAGGAAGGTGCCAGCCGTGCCGCGACCACAATTCCTGCTTTCCTGTCCATCGTGCCGGTGCGCCGGCGCGAGTCGTGACGTCGGTGCGAGCGATGGATGACCGCACCGCGGTCATCAAGGACCTCATCCTGCGGCACCCCGGCGGATCCGGCGGCAACGACGGCCTGCTGCGGCGGGTGTGTGGTGCCGCAGCGCAGGAGCTGGCAGCGTCCGGCGCGGGCATCAGCGTGATGACCCGGGACGGGGTCCTGGGGGCCGCCGCCGCGACCGACCCGGTCAGCGAACGTATCGAGGAACTGCAGTTCATGTTCGGTGAAGGACCCTGCATCGACGCCTTCGCGAGCCGCCGCCCGGTGTTGATCTCCGATCTCGGCGATCTCGTGGCCCGCGCGGGCGGTCGTTGGCCGTTCTACGCCCCCGCCGCCCACGAGGACGGCCTCCGCGCGGTGTTCGCCTTCCCGCTGCAGATCGGCGCTGCCCGCCTGGGCGTCCTGGACCTGTTCCGCGACCGTACCGGCCCGCTGACCAACTCGGAACTCACCGACGCCCTCACCTTCGCCGACGTCACCGTCACCGCTCTGCTCGACCGGCAGGAGCAGGCGGGAGGCCGTGGTGTCGCCGACATCGACGACGATGCGGCCGGGTACCGTGCGGAGTTGTTCCAGGCCCAGGGGATGGTCATGGTGCAGCTCGGGGTCACCCTCGGTGAGGCGATGGTGCGGATCCGGGCCTACGCGTACGCCGAGGACCGCCGTCTCAGCGAGGTGACCCGGGATGTCGTCGCGCGCCGGCTGCGGTTTGACCGCGCCGAGCCGTAACGCCAGGTTTCTGTGACTGCGTGGACAAGGGCCGGACGAGCCGGGAGGCAAGCATGACCATCGTTTCCGCCGAACGGATGGCGAAGATCTTCGTCGAGGTCGCCGACACCCTGGTGGACGACTTCGACCTGATCGATTTCCTGCACATGCTGACCGAGCGGGCGGCCGACCTGGTCAGTGCGGCTGCCGTCGGGCTCGTCCTGGCCGATCAACACGGCCGGCTCGAGTTCATGGCGGGCTCCAACGAGAACGTCAAACTGGTGGAGCTGTTCCAGCTGCAGAATCACGAGGGCCCGTGCCTGGAGGCCTTTCAGACCGCCGTGCCCGTCATCAACGTCAACCTGGGCGAAGCCCATGACCGGTGGCCCCGATTCGCACCGCGTGCCACCGCCGCCGGGTTCCAGTCGGTGCACGCGTTCCCGATGCGGCTGCGCACGCAGGTGATCGGAGCGTTGAATGTCTTCGGTGGCACCAAGGGTGGCGACTTCGAGGACACCGACGTACCGGTGGTGCAGGCTCTGGCGGATGTCGCGGCGATCGGGCTGCTGCAGGAGCGCGCAATCCGACGCGGTGAGCTCCTCACCGAGCAACTACAGGGCGCGCTGAACAGCCGCGTCGTCATCGAACAGGCCAAGGGCGCGGTCGCGCAGGCCGCAGGTGTCGACGTGGACGAGGCGTTCGCCGTCATCCGCGGTTACGCCCGCCGCCACAACCGGAAACTGACCGAGGTGGCCCACGCCTTCGTCAGTGATCCGGCCATGCTGGCAAACAACCTCCACGCCTGAAGGCATGCTCGGCTGGCCGGCCCATCCGGTCGTGACCGCCGCCCCCTGACCTCCACCTCGCGCCGACGGCAAACAGCCATCGCATCGGGAACCGGAGACGGAGACGGAAGTGGCCGGGCCGGGCCGGCCCGGCCACCTCCCACCGTCTCCTCGCTGGGGCCTCGTGCGGCAAGCGGCCCTTCCGGTCGGAAGCGGTCACCCTCGGCGAGGGCGCGCGGCTGGTCACCGACACACGGCGGGCAGGCCCAGTCGACGGTACGACGGAGCGGTGGATCAACCGGTCGCGCAGGCCAGCCCGTCGAGGGTGGAGCCGACCGGGCGGTTGTTGCTGGTGGACCAGCCGGCGAGGAAACCGAACTCGACCGTCCCGCCGGCGGGCAGGGCGGAGTTCCAGGACGTGGGGGTGACCGTCACGTCCGCGCCGTCCTGCCGGCTCGTGCCGTTCCAGAGCTGGCGGATCAGCTGCCCGTCCGCGAACCGCCAGCGCACCGTCCAGCCGTCGTGCGCCCGCGGCCCGGTGTTGGTGATCCTGAGACTCGCCTGGAAGCCGCCCGGCCACTGGTTGGTGACCGTGTACGTCGCCCGGCAGGTCTCCGGCCCCGTGGTCGGCGTGGGCGTCGGCGAGACGGTTGGCGAGACGGTCGGGGAGACGGTCGGCGTCGGAGTCGGGTTGATCCGGCTCGGGTCGACGATCCCCCAGTACGCCGACTTGGCCTGGAGTTCCGTGTCGAACAGCAGCGGCGCGTCCTTGCGGGCCACCGGGAAGGTGTCCAGCCAGGTGTCGTCGTCCGCCAGCCCCCACAGGGTCACCGAGGTCAGCTCGTCGGCGTAACGGCGGTAGAGGGCGAAGAGGTCCCGGTACCGGTACGCCTGGGTCAGCAACCGGTCGGCCGGCGGGGTGGGGAAGGACTCGCCGCTGTCGACGTAGATGCTGACGTCCATCTCGGTGACCTGCTGCTCCACCCCGAGCGGGATGAACGCCTGGAGCATCGCCTCGGTCTCGGCGACCGACGGCCATTGGACGTTGACGTGCATCTGGTGCCCGACGCCGTCGATCGGCACCCCTTCGGCGCGCAGTCGACCCACCAGGTCACGCAGCTTGTCGCGCTTGGCCGGCACGTTGGTGTTGTAGTCGTTGATGTAGAGCTCGGCCGTCGGCGCGACCTCCCGGGCCACCCGGAACGCGGTCCGCAGGTAGTCCAGTCCGCTGATCTCGTACCAGCGGCTGCGCCGCAGCCCGTCGGACTGGTTCTCGTCGATCACCTCGTTGGCGACGTCCCACACTCCGATCGCGTCGCCGTACCGGCCGACGACCGCGCGGATGTGCGCCTCCAGGCGGGACAGCAGCAGGGCCTTGTCGGCCGGGTCGGAGGTCAGCGGGGTGCCGTCGGTGTCGGTGAAGACCCAGGCCGGCGTCTGCTGGTGCCAGACGAGGGTGTGTCCGCGTACCGCCAGGCCGTTGTCGGTGGCGAAGCCGACCTGCGTGTCGGCGTCGGCCCACCGGAAGGTGCCCTCGGTCGGCTGGGTCGCGTCCCACTTGAGTGCGTTGCCGGGGGTCACCGTGTCGAAGTGCCGGCGCAGCAGGACCGCCTGGTCGCCGATGATCTGCCGGTTGCCGATCGCCGCCCCGATCGGGAAGTCGGCGACCAGCACCTCACGCAGGGCGGGGATGTCGGTCTGCACCGGCCTGGTCGGCTGGTAGGCCATGGTGAAGTCGTCGATGTGCAGGTCGGCGGTGCCGCTGACGGTCTCCACGTACGCCGACAGCCCGTCCACGTCGTGCGCGAGCACGTACGTGCCACTGAGCCGGACCCAGGCGTCGGCGGTGACCGCGGTGTCACCCACCACCTGGTCGTAGGCGGAGGTGCCGCCGGAGTCGCGTTGCACGCTGAGCCGGACCTGGCCGGGCGACTGGCCGGCGGCGAGCCGCACCCACACCGTCAGCGTGTAGCGGGTTCCCTTGACCATCTCGTCGAGCAGGTCGAGGGCGGGGCCCTGCCAACTCGCGGTGCGGCCGGAGGCGAGCAGGCTGTGGGTGCCGCCGTGGGCGACGGCGGTGCTGACCGCGACGGTCTCCCCGGCCCGGGGGCGGAAGCCCTGGGTGGTGCCGTCCTCGAAGGTGGCGTCGAGCACGAGGACGGGGTCGGCGGCGCGGGCGGGCGGGGTGGACAGCGGCGCGGCGGCGGCCACGGCGACGGTGGCGAGGCAGGCCAGGGCCAACAGCCCGGGCAGGAGGCGGTGACGGCGCGTCCAGGGAGCGCGCATGGGGTGTCCTTCCGGTACGGATGGGCGCGCGCGGACCGCTGGGCGAGGTTCTCGCGGAGACGGTCGCACGCCGGTCGACCGGCATGAGCCCGCATGCCGGTGGTCGGTGGTCCCGCTCCCGCTGGACTGATGGTACGGATCACGGACGCGGCGCTCCAGCACCGTGTGGCCGAGCGGCGAGCCCCGCCACGCCCGCGCCGGCAGGGGCCCGGGCGACAGGAGCGCGTCGGGGTGGACGGCTCGTCGCCGGCGAGGTCGCCCAGGCTCAGAGAACGCCGTCGAGCCGGCCGCGCCAGCCGCCGAGCACCTCGCCCGGGTCGGTGTCGAGCACCCGCTCGACCAGCGTGGCGTAGACGTCCCGGAAGTCCGTGGTGAATCTGAGGTCGCCGTCGTCGAGTTCGGTGAGGCTCGGCGGTTCCCCGTACAGCCCGCCCCGCACGCCGGAGCCGAGCAGCAGCACGTTCGAGGCGGTGCCGTGGTCGGTGCCGTCCGAGGCGTTCGCCCGCACCCGGCGGCCGAACTCCGAGTAGACGATGAGCACCACCTTCCGGCCCGCCTCGCTCCGCGCCATCCGGTCCACGAAACCGCTCACCGCCCGGTCCACCTGCCCGAGCAGGACCTCCTGCAACTGCTTCTCGTCGGCGTGGGTGTCGAAGCCGCCCAGGGAGACCGAGAAGACCCGGGTCGAGACCTCCGCCTCGACGCACTGGGCGACCAGGTCCAGTTGGGCGTCGAGCGGGGTACGCGCGCCGCCGGTCGCGGTGGCCGGGGCGGCCTCGCCGTCCGGCTCCTGGTCGGCTGCCGCCTCGGTGTCGCGTACCTCGCGGATCAGCTCGTCGACGCTGCGCAGGTCGGCGAAGCACGCCGCCGCGCGGGCGCGGGCCGGCGAGTCCTCCGGCGAGGCGGCGGCGAACCCGGCCAGCGTGGCCTCCGACAGCGCCCGGGAGGCCTTTCGTTCGGCCACCGGCACCGCCGCTCCCGCACTGCGCTCCCCGGCCAGCAGCGGTGGCAACGCCGGTTCGAAGGAGACCGCGAGGCGGGGATCGCCTCCGGCCCGGTCGAGCCAACGCCCGAGCCATCCGGTGTTGCCGGGCCGCTCCGGCTGGGCGGTCTGCCAGATGTCCATCGAGCGGAAGTGACTGCGGTCCGGCTTCGGGTAGCCGACGCCCCGGACCACCGCCAGCCGTCCCTCGCCGTGCAGCCGGTGCAGCCCGGCCAGCGCCGGGTTGAGCCCGACCTCGTCGTCGAGCCGCCTTACCTCCTCGCCGGTGTACGCCAGCTCGGGGCGGGCGTCGCGGTAGGCGGGGTCGGCGTACGGGATGACGGTGTTCAGGCCGTCGTTGCCGCCGTAGAGAGTGACCAGCACCAGGGTGCGTGCCCGCGGGTCACGCTCGCCCGAGGTGGCGAGCAGGTCGCTCAGGCCGTACGCGGTGGCGCCGGCCGCCAGGGCGCCCGCGCCGACCACCCCGCTGGCCACCAGGAACCGCCGTCGGGTCAGGGTGTCCATGGTCTCGTCTCCTCCCGGTCAGCAGACCGTGTACTCGGGGCTGACCAGACCGGCCACGATGAGCTTGCGCGGCTGGTCGGCCAGCGGGGTCAGCGCCGCCCGGGTGCGGTCGCTCCATGCGTCGACCACCAACAGCCGGGCCAGCGCGTCCGGCCGACCGGCGGGCGGCGCGGCCGTCAACCGGGCCAGCACCGCTCGGGCCGCCGCGCCGGCAACCGCGTCGGCCAGGCGCAGTCTGGCCTGCACCGACGAGGTGGTCAGCCAGGCGGTGCCCGCCGGCCAGCCGCCGACGCTCGGCGGGCGCAGCGGCACCTGGTCCATCGCGCTCAGGCCCGCGAGCAGCTGCCGCTGGGCCGCCTCGGGCAGCTCCGCGGGTCGCACGCCGAGCTGCCGCAGCGCGCCGACCAGCCACTCGACCGGCTGCTTGACCAGGGTGTCCCGGGTCAGCGTGAAGGCCGGTGCGGTGAAGATCCGGCGTAACGTGGTCACCGTGTCGGGGCCGGCCAGGTCGGCCGGTGGCTCCGCTGTCCCGGCGAGCCGGAACCAGAGCCGGGCGGCCACGAACCGCGCCGTCTCCGGCCGCCGCGCCAGCAGGGCCGCGTACGACGTGGCGTCGAAGTCGGCGCGCTGACCGAGGATGGTCTTCGGGCCGGAGTCGTGTCGACGCGGTTCGAGCCGCGCCACCCCGGTGCCGCGGTCCACCACCCAGCCGGTGAGCGCCCGCGCGCCCTCCTTCACGTCCGCTTCGGTGTAGCCGTTGCCGTTGCCGTGGCCGAGGGTGAACAGCTCCATCAGCTCCCGGGACAGGTTCTCGTTGGGTGCCTTGCGGGTGTTCCGCTGGCCGTCGAGCCAGAGGATCAGCGCCGGATCCCGGACCATCGCGTCGACCAGTGGCGGCAACGGACCCCGCCCGTGGCGGCGCAGCGTCTCCAGGTGGCGCAGCATCAGGCGAGCCGACTTGACCTTCCGCTCGCTGGTGGCCCAGTGCCCGTGCCAGAAGAAGAGCAGCTTCTCGTCGAGTTGGTCACCGGTGCTGACCATCCGGTCCAGCCACCAGCGGATCAGCCGCAGGGTCTGCTCCCGGCGCTGCTGGTTGGCCTGCTGGCGCTGCTCCCGGGTGGAGTCCCGGGTCAGCCCCGCGGCCGGCTCCGGGCCGAGGTCCGGCAACGGGGTGGCCGTCCCGCCCCGGTCGGTGCCGGGTGGCGCCAGCAGCCGGTCGAGAGTGGCCGCCGTACCGGCCCGCTCGGCGGCGTCCACCTCGTCGGCGGTCGGCCCGAACGTCGCCCGGCGCAGCAGATGCGCCACCGCTTCCCGCTCAGTCATGTGGACCGACCCTAGTCAGATCGTGTTCGAGAAAGGTAAATGCCCGGTGCGGGTGCGGTTCGGGCGTTCCGCCGGGCTCCTGGCCCTCGGCCGGTCGACGGGCACCCCCTGCCGCGCACCGCCCGCCGCGCATCGGCTAGGAACGTGCCATGCCCCGCTACCTGCTCTTTCCCGGCCGCCATCACCTGCTGACCCGGTTCCAGGCCGGGTACCTGCGCCAGCTCGCCGCGCAGGGCGACGGAGACGGCACCGACCGCGACGACGCGACCGGAGGCGAGGACGCCGGCGGGGTGACCGTGGTCTGGGCGGTCACCTCGGCCAACCACGAGAACACCCGGCGCAACCCGGTCCCGTACCACCGGCGGGAGGCGGCGATCGAACGGTTCAGCGTGCTCGCCGGGCTCCGGTCGGTGGTGGTGCCGGTCTTCGACACCGCGCCGACCGACAGGTTCGCCGAGGTGACCCTCAAGACCGTCGCGGCGTCCACCGGGTTGGAGCTGACCCCGGCGGACACGGTGGTCGCCTGCTCCACGCCGGAGGTCGCCGCGATGTACGAGCGGCTCGGCTTCCGGATCGCCGGGGTGGAGGCCGACGTGCGGCCGGCACCGGTGCGGCCGTGGGACGTCCTGCTGCGGCTGGCCGACGACGACCCGTCGTGGCGTGACCTCACCCACCCGGCGACCGTCGACGTGTACCGCCGTTACCGGCTCGACGACCTGGTCCGCTCGGTGGTGAACGACCCGGTGGTCGGCGACGAGGGCGGGCTGACCGCCACCCGCGACTACCGGACGTACGCGGAGGCGTTCAGCGACGCCGCGCAGCGCAAGTGGGACGCGGTGCGCGAGCACGTGCGGCCGGGGCGGATCGTCGACGTCGGCTGCGGCGCGGGCGCCGTCCTGGAGCTGGCCGACCGGGAGCCGGCCCTGCGGGAGAGCGACCTGATCGGCGTGGAGGTGGCCCGGCACCTGTTCGAGGAGTGCGTACACAAGAAGGCGCAGGGCGTCTTCACCAACCCGAACGTCTTCTTCTACCGGCGCAACGTCCTCGGCGGGGCGGTGTTCGCGCCGCGCTCCGTGGACACCACGATGACCTTCGCGCTGACCCACGAGATCTGGTCGTACGGCGAGCGGATGGCCTCGCTGCGCCGGTTCGTGCGGGCCCTCTACGAGCACACCGTGCCCGGCGGGGTGTGGATCAACAGTGACGTGTGCGGGCCGGACGGCCAGGACCGGACGGTGCACCTGCGGCTGGCCACGACGGACGGCGTCAACCCGCCCCGGCCGCGTACCGACCTGGCGGCCGTGCCGCCCGGCGAGGCGGCGGCGTACGTCGGCGCCCTGTCGACCCGGGCCCGGCTGGACCAGTTCGCGGTCGACTACCGGTTCCCGTTCGCGTACCGCCCGGTGGACGGGGCGGACGGCGTGGTCGAGCTGACCCTCGGCGCGGCGATGGACTTCCTCACCCGCAAGGACTACACCGACAACTGGCTGTCGGAGACGCAGGAGCAGTTCTGTGGCCTGGAGTACGCAGACTGGAAGTCGCTGCTGACCGACGTCGGCTTCGAGATCGACGCCGCGAGCGGAACGTCCCGCAACGACTGGATCGTCACCAACCGGCTCGCCCCGGTGGCCGCCCTCAGTACCCCGGCGGGCGAGCCGTTGGACTGGCCGGTCACCCACGTACGCCTGGTCGCCCGCCGTCCGGTCAACACCTGACGCCCCGGTGGCTGCCCGCTGCCCGGTGGCCGGACGTGGCGGTCCGCGTGCCGGGTCCGTCCCGTCGGCGGTGCCGGCGTGGGCCGCGTCGACGGCCAGCGCGGCGGCAGCGGCGGCGAGGCAGGCGAGGGCGAGAAGGCGCAAGCAGATTCGGGTCTGTGCACCAATGCCGACAGAGCGGTGCTCGCCGACGTGACAGCCCCTAGCGTCACCTGTGCCGGGCCCGTGGCGGATGGCCACCCGGGCCGGCTCAGAAGGAGGATCGGGTGCGAAGGCGTCACGGCATCATCCCGGCGGTCACCGCCATGTTCTGCGGGCTCGCCCTGGTCGGCACGCCGGCACAGGCCAGCGTGACCACGCCGAACGGAACCCCTGCCGAGGCGGAGGCGACGTTCCACGGCCGGCCGGTGCGGGACGCGGCAACCGCGCAGCTCCTCACCGACGCGTACTGGACGCCGGAGCGGATGCGAGCCGCGACGCCGCTCGAACCGCCGGTGGGGGAGGAGGAGTTGGCCGGGGAGGCCGCGGACCGGCCGGGTCGGGTCGGTGAGCCGCGCTCGGGCGCGGAGCCGATCGGTCCGCGTGGCACGGGCACGGCGGTCGCCGGTTCTTCGCTCTCGGCCCGGAACCTCTCCGCCGGGGCGGGGATCCGGTCCGTCAACGCCTCACCCGCTGTCGGGCGGGTCTTCTTCACCGACGTCGACGGTGACGACCACTTCTGCTCCGCCAGTGCGATCAACACGGCCAAGGCGAACCTGGTCTCCACGGCCGGGCACTGCCTGCACCCCGGCGACGGCTCCGGCAACTGGTACACCAACTGGGTCTTCGCCCCGAACTACGCCGACGGCCCGTCGTCCTGGGGGCTGTGGAACGCCCGGAGCATGACCTCCACCAAGGGCTGGGTGAACCACGACATCCTGTGGTGGGACTACGGCTTCGTCACCATCTGGCCGCGCAACGGCAAGCGGCTGGTGGACGTCACCGGCGGGGAGGGCATCAGCTTCAACTACCCCCGCGCCGTCGCCACCACCCTGCTCGGCTACCCCGGCGCCGCGCCCTTCGACGGCAGGTGGCAGCACTACTGCCAGAGCACGACGAAGGCCGCCGGGAGCCAGCGGGTCAAGCTCGTCGACTGCCCGCTCAACGAGGGCACCAGCGGCGGGCCCTTCCTGCGGGCCTGGAACAACTCGCTGGGCTACGGGCACGTGCACTCGGTGGCCTCGTACAAGTTCTCCGGCAACATGTACGGCCCGTACTTCGACGAGGACGTCGCCGACCTCTACGACCACGCGAAGGTCAAGAACTGACCGGCGCCGGGCGGCGGAGCGGCGTGGGCCGGGCCAGCCGCACCAGGAACTGAGGCGCCCGGCCGCGGTAGCGGTTGCCACGGCACCGCCGTCCAGGTGGCGACGGGCAGGTGGCCGTCGCCGCGGCACGGGAAGCCCCGGCGGCCCAGGTGGTTGTCGATCACCCCTGGGCCGCCGACCCGGCCCGGTCGAGCGGGAGTGACGCCGGGTCACCGTCGGGGCGCTGGTCAGGGCTCGCCGTGCCCCGCTCGGGCCCGTGACATGATGGCGCCATGGGGAAACAGCAGGACGTCGACGGGCCCGACCGTCACAACGGGTCAGGTGCCGCCGCGGACGATGCGACGGGCGGCAGCGTCGACGCGCGGCTCGCCGTCGCGCAGGACCCCACGACGTCACAGATGACCCTCATCGACCTGGCGTCCGATCCGTCGGCCGTGGTCCGTAGGGCGGTCGCGTCCCGCACCGACGCGCCCGCGCAGGCACTGCGCCCGCTGACCCGGGACCGCGATCGTTCCGTCCGGGAGGCGGTGGCGCGGAACCCCTCGACCTCGGCCGCCAATCTCCTGCTACTCGTCAAGGACGCCGACCGGTGGGTCCGCTGGGCGGTCGCCGGCAATCCGGCCTGCACCGAGTCGGTCCGCCGGGTGATGGCGCAGGCTCCCGACAAGGAGCTCCGCGGCCTCCTCGCGGAGACCCGCGAGCTGGAGCCCGAGCTGGCCGCGCGGCTGGTCGACGACGTCTCACCCGAGGTACGGGAACGGCTCGCCACCCACACCCACGACCCTGGCGTGATCACCGCACTGCTGGCCGATCGCACCGCGCGCGTACGCAAGGGGCTCGCCCGCAACCCGCGCACCACCCCGGCCCAGCGCAGCGCGCTCGCCCAGGATCCCGTGGTGGACGTGCGCGCCGCGCTGGTGGTCTCGGTCGAGCTGGACGAGGCGGATCTGCGCCGACTCGTCGACGACCGCTCCGTGCAGGTGCGGTTGGCGATGGCGACGTCAGAGCTGGTCCCGCCGCACATCCGGCAGGCGCTCGGCCGCGACCCCGACGAGATGGTTGCCGGCGCGGCACGTGACTTCCGCCCCGGTGGGGGCAACGCCGCGGTGCTACGGGCTCCGCGCATCGGGCACCGGGCCTCCGGGGCCGGTCGGGGCCGACCGGGCGGCGCCCGGCGCTGAGCTGTCCGCGCCGGCGATCGGGCCGGCACCTGGGACGGGCACGGCCGCGGCCGCCGATCGGTGCCGAGCGGTTGACCGGGGGCGCGACCTGCCGGCCAGCGGCAGATCGCGCCCGCCGCTGTTCCTAGGTCAGCCAGGGGTTGCGGCGCACCAGCGGTGTCGCCGCCCACGTGTGGCCGAGTCCCCAGGTGTTCCCCGCGCCCAGCAGGGCCAGGACGATCAGGACGGCGGCGTAGATGAGGTGGTCGTCCATGAACGGATTGCTGGCCGGCGGCAGGACCGCGGTCCACATCAGCACGGTGAGCAGCGCGCCGGCGGCGGCGGCGACCCGCATGCCGATGCCGAGGAGCAGCGCGGCGCCGATGCCGAGCAGGGCCGCCATGAACAGCACGTCGGCGACGACGCTGCCGGCGATCGACTGGTAGAAGCCGGTGAACGGGCCGGCGGTGGCCTTGCCGAGGAAGCCGGCGGTGGGGCTGCCGCCGTTCACCCAGGCGCCGCCGGAGGCGGTGCCGTGGCCCAGGCCGTACAGCTTGTCGAGGAACGCCCACAGGAACACCCAGCCGAGGGCGAGGCGGATGCCGGCGAGCAGGTACCGCGCCGCGGCGGCCGTGCGCCCGGTGAGCGTGAACGTGGCGTCCGCCCGCGCGGTGGTGCCGGCGGCGCCGCGCTCGCCGGTGCCGGGTCGATGCCCGGTGCCCGGCACCGGCCGTTCGGCGGTGGCCAGGGCAGTGACCGGGGCAGGGGTCTCGCGACCGTTGGCGATGTCGACCATCGCGCTCACATTCCTTCGTGTTGCTCATGGCACATGTTCCGCGGAGCGTCGAGCGCGTCCACGGACGGTTCGGAGAGCGGCGCCGCCGGCTCGGGGGCGAATCATGATCCGCTAAGGGGAGATCGAGGGCGGCGACGGCCTGGTAGCCGCCGGACTCCCGGGCGGCACCCTCACCGTACGCGCATTCCGTGAGATCGGCGCGCCGGCGGCGGGCGGACCGGCCAGCGCGGGTGCTGGATCGGCCCCGCCAGCGCGGCGCGAGGTGTCCCCGGCCGCGGCCGGGGACACCTCGCGCGGGGGTTGCCGGACGGGGTCAGCCGCCGGTGATCGAGAAGGTGGAGCCGGGTTCCTTCACGATGTTGCCGTCGGCCGAGTTGGTGATGGTGACGTTGGTCAGGACGGCGTTGCCGCGAGCGCCGCTCATGGCGAGGATGCCCGCGCCGTTGTTCGACCTGTCGATCCTCACATTGGTGATCGCGACGTTCGGCATGTTGCCTCCGCCGTTCTTGAACTGGATGCCGTCGTAGGTCGAGTCGTGGATCTCCGTGTCACGGATCGTGACGCCGGTGATGTCCGTCGTCGCCGGGAACAACGTGATCGCGCCGAACTCCTGGTCCTCGTTCCAGAAGACGCCGCCGCAGCGGTGCAGGGCGTTGTTGGCGATCAGGGTGGTGCCGGAGAAGGGCAGCGGACTGTGGTCGGTCGCCAGCATGATGCCGGGGTAGTTCATCGTGTCGTAGATCAGGTTGTTCTCGATCGTGTTGCCGTAGCCGCCGTAGATCGCGATGCCGTTGGCCCGCCAGGGCAGCTGGATGGTGTTGTTCAGGAAGCGGTTGTCGTGCGCGACGTCCACGCTGGCGTCCTTCACCCGGGGGTTCGCCCAGACGGCCAGGGCGTCGTCCCCGGTGGTGCGGAACGACGAGTTGAACACCCGCGAGTTGCGCGTGCCGTTGGAGAAGTTGATGCCGTCGGCGTACGTGTCGCGAATCCGCATGCCGGTGAACTCGAGCCCGTCGCCGGGGTTCCAGTAGGCGGGGGTGTCGGAGTAGTCCCGCCCGACCCAGGCGCCGACGTTGACGTGCTCGATCCACACGTTGCTGATCTTCGTGTTCCTGCCGAACCGCCCGTTCAGCCCGTGTCCCCGGTTCGCGCGGTTGGTCGTCATGCCGAAGATGGCGAGGTCGGAGATCCTGGTGTTGTCGTCGATGTCGAAACCGACGTTGCCCTCGTGCGGGTGGTTGATGTTGCCCACCACGTTCTGCGGCTCGGTCTGGGTGTAGAGCTGTGAGTGCCACATGCCCGCTCCGCGGACCGTGACGTTCCGGATCCCCCGCTGGTTGTACTGCCCGCGGTTCGGGTCCGGCGAGAGGATCTTCTGCTCCTGCCGCCACTTCCCGGCGGGGATCCAGACGCAGCTGATCACGCCGTTCTGATCGTCGGTCACCGCCCGCTGGATGGCGGCGGTGTCGTCGATCCCGTCGTCGGGGACCGCGCCGTAGGCCGTGATCGAGGTGCACTCGGCCGGCTTGGTGGCCGGCGGTGCCACCTGCTCCAGGTCGATGAGGTCGATGATGTAGAACGACGCGGTGTCGGTCGCGTCCCGCTGCAACTTGAACCTGGTCCCTGCCGGCCAGGACCGCGACAGCAGGGCGTGTGACTCGTCGAAGAGCCGTCGGGCATCGGCCTGCGGCGTGTTTGACAGCGACTCGGTGTCGTCGGTGGTGCCGTACAGCCAGCTGTTCCGCGACGAGAGTGTCAGCTTCTGGGCGAAGACGTCGTTGATGTAGAGGCTGATGCTGGCGTTGATGCCGCCGCCGCCCGGGGCGTCGGGGATGGAGTTGCGCACGACGATGGAGTTCGACGGGTTGGTCGAGGTGAACTCGACGAACTGCCCGGTGCTGTTCAACCGCACCGACCTGCGCCCGGAGGACTCGGTGGCGAAGTTCGTGTGCCCGAACGTGCGCAGGGGGTCGGCTTCGAGCAGGGTGCCCTGGTAGCGGGCGGCCTCGGCCTCGTACTCGACCCACGGCGTGGCCGCTCCGCGCCCGACCACGACGGCCTGCGAGAACGAGTTGTTGGACTCGTTGGTCTCGGCGACGACGTTGGTGGCGTCGGCGGTGGCGGTGATGGTGGCTCCGCCGGCGGTGGCGGTCCAGCTCCCCCCGACGGCCACGTTGACCGTCGCGCCGGCGGCCACCGCGGCCGTGTCGGCGCTCAGCGTGGTGCCGCCCACCGTCAGTCGGGTCACGGAGTTGGCGGGGGCGCCGGTGATGCCGCGGTTCCTGACCGCGACGGCGAACGTGACGGCCGCTCCGACGGCCGGGTTGGACGGGTTGGAGGTGACGCCGACGACCTGGAGGTCGGGGCCGGGAGCCTGGGTGACGACCAGTTGGGTGGCCGAGGTGAAGCTGTTGTTGTCGTTGTTCCGTTCGGCGACGGTGTTGGCGGGGTCAACCACCGCGGTAACGGTGTGGCTGCCCATCGCCTGCGTGCCGATGTTCGCCGAGACGGTGGTCGAGGCGCCGGCGGCGAGCGCGGCGACGGAGGCGCTGCCCACCACGGTGCCGCCGAGCCGGAAGTCCACCTTGGTCGCGCCGGCGGCCGCGTTACCCGTGTTCCTGACCGTGGCCGACAGGGTGACGGGGGTGGCCTCGCTCGGCGTCGCGGGGCTCCAGGTCGTCGTCGTCACGACGAGGTCGGGGTTCGGGGCCCAGGCCCCCCGTACCTGGAGGTCGGCGACCTGACCGCCGGGCGCGCCGGTGTTGCTGAGGAACCTCAGCTGTACGTCCGCCACCCGGCCCGTGACCGGAATCGTCACGGTGTTCTGGTTGCTCGCCGGGTCGAAGGAGTAGTTGGCCGGGGCGTTCAGCGCGGTGAAGCCGGTGGCCGTCTGCGCGCGGCCCAGGATCTGGAGGTTCTGCGTGCGGGCGCCCCAGACCGGGTCCGGGTTGAGCTTGACCACGACCGCCGTGACGTCGGCGTCGGCGCCGAGCTTCACCGTAAGGGTCGCCGGGAATCCGGCGGACTCCCAGTAGGAGGTGGGGCTGCTGTCGTTGGCGTTGGCGGCGACGAAGGTGAAGATCGACGAGGACGCCTCGATCGGCCTGCCGGCGGCCAGGTTCGTGCCGCCGGGGACGCCGGGGTCGCCGCCGCCCGGGCCGTCCACGCCGTAGATCTCGAACTCGGCGATCTGGGCGGCGGGCCAGCCGGTGTTGCCGGTGACGCTCAGCCGTACGTGGCGGACGGCCGCGGCGGCGAAGCCGATGGTGACGGTGTTGGCCGACGCCGGGTCGAACACCCGTCCGGCCGACCCGGAGAGCGTGCTGAAGCTGCTCCCGTCGGTGCTGCCCTGCACGGCGATGGTCTGGGTGCGGGTGGCCCAGGCGGTCGAGGCGGGCAGCTTCAGCTTCACCTGGTCGATGGTGACGCTGCTGCCGAGATCGATCTGGACCCACTGCGGGAACGCGTTCGACGGGCTCTCCCAGTACGTCTGCTGGTTGCCGTCGTTGACGTTGGCCGCGACGTAACCGCCGTTGGATCCGCTGGCCGAGGCCGCCTTGCCGACCGACAGGTTGGGCCCCCCGGCCGCGAGCGCCGGGGTGGGCGAGATGGCCGTCAGGCCGATCAGGCCGGCCGCGAGGAGACCGCTGAGCAGCCGTCGGCCGAGTTTCCTTCGTTTCATGGCGTCCCTGTTCTGTGAGATCGACGGTGGAGCACGCGGCGCGGACCGCGACGGTCGGGATGCGGGCGAGGAAGTCGGGAAATTCCGGGGCGGTGATCGCCTTCTTGCGCTCCCATGCCTACTTCTTTCGGGAGATGCCCGTCAATGTTTCAGATGGGTGACCCGTTCGTCAACGGTCCGGTTCGCGAGGGTCGCCCGGTCCCGAGGCGGTACGCGGCCGCGGGATCCGCGTCCGTCCGGGGGCCCTGCCGGAGCGACGACCGTCGGCGGCGCGGTCTGGGCCGCCTGGGGGTGCGGGCGGCGCGGGCTGGTCCGCTGGGCGCCCGCGCCCGGCCCGGTATCGCCGCGCCGCGATCGGGCGGGATCACCGTCCCCGTCCCGCACCCGACCGATGCCGTGCGGGTCGGCCGGCCGGGACCCGCGCCGGTCAGCCGGTCAGTCCCACCACCGCGGCTTCGACCGCCGCGCCGAGCAGCCGCTCGTCCAGTGGCTCCGTCACGGCGGTGGCGTGGACGGTCACGAGGTTGTGTCCCACCCGGACGATCACGAAGGCCGACCGTCCGGTGATCCGGGTCTGCCCGCTGCCCAGAGCGAGCCGGTAGTCCACCCGCCAGGCCTGCTCACCGAGCCCGGGTGGCGGCTGGGCGTCGACCGCGAACCGTACCGCCGAGCCGTCCGTGCCCCGCGCGGTGAAGCGGGGACAGGCCCGCCGCGCCGACTCCGCCTCGGCGAGCACCGACGCGGGCACCGGTTCGGCGTGGGACCTGACCTCGATCACCAGTTCGGCCGACGCGGTGGCGGTGAGGCCGGGCACCGTGGCGTAGCGGGCCCGCTCCCGGACCCGTTCGACTCCGCCGAGCCGGTCCAGGTAGGAGTCCTCGGCCAGTGGCCGGCAGGCCGACGGGTCGATCCGGGAGTCGCCGCCGGCACTCCGGTCCGGCGGAACCCGCCAGCCCGGCGGCAGCACCGCCCGCACCGCGCCGGCCGCCCGGCGGGCCTCCGCGCGGCTGAGCAGCCGACCGGGGTCGGGCCGCCCCGCGACGGGGCGCGAGGGCGCCGGGGTGGCGCCGGGCGTCGGCGACTCCACCGGAGCCACGGAGGGCGCCGCCGCTGCGGTGGGACCGGCCACCGGAAGCGGGGCGTACGCCCCGGGGATCCCCGGCCCCAGCACCACCCCCGCGAGCAGTGCCGCCAGCACCGCGACCGCCGCCACGGGTGCCCGGGTGCTTGCCGGGGACGACGGGGTCGCCGCGGGCGCGGTCGGCCGGGACACCAGGAACGGCAGGGTGAACGCGACGAGGTGGCCGAGCCAGGCCAGCGGGGCCAGCAGGTGCGCCCCGACGGTGTCCCACCCGTCCGCCCGTCCCGTCACCAGGGCGTGCGCGTACTGCAACAGCGCCGCCGCCGTGCCGGCCGCCCAGCCCGCGGTCAGCGCCCGGCCGACACCTGCACGACGGCCGAGCGCGAGTACCACCAGGACCGCCCAGCCGGTGAGCGCGCAGAGCAGCCAGCGCTGTTGGGCCTGCCGGCCCGCCTCGGCCAGGGTGCCCGGCGGGAACAGCTCGGTCCGCCACACGGCGGCTCCCGCACCGACCAGCACGGCGGTCAGGACCGCCGCCACGACCCCCCGGTCCCACCGGCGCAATGGGCGTCGGTGCCCCTCTGCGGCCCCGCGCAGCAGCAGGCCGACCAGCACCGGTACCAGCAGCGCGAGCAGCGGCCAACCGCTGCGGGGCAGCGCGAAGACCAGCCAGTCGCGGGCCGCGTGGCCGTCGGTCGGCACGGACGCCACCGCCGGCAACGGCCAGAGGACCGCGACACCGGCGGACGCCGCCACCAGGTACGTGGCCGAACGCCAGCCGACCGAAGCGGTCCGGCGGGCGACCACCAGTCGGGCCAGCAGCACGCAGAGGCCGGCCACCGACGCGGCGAGTGGCCCCGCGAGCGCGGCGACGAACAGCGCGACGGAGACGTCCGGCCGGGCAGAGACGCCCGAGCTTCCCGGAACCGGTAGTGCGGTGGCGACGAACGCCGTCACCGCGAAGCCGATGGCCGCGCCGAGAACGGGTCGCCACCAGCCGCCCACGCCGGCGGCGGCCCGGCGGAGCAGCGCGGGCAGCAGTCCGAGGCTCAGCAGGACGGCGCCGACGCAGACCGCGACGGGCGGGCCGACGGCCGCCTGCGCGGTGAGGAAGAGGTCCCGTACGAGGGCGTCGGCGGCGCCCATCGCCAGCATCGCGACCGCGCCGACCGCCAGCCCGTGGGTCACGCCGCCCGGCGGGTCGACCGGCCGGCCGAGCGCCGCCGCCCGGGCCGCCGGATCCGGATGCCGGGCGAGCGGCCGACGCCGCGGGCGACGAGCGGTCCCGGCGCGGAGCAGCGCGGCCAGGTGCTCGCCGTGGCCGTGGCCGGCGGCGTACCGGTCGGCTTCCCGCTCGCGCCGCCGCAGCAGCCCGGCCGCCAGCAGGGCGGTCAGCACCGTGACGACCGTCGCCCGGCCGAGCGCCGTCAGGTAGGTGGCGTTCGGCCCGAAGAAGGCCACCTCGAGCAGGCCGGCGGCGAGCACCGCCGGCACCGGCAGCCAGATCAGGGCACGGACGGCCGACGCCCAGGCCACGTCCCGGGCGAGGACGTGCGCGAGTTCGTGCGCCACCACGGGGTCGAACCGCGCCGGGTCGGCGTGGGCCACCGCGACGGCCGCCGGGAGCACCACCGTCGGCCGGCCGAGCACACCACCGGTGGTGTACGCCTGCCGTACGGGCGGGGCGGCGACGACCAACCTCGGTCGACGTCGCCCGGCCAACCCGGTGCGGTCGCAGAGCTCGACGAAGCGTTCCTGCGCGCCCGGCACGGTGAGCCGGCGGCGGAGCCGTCGCCGGTCGGCCAGCGGCAGGACCAGGACGAGCGCCGCCGTCGCGCCCAGCGCGATCCCCGCTCCGGCGAGCATGGCCACTCCACGCCGGCCGAACTGCCCGGCCAGGCAGCGGTCGCGGGCGGGCGACCGCTGCGCCGCCTCCACCGGGTGGGCCCGGGTGCAGACGTCGACGGCGGTCGCCCAGGGCCGGGAGAGCGAGCGGTCGGCGAGGAAGTAGAGGCCACCCGCGCTGATCCCGACGCTGACCAGGGACGCCAGCACGAGTGCGTAGAGCCAGCCGAGCCGGTCCGGAGCGGGGCGTGGGCCCGCACCGGGGCCGCCGTCGTCGCCGCCACGATCGCCGCCGGTCGTGCCGTCCGCGGCCGTACCGCCGTCGCGGTGGGCCTCGCCGGCGCCGGGCCCGGTCATGCGTCGGGTGGCTCGACCATCGCGCCGACGGCCGCGTCGGCGAGCAGTTCCGCCCGGCCGGCGTCCAGGCCCAGCGCCAGCGCGTGCCGGTGGCACGCCTCACGCAGCCGGCGCGCCTGTTCGGGATCCAGCCCCGCCCGGGTGTCGGGCGGGGCGGGCAGTTCGCGGCGGCGACGCAGCAGGCCGGCCCGGACGGTGGTGGCGCCGAGGACCAACACCTCGCCCACGGCGGCGGCCACCACCTGGAGCACGAGTTCGGTGACCAGGGTGACGTCGATGCCGAAGCCGACCCCGCCCTGCGGGACGGACCAGCTCACGCCTCCCGTCGACAGCTGCCGTCGCCAGCCGGCGGCCACCTCGTCGAAGACCGGAAGCTCCTCGGGGGCGATTCGACGGACCGCCGCGTGGGCGGCGTCCACGACCAGATTGACGGCGATGCGCTGAGGATCGGTCACGATGCCATCGTGCCGGTACGGCGCCAGCCTCGAAGCCCGACAGTAAGGTTTCCGGCACCACGACCCGGTGGTGCGGCCCGAGGAGTTCGAGGCCGACAGTACCGACCAGGAACCGACGGTCCGCTGCGACAACGGGCCGTCCGACCGGCCGCTCCCGCAGCACCGTACGGGCGCGCGCCGGATGCCCAGGGCTTCGTGAGCCGTCCGGTGCCGGCCGCCGTGGCGGCGGCGCCCCGACCGGGAGCGCCATGTCGCCTCAGGGCGCCCGCCGCGCCGGCGTTCCGGGCGCCGGGCCCAGCCGTCGCGGCGACGGCGTGACGAACGCGCGGTGTTCGGCGGCGGCGGGCGCGAGGTCGCGGGCGGCGAGCCAGGCCGCCGCGCCGGCCGGGTCGCCGGCGACCGTCACCGGGCGGCGTCCGAGGCGGGCCAGGAGCGCGGCGCGGACCTCCGGCGGGCCGGTGAGCAGGCCACCGGCCAGGACGAGGGGCCCGCGGCCGGGCGCGACGGCACGCACGGTGGCGGCGAGCCGGCCGGCGGCCGCCCCGATCAGGCGGTGCGCGTCCCGGTCGCCGACGCGGGCGGCGTCGAGCACGAGCGGGGCCAGCCCCGCCACCCGGTCGCGGGGCAGCGCGTAGAACGCGGTGACGAAGCCGTCGCCGGCCGCGCCGGTCGGTTCCGCGGGCGCCTCGGCGGCCTGCCCGGTGGCGCGGGGGACGGATGGGGGACCGGTGTGGGCGGGTGGGACGGCGGCGTCGAGCACGGCGGTGGACACGGCGTCGACCAGGGGCCCGCCCCCGCGGCCGCCGGCGGCCAGCGTCCGGGCGGTCAGCCGGGCCGCTTCGAGGCCGAGCCAGAAGCCACCGCCCTCGTCGCCCAGCAGCCAGCCCAGTCCGTCGGCGGTACGGCCCACCGACCGCTCGACGATCCGCACCGCGACGGCCCCGGTCCCGGCGATCAACACCGTGCCCGACGGCGCCGGCGTGCCGGCCGCGAAGGCCACCACCGCGTCGCCCACCGTCCGCAGCGGGCACGTCAGCCCGGTCGCCCGCCAGGCGTCCAGGTAGATCGCCGCCACCGCCGGGCGGTCCAGGGCCGCCCGTCCGGCCAGCCCCACCGCCGCCCCCGCGACCCGCGCCGGATCATGCCCGGCGAGGGCCTCCCGTGCCGCCGCGACCAGGGTGCAAGCGGCCTCGGCCGGCGGCTGGGTGGCCGGGTTGCCGGCGCCGGCCCGGCCGCGGCCGACGACCCGCCCGTCGGGCGTCGCCACGACCACCCGGGTCGCCGAGCCGCCGCAGTCGGCACCGAGAACGAGGGCTGTCGATGTGCAAAGTATTGACATCAGTCAACGTTCAATCATAATTTTGCTCACCACAAGAGTTCTGTGAAAGGAATGCCGATGGTCGGGACCGGGTTGCTGGGCCGCGTCCGCACCGAGCTGCCGACCCTGCCCGAGGCTCTCCAACGGGTCGGCGAGCGGCTGCTCGGAGACCCCGAGGAGACGGCCCGGTCCACGATCGTCGACCTGGCCGAGCGGGCCGGCACCTCGACGGCCACGGTCACCCGCTTCTGCCGCACCTTCGGCTACCGGGGCTACGCCGAGCTGCGGGTGGCCGTCGCCACCGAGACCGGCCGGGCGGCGCAGGCCCGCTGGGACACCGACATCGACCGCGAGATCGGCCCCGACGACCCGCTCGGCCATCTGCTGGACGTCGTCGCCTCGGCCGACGGGCGGGCGATCCAGGACACGGCCGGCCAGGTCGACCTCGCCGCCGTCGACCGGGTGGCGGCTGCCGTGGCCGAGGCGCGCCGGGTCGAGCTGTTCGGCCTGGGCAGCTCCGGCAACGCGGCCCGTGAGATGGCGTTCCGCCTCGAACGGATCCGGGTGCCGTGCTGGCACCGCCCCGACCCGCACACCGCGCTCACCAACGCCGCGCTGCTGGAGCCGGGCGACGTGGCGATCGGGCTGTCGCACAGCGGCCGCACCCGCGAGGTCATCGAGGTGCTCTCCGAGGCGGCCGACCACGGCGCGCTGACCGTCGCCGTCACCTCGTTCCCCCGCTCGCCGCTGGCCGAGGTGGCCGACGTCGTGATGACGACCGCCGTGCAGGAGACGACGTTCAGGCTCGCCGCGCTGTCGGCGCTGCACTCCCAGTTGCTCGTGCTCGACCTGATCTACGTCGCGGTGGCGCAGCGCACGTACCGCCGTACCACCGCGGCCTTCGAG
Organism: Micromonospora sp. CPCC 205561; assembly: GCF_036906775.1. Taxonomy (NCBI): domain Bacteria; kingdom Bacillati; phylum Actinomycetota; class Actinomycetes; order Micromonosporales; family Micromonosporaceae; genus Micromonospora; species Micromonospora sp. CPCC 205561. The sequence continues at coordinate 27,259 of NZ_JBAKHV010000003.1, read as the reverse complement.
GTGACCGCCCGTGCGGTCGCCGCCCACCGCCTGCCCGACGAGAGCCGCCGGCCACGGCGGCGCCACCGACCGGAGGAACGATGATCGGCGCCCAGGAGTACCTCACCGCGGTCAACGCCGCGATCGCGCACGTGGCCGCCACCCAGCAGGACGCCGTGCGTCGCGCCGCCGACCTGCTGACGGCCGGGTTGCGCGCCGGCGGCGTGGTGCAGGCGTTCGGCAGCGGCCACTCCGAGGCCCTGGCCATGGAGATCGCCGGAAGGGCCGGCGGCCTCGTGCCGACCAACCGCATCGCGCTGCGCGACATCGTCCTGTACGGCGGGGCCGAGCGGGCGTCGCTCGACGACCCGCTCCTCGAGCGCGACCCGACGGTCGCCCACCGTCTCTACGAGCTGGCCCCCGTCAAGCCCGACGACGTCTTCGTGATCGCCTCGAACTCGGGCGTCAACGGCGTGGTGGTGGAGCTGGCGCGCCTGGTACGCGAACACGGCCACGGCCTGGTGGCGATCACCTCCCTCGCCCACACGAACGCCGTCCCGCCCCGGCACCCGAGCGGCCGGCGGCTGGCCGACCTCGCCGACGTGGTGCTCGACAACGGCGCCCCGTTCGGCGACGCCGCCCTGCCGATCGACGGCGGGGGAGCGGTCGGCGCGATCTCGTCCGTCACCGGCGCCCTGCTGGCCCAGCAGGTCGTGTGCGAGGTGGTGGCCCGGCTAGTCGCCGCCGGTGAGACGCCCCCGGTCTACCTGTCGGCGAACGTTCCCGGCGGAGACCGGCACAACCAGGAGTTGGAGGCGCGGTACGCCGGGCGCATCCGGCGCGCCGCCTAGAGAAGGCGAGCCCAGTCATGAACCCCTCTTCTCCGCAGCGACGCCACCCGACCACCCGGCGCGCCGTGCTGCGCGCGACCGCGGCCGCCGCCGCGGTGCCCCTGACCGGCTGTGTCACCGCCGGCGGCGGCGGCGACGGCGCCCCGGCCGCCCAGGGCGCGAAGAGCGCCGACAACCCGCTCGGCGTGCCCGACGCGACACCGCTCGAGGTCGTCATCTTCAAGGGCGGTTACGGCGACGAGTACGCCGTCCACGCCGAGAAGCTCTACCAGGAGCGGCACCCGGGTGCGACGGTCGACCACAAGGGCATCCAGAAGGTGGGTGAGGCGCTCCAGCCGCGGTTCGTCGCCGACACCCCGCCGGACGTCGTCGACAACACCGGCGCCGGACGGCTCGACCTGGCCACGCTCGTCGCCGCCGGCAAGCTCACCGACCTGAGTGAGCTGCTCGACGCCCCGGCGCTCGACGGCGGCGGCAAGAAGGTACGCGACACGCTGCTGCCGGGGGTCGTCGACGACGGCACGTTCGACGGCGTACCGCGCACGCTCAACTTCACCTACACCGTCTGGGGGCTGTGGTACTCCCGGCCGCTCTTCGAGCGCAACGGCTGGACCTTCCCGACCACCTGGGACGCGATGCTGGCGCTCTGCGCCGAGATCAAGAAGAGCGGCGCCGCGCCGTGGACGTACCAGGGCAAGTACCCGGAGTACCTGAACGACCCGCTGCTGGCCATGGCGGCCAAGGCCGGCGGGACCGATCTCGTCAAGGCGGTCGACAACCTCGAGCCCGACGCGTGGCGGCAGCCGGCGCTGCTCGACGCGGCCACCGCCATCGCCGAGCTGGCCGGGCGCGGCTACCTCCTGTCCGGCTCGGAGGCGTTGTCGCACACCGAGGCCCAGGCCGCCTGGTGCCGGGGGCGCGCCGCGATCATCCCGTGTGGATCGTGGCTGGAGGCCGAGCAGAAGGGCGTGGCCCCCGACGGCTTCGACATGGTGATGGCCCCGGTACCGTCCCTCGGCGGCGGCGATCGGATGCCGGTGAGCGGGCTGCAGGCGGCCAGCAGCGAGTCGTTCGTCGTGCCGGCCAGGGCGAAGAATCCGCGCGGTGGTCTGGACTTCCTGCGCGTCCTGTTCTCGAAGCCGGCCGCCCGGCGGTTCGCCGAGCTGAACTCCACCCTGCCCACGGTGTCCGGGGCGACCGACGGCCTCACCCTCTCCAGCGGGCTCGGCTCGGTGAAGGCCGCCGTCGACGCGGCCGCCTCGCACACGTTCGCCTACCGCTTCCGCACCTGGTACGCGCCGCTGGCCAAGGCGGTCGACGACGCCACGGGCGAGCTGGCCACCCGGCGCGTCACGCCCGCCCAGTGGGCCGACCGGATCCAGAAGGCGGCGGACGCCGTCGCGGCCGACCGCGCCGTCACGAAGTACGAGCGGTAGCGATGACGACCGTCCGGTCCGGCCGGAACCGGTTCCTCGCCGGCGCGATCCTGCCCGCCCTCGCCCTGTACGCGGTGTTCGTGCTCTCGCCGTACGCGCAGGCGTTCTACCTGGCCCTCACCGACTGGACCGGCGTCTCCGGGGAGGTGGGCTTCGTCGGGCTGGAGAACTTCCGCCGGCTGGCCGACGATCCGCTGTTCCACGCCGCGTTGCGCAACAACGGGCTGATGCTCCTCGTCGTGCCGGCGGTCACCGTCGTCCTCGGGCTGCTGCTGGCCGGGCTGGTCTCGTTCGGCGGGCGTGGCGGGACCGCCGGGCCGTCCGCCGTCCGGGGCGGCGAGCTGTACAAGGTGGCGTACTTCCTGCCGCAGGTGCTCTCGCTGCCGATCGTCGCGGTGCTCTGGCAGTTCGTCTACGGCCCCAACGACGGGCTGCTCAACGGCTTTCTGCGCGGGGTCGGGCTCGACGCGCTGGCCCGCAGCTGGCTCGGTGACCCGGCCGTCGCCCTCTGGGCGGTCATGGCGGTGCTGGTCTGGTCGTCGGTCGGCTTCTACATGGTGCTCTTCGGCGCCGCGATGGAGTCGATCCCGCGCGAGGTGCTGGAGGCGGCGGTGCTCGACGGCGCCGGGCGCCTCGCCGTCCTGTGGCGCGTCGTCGTGCCGCTGCTCTGGGACAACGTCCAGGTCGCGTTCGTCTACCTCGGCGTGCTCGCCCTGGACGGCTTCGCGGTCGTGCAGATCATGACCGTCGGCCCGGGCGGGCCGGACGGAGCGACCGAGGTGATGGGTCTCGGGCTGTACCGCAACGCCTTCACGTACGGGCGGTTCGGCTACGCCGCGGCGATGGGCGTCGCGCTGTTCTTCCTCACGCTCGCCGTCGCCGTCGTGGCGATGCGGGCCGGACGCCGGGAGCGGGTGGAGTACACGTGACCACCATCGCCGAACGCCCCGTCGACGCGCCACCCGCGCCGCCGTCGCGGCGCCGACGCCGCGGCGGCACCTGGGGCCCGCACGTCTTCCTCGTGGCGTGGGCGGCGATCGTCACGTTGCCCCTGCTCTGGGCGGTCGTCAGCTCCCTCAAGACCGACCGCGAGATCCTCACCAGCCCGTGGACGCTGCCGGAGCAGCCGCGCTTCGACAACTGGTCGCGGGCCTGGGAGCAGGCCTCCATCGGCCGGTACGTCGGCAACAGCGCGATCGTGGTCGGGGCGGCGCTCGTCCTCACCATGGGGCTGGGCTCGACCGTCGCCTACGCCCTGGCCCGCTACCAGTTCCGCGGTAACCGGATCGTCTACTACACGTTCGTCTCCGGGCTGCTCTTCCCGGTGTTCCTGGCCCTGGTGCCGCTCTTCTTCGTCGTCGAGCAGCTCGGCCTGCTCGGCACCTACCCGGGCCTGATCCTCGTCTACACCGCGTACGCGTTGCCGTTCACCGTCTTCTTCCTGCACGCGTTCTTCCGCTCGCTGCCGACCGCCCTCGCCGAGGCGGCGTTCCTCGACGGCTGTTCGCACTGGGGCGTCCTCGTCCGGGTGATGCTGCCGCTGGCCAGGCCCGGCCTGATCAGCATCGCGATCTTCAACTTCCTGGGGCTGTGGAACCAGTACCTGCTCCCGCTGGTGCTCAACCCCGACCCCGACCGGTACGTGCTCGCGCAGGGCCTGGCCGCGCTGTCGGTCAGCCAGGGCTACCGCAGCGACTGGAGCGGCCTCTTCGCCGGCCTCACCATCGCGATGCTGCCGGTGCTCGCCGCGTACGTGCTCTTCCAACGGCAGATCCGCACCGGCCTCACCGCGGGGGCGATCAGGTAGGCCCTTCCGTTCGGCTCCGCCGCGCGGGCGGTCGTCGTCGCCCGTCCCGCGCGTACCCCTTTCCCTCCCACCGTGAGGAGAACCCCCATGTCACGGAGATCCCGTACGGCCTTCGCCGCAGCGTCGGCGGCGCTGGCCACCGTCGCCGCGATCGCCGCGTTCGGCCCGGGCGGCAGCGCCGCCGCCGCGGCCGAGACCTGCGGCGTGCTGTTCGACGACTTCGCGTACGCGTCGTCGGCCGACCCCGCGCTGCCGGCCCGCAACTGGACGGTGCGCACCAACGCCGGCGGCCCCGGCGTGCCGGGCGCGTCGTGGCCGGCGTCCAACATCTCGTTCCCGACCTCCGGCGGGCAGAAGGTGCTCCAGCTCGCCGCCTCCACCGACGGCACCGCCGCCGGCACCAGCCATGCCGAACTGTTCCAGCGGCGGGCGTTCTTCGAGGGCACGTACGCGGCCCGGGTGCGCTTCGCCGACGCGCCGGTCGTCGGCAACGACGGCGACCGTCTCGTCGAGACGTTCTTCACGATCACCCCGCTGGACCGTCCGATGGACCCGAACTACGGCGAGATCGACTTCGAGTACCTACCCAACGGAGGGTGGGGCGAACAGGGTCCGATCTTCTACCAGACCACCTGGGAGACCTACCAGAACGAGCCCTGGGTGGCCGACAACACCCACACCGCGCAGCGCAGCAGCTTCGACGGCTGGCACGACCTCGTGTTCACCGTCTCGCAGGGCCGGGTGAAGTACTACGTGGACGGCCGGCAGGTGGCCGACCACGGCGACCGGTACTACCCGGAGACGCCGATGTCGATCAACTTCAACCTGTGGTTCATCGACCTGGTCACTCACACCGGCGGGCGCAGCACCTACCACCAGCAGGTCGACTGGCTGTACTTCGTCGACCGGCAGGTGCTGACGCCGGCCGAGGTGGCGACGCGGGTGGCGGGTCACCGCTCCGCCGGCACCACGCACACCGACACGGTCGGCGCGGGCGGCGCCTGCCCCACGCCGCCGCCGGGCACCTCCTCGCCGACGCCCACCGGCGTGCCGTCCTCGCCCCCGCCGTCGTCCCCGCCTCCCTCGTCGCCGCCGCCGGCGAACTGCGCGGGCGCGCCGAACTGGGACCGGGGCACGGTGTACCTCGGCGGCCAGCGGGTGCGGCACAACGGCCGGCTCTGGCAGGCGAACTGGTGGACGCTCGGCTCCGAGCCGGGGCTCACCGCGCAGTGGCGCGACCTCGGCCCCTGCTGAGACCGGGACGGGGCGTCGCCGTCGCCAGGGCGGCGGCGCCCGCACCGGACCCGCTGCGGACCGGAGCCGGGCCGGACGCTCCCGGTCGTGGCCCGGTGCCGGACGCTGCCGGTGCTCCGAGGCCGGGTGCCGGCGCGGGCCGGTGCGGAACCGGGCAGGGCGCCCGTAGCGCGTCCACCCGGTCCGTGCTGGCACGCCAGCCGCGCCGCGGGCCGGTACGGGTCAGCGGAGGGTGCCGCTGACGACGCTGGCCGTGGGCGTGTCGCCCGGTCGCCGGGCGGTCGAGGCCCGCTGTCTGGGTGTGGTGGCGGCGAACCTCGCGGCGGGCATCGGGCTGCCGCCGAGGGCGTCGATGTCGTAGGCCAGCCAGAAGGGGCCGGGGGTGTCGACGGCGAAGGTCAGCGCGATGTGTACGGAGGCGCCGGGGGCCAGGCCGCCCAGGTCGAGTGGGATGGTCAGGGTGGTGGCCAGCCCGCCCCCGGGCGGAGTGGTGGCCGGTAGGTCCATCGCCAGGTTCCGGACGAGCAGGGTCCGCCCGTTGTTGACCTTGATCGAGCTGGTCGGCACGGCCGGGTTGACCAGCCGCAGGTGGGAGTGCGTGGCCGGCGAGGTGCCGCCGGGCAGGGGTGCGCCGTTGAGCTGGCTGAGGCTGGTGATGCGGACCCGGGCCTGGGTGATGGGGGCGCCCGACCGGTTGGTGATGGTCCGCCTGATCACCAGTGTGCCGGGCGTTCGGACCCGGTTCGGTGCGACCGACTGGGACACGTCGGGGTCGAGCAGGGTCGACTGCATGGCGGGGTTCTGCTGGTAGGTGCCGAGGCTGTTCTGCGGCGACGGTGAGCCGAGCGCGGAGGGCACCCCGTTGATGGGGCCGCGCACGGTGGAGACCAGCCGGAAGTCCGCGGCGTTGTTCGTGGTGTCCAGTGGCTTGCCGCCGACCTTCAGTCGGTTCCACGCGTGGTGCACGAAGGGCGGGCTGCTGAACGCGGGCAGCGGGGTGCCCTCGGCGAAGTCGGGCGTGGTGCCGGCGGCGTCGGTGACGGTGTTCGCGCTGTCCGGGGCGAGCAGCCGCAGGCCGCCCTGGCCCAGGTCCGACACGATCAGGTCCGGTTTGATGTTCGACAAGGAGTAGGCGGGAGCGGCCACCAGGAAGCCGCGACGTGGCGGCACCGGGCGTACGGTGCCGGGGATCAGCAGGGAGATTCCGTCGGGGGCCTCGATCCGGAATCCGGCGACCGGCAGGTCGAGCTCGGTGGTGTTGACGAGGGAGACGTACTGGTCGGTGAGGCCGTCGACGCCCGACTGGGCGAACTGCTCGATCAGCAGCTGCCCGGGTGCGGCGGACACCTCGACGGTGACGGTGTTCGACACCGCCTCGGCGTTCGGGTTGGTGCCGTCGTACTGGACCCGGAACCGGTTGAGCCCGAACGCGGGCATCTGCAGGTCGAAGGAGGCGGCGTTGAGCTCCAGCGGGAAGGTGCCGAGCGGGGTCTCCACCCCGTTCGGCAGCTCGTCGATGAGCGACACGGTCCCCTCGGCGGTGCCCGGCCCGACGGCGACGTCGAAGTGCACCGACTTGCCGAAGGTGGTCGCCGCGGTGGAGGCGGTCAGGGTGACCTCGCTGGCCGGCTGGATAACCAGCCGGATCGGCTTGGTGGCGCTGAGCCCGTTGGCGTCGGTCACCTTGATGGTGGCGAGGTAGGCGCCGGCCGCGGTGGGGCGGCCGGAGATCAGGCCGCTCGCCGGGGTGAGGGCCAGGCCGGGTGGCAACGTGCCGGCGGCGAGGGACCAGACGAACGGTGCGGTACCACCGATGACGGTGAGCTGCTCGGCGTAGGGGCCGGTGACCTCGCCCAGCGGTGGGGTGGGGAAGACCAGGACCGGCGTCTGGTTGACGGTCAGGACGATCAGGCGGGTTCCGGACTGGCCCGCGGCGTCGACCACCCGGATCACCACCGGGTAGACGCCGGCCGTGGTCGGCACGCCGGAGATGCCGTTGGTCACCGGGTTCAGGGTCAGCCCCGGCGGAAGCTCACCGGAATCCAGCGACCAGAGGAAGGGCGGCGCGCCGTGCGTGATGTTGAGGGTGGCGGCGTAGGCGATGCCGACGGTGGCCGAGGTGGGCGCGTTGAACAGCAGCGTCGGCGACACGTTCGCGGTGACCTCCTGCGAGAGGCTCGACTCGGGCCCGGTCCCCTCGGCCGTACGGGCGGCCACCGCGAACTGGTAGGTGACGGTCGAGGTGAGCCCGGCGATGGTCTGCGTGCTGGCCGGACCGAAGGTCTGACTGGCCTGACGTACGCCCTGCACGTAGGGGGTGACCTCGTAGCCGAGGATCGGCGAGCCGCCGTCCGCGCCGGGTGCCCAGCTCAACACCGCCGTCACGGTGTCGGCGGTGACCGCGAGGATGGTCGGAGCCGAGGGGAGCCCCGCGATCGCGGCGTTCTTCGAACGGGGACCGGTCGGGCCGGTGGCGGCGGCTGAGTGCGGCTGGTTGTCTTGCGCTGAGGACATGGCGGGCTGCTTTCTCGTGGAGAGGCGAGGTGAGCCACGGAATGGAACGGGGGAGGTGACCAGCCCGTGCTGGCCGCGCGAGGACCCGGTGGTTCCCACCGCTGTGGCGACGGGCGACATGCGACAAGTCTTCACGTCATAGAGAACCATCTATCGCATGTCTACCAGTTTCCGCAGCTCAACAGCCATATGAGAAGGCTCGTTGCTCGACCTGTGAGCGCGGGCAGTCGGAAACCCGACTCGCCGCGGGCTCGTCCCTGGGCTGCCCGCCCCGGTCAACGACGAGCGGGCTGCCACCACGCCGTGTTGGCGGCGGCGTGGGCCGTCGGTTCGATGACCTCCCACACCTCGGCGATCAGCCCGTCGGCGATCCGCAGGACGTCGACGACCACGATCTCGGGCCCCGCGTCGGGAAGCCGGCGTCGCGAGTGCACCACGACGTGGTCGCCGTCGGCCAGCAGGTGAAGGACTTCGACCTGCATGCCGGCCGTCGGGCCGAGCGCGGCGCGGACGGCGGCGAGCCATTCCGCCTTGGTCGAGGTTGGCGAACCCGGTCGGTGGTGGACGAAGTCGTCGTCGAGGAACGAGGCGAGCGTGTCGACGTCGCCCGTCTCGACCAGCCCCGCCAGCGCACGCAGGACGAGGCTCCTGTTCTCGGTTGTCATGGCCCAAGTGTTTCCCCGGCCCGGTGGGGATGTCGATGAACTCGCACTTCATGGCGCTCGGCGCGACGATGGGTACGCTCATGATCGTGTACACCGTCGGGGAACTCCTGCGGCAGTGGCGGCAGCGCCGAGGGCTCAGTCAACTCGACCTGTCGATCGCCGCGGACGTCTCGGCTCGTCACGTCAGCCTGGTCGAGACCGGCAGGTCCAAGCCGAGCGTGGAAATGATCCTCCGGCTTGCCGACCAGTTGCACGTGCCGCTGCGTGATCGCAATCGACTCCTGCTCGCCGCCGGCTTCGCGCCCCGGTACACGGAGCGTCCGCTCGACGACCCCGCCCTGTCGGCTGCCCTCGACGCGGTCCGCCGGGTGCTCCGGGCGCACGAGCCGTATCCGGCGCTGGTCTTCGACCGACGGTGGAACATCGTGATGACCAACCGCGCGGTCGACCCGTTCTTCGCGCGAGTCGCTCCCGACCTGTTGCGGCCACCGGTGAACCTGGTCCGGCTGGGCCTGGATCCGCGCGGACTCGCTCCCATGGTCGTCAACCTGGCCGACGTGCGTGCGGTGTTCCGCAGTCGGATCTCGCGCCAGCTCGCCACCGCTGCCGACGCGGAGCTCACCGCACTCTACGAAGAGCTGCTGGATCCCGGGCCCGGGGAGGCCGTGGGCCAGCGGGTCGACGCCGACGTGGTGATCCCGATGATCCTCCGGGTCGACGGACGGGAGCTACGGCTCTTCTCGACCGTCACCACGTTCGGCACGCCGATGGACATCGCGGTCGAGGAGATCGCGATCGAGTCCTACTACCCGGCGGACCCGGAGAGCGCCGCCTACTTCACGAGGTAGCGCACGTCGTGCCGCCGCCGGCGCTCTCTGCGATGCTCTCCTCACGTTTCGTGTCGCGGGTGGAGGGTGGTGGCGCGGCGTGATGGGGCGGTCTCACGCGTTGTCCGGAGTGGTGGTGTGGCTGGGGGGCTGTGCGCTGGCGGCGGGGTGGGGGGCGCGGCCCGCGGTGGGCACGGTGCTGGTCGGTGCGGCGGTCACCGCCGGAGGGGCGCTGCTGCCGGACGTCGACCATCCCGGCTCGGTGGTCGCCCGGTCGTTGGGTCCGCTGACCCGACTCGTCGCCCGGGGCGCGGCGGCGGGAGCGGCCGCGCTGCGGTCGGCGTCCTGTGCGTGCTGCGCGGGCCGGGGCGGCCACCGGGCGGTCACGCACACCCTGGTGTTCGCGGTGACCACTGGGCTGGTGGTCTCGCTGCTCTGCTGGATCGGCGGGGACGTCGCGGCGGCGGTGGTCGCGGGGCTGGCCGCGGCGTTGGCGACCCGCGGGGCGCTACGCAGACGCACCCGTGGGGCGTACGGGGCGGCGGCGGCCGGGCTGCTGGTCGGGTTGATGGCCGCGGCGCTGCCCGGCCCGGTAGCCGGATGGTGGTGGGTGGGCCTGCCGTTGGGGCTGGGCTGCCTGGTGCACTCGTTGGGCGACGCGCTGACCTTCTCCCGGGTGCCGCTGCTGTGGCCGATCCGGATCCGTGGCTGCCGGTGGGCGGCGCTGGGCATGTGGGCCCCGCTGCGCTTCCGCACCGGCTCGGCGGCCGAACTGCTGCTGGTGGTGCCCGCCCTGATGGTGCTGGGCGCGATCAGCGCGTGGACCCTGATCACCCCGTAGCCGGCTACCGTCGCGGCATGCCTGAGTTGATCCCGCCGACCGTCCGGCTGCACGCCGCGTTCCTGGAGTGCCGCGACGACTGGGGCCCCGGCCTCCACGAGGACGGCTTCGGCCTGACGGGCGACGACGACGTGGATTCGCCGGCCGGCTTCGCCAGCTGGGTGCACGAGCGGGTCCGGCTGGACCACCCCGCCGGGGACCCCTGTCCGGAGGAGAAGCACGGCTCACCCCGCTGGATCGTGGAGGACGCCCGAGTGCTCGGCGCGATCGCCCTGCGGCACAGGTCCGACGACGAGACCGGTCACCTCGGCTACGGCGTACGCCCCTCCGCGCGCCGCCGGGGGCTGGCGAGCTGGGCCCTGGGCGAGATGCTCGGCGAGGCGCGCGCCCTGGGCCTGGACCGCGTCCTGATCGTGTGCCTCGCGGAGAACGTCGCGTCGGCGCGCATGATCGAACGCGCCGGCGGCGTCCTGGCGGGGATCGACGGGACCGCGCACGCGCCGGTGCGCCGTTACTGGATCGCCCTGTAGCGGTGCGCCCACGTCGCCGGGGTGCGCGTCGGGCCGCTCCTCCGTCGCGTGGCCCGACGACCCCGACGCACATGGCCGCCCCGCCTGCTCAGGCCGCGGTGGTGGCGGTCGCGGGCTCGGGTGTCGCGGTGGCGGCGGCACCCCGGCGCAGGCCGAGGGCGGTGACGAGCACGGCGACGACCGAGAACACCACCGGGACGACGAGCCCGTGACGGATCGCCGACAGGCCGAGCCCGTGCCCCGGTGCGCCGTCGGCCGCCGCGACGCTGACCGCGGTCACCGCCGAGATGCCGAGTGCCGTGCCGAACTGCATCGACGTGTACAGCAGGCCCCCGGCGAGGCCGTGCTCGCGCTCGTCGACGCCGTCGGTGGCGGCCATGGTGAGGGGCCCGTAGGCGAGCGAGAACGCCAGGCCGAGCAGGAGCATGCCGGGCAGCATCGCCGCGTACGTCCAGTCGGCCGTGAGCGGCAGGAACAGCGCGTACGCGAGGACGGCCGCCAGCACGCCGCCGAGCAGGACCCGCACGTTGCCGAACCGGTCGACCAGCCGGGGCGTCAGCGTGGGGGACAGGATCATGTCCATCGCGACGACGAGCATCGCCAGGCCGGTCTGGAGCGGGCTCCAGCCCCGCAGCTCCTGGAGGTAGATCGTGATCATGAACTGGAAGCCGGCGAAGGAGCCCAGGAACAGCAGCGCGCCGACGTTGGTGCGTACGAGCGGCCCGGAGCGGAGGATGCCCAACCGCACCAGCGGGTCGGCCGACCGCCGCTCGATCACGACGAAGGCCGCCAGGAGGAGCAGGCCGGCGGCGAACACCCCCAGGGTGGTGCCCGGCCCCTGGCCGGCGTTCTCCAGGCGTACCACGCCGTAGGCGAGCAGCAGCATGGCGCCCGTGATGCTCAGCGCGCCGGCGATGTCGAACCCGCCGGTGGGCCGGACCTCGTCGGCCGTGCCCCGGAGCAGGACGACGGCGGCCACGAGGATGACCGTGGCGAGCAGGACCGGGGCGAAGAACACCCAGCGCCAACCGACGGAGGTCAGCAGGCCGCCGGCGACCAGGCCCAGCGAGAAGCCGCCCGAGCCGATGCCGGCGTACACCCCGAGCGCCCTGGTGCGTTGCGGCCCCTCGGGAAAGGCGTTGGTGGCCAGGGCCAGCCCGGCGGGCGTCATGAACGCGGCGGCGACGCCGGTGACGAAGCGCGCCACCAGCAGCATCCAGCCCTCGGTGGCGAGCCCGCCGAGGCCGGAGAAGGCCAGGAAGACGACGAGCCCCAGCAGGAACATCCGGCGGCGGCCGAGCAGGTCCGCCGCCCGCCCGCCCAGCAGCATGAAGCCGCCGTAGCCGAGGACGTACGCGCTCACCACGCCGCTGAGCGTCCCGGTCGACAGCCCGAGGTCAGCCCGGATCGCCGGCAGCGCCACGTTCAGCATCGCGACGTCGATCCCCTCCAGGAAGATCGCCCCGCACAGCACGAGCAGGACGCTCCAGGCCCGGCTGTCCGTACGCCCGCTCGACGTAGCCATGATCCATCGACCCCTCTTCCTCGCCGGCTGCCGTCGGTTCTCCTCGTGCACGCCGGTTCCTTCTTGTAACCAGGTGCATCGTCAGGCACCATCAGTGGCCATGGAAGACGGAACTTCGCGGTCCCTCGGTAACTGCGGGGATACCGACGCCAACTACGACGTGTTCCAGTGGGACACCAGGGAGGACTGCGAGGTCCGCCAGATCCTGGACCGCGTGGCCGACAAGTGGTCCCTGCTGGTGATCGCGCTCCTCGACCAGCGGAGCCTCCGCTTCACCGAGCTGCGCCGGCAGATCGACGGGGTCAGTCAGCGGATGCTCGCGCGTACGCTGCGCCACCTCGAACGCGACGGCCTGGTGAGCCGCACCGTGTTCCCGACGGTGCCGCCCCGGGTCGACTACGCGCTCACCCCCCTCGGGGCGACCCTGCACGAGACGATCCGCACCCTGGTGACCTGGACGGAGACGCACCAGAACGAGATCGCGGCCGCCCGCGAGGCCTACGACGCCCGGGCGGCCGCGGAGCGGGACGCGGCGGACCGGGAGGCGACGGAACGGGAGCGGATCGCCCGGCGGGCGACGGCGGGATCCCGAGGGCGGTCGGCCTGACCCACGGCGTCCCGCGCGGGCGGCTCCCGGCCGGACGCACACCTTCCTGGCCGGCGCCGGTGTGCGGGGTCGGGTTGCCGACCGATGAGGAATATGGGGGCCGTTTCCCGTGCCGGTCGCCGGGCCGCGGTGACATTCTCCTTGGCGTCTGTCGGCGACGAGTGCCTGGAGTGATGTGGATGGACGAGCGGACACGTGTGCAGGTCATCGCCGCCGACCCGGCGGTACGGGTCGGTGTCGACGACATGGCGCGGGCATGCCCGGAGCTGACCGTGGTGGTCGACCGCCCCGACGTGGTGCTGATGGTCACCGACGGGGTCGGCGACGCGGTGCTGCTCCTGCTGCGCTCGCTGTCACGCGCCGGCCGGCGGGTGCTGCTGGTGGCCGAGACGTTGCGGGAGTCGGACGTGGTCGAGGCCGTGGAGGCGGGCGCCGGCGGCCTGCTGCGCCGTTCCGAGGTGTGCCCGGACCGGCTGGGTCCGGCGGTCCGGGCGACGGCCGACGGCAGCTTCACGGTGCCGTCGGGCCTGCTGGGGGATCCGCTGACCCGGGTCGCCGACCGGGCGCCGGAAGGGCCGGCGGCCCGGCAGCTCACCAAGCGCGAGCGGGCGGTGCTGCTGATGCTCGCCGACGGGTACGAGACCCAGGAGATCGCCCGTTCGCTGGCCTACTCGGTGCGTACCGTGACCGGCATCGTGCACACGATCACGCACCGGTGGCAGGTGCGCAACCGGGCGCACGCCGTGGCGTGTGCCCTGCGCGAGGGGCTGATCTGAGTCAGATGAGCCCTCGCCGGATGGCGTACGCGGCCGCGTGGACCCGGTTGGAGACCTGCAACCGGGCCATGAGGTCGTAGATCATGTTCTTCACGCTGTGTGGTGAGCAGCGCAGCTCCCGCGCGATGCCCGCGTTGTCGTACCCCTCGGCGACGAGTCTGAGCACCCGGAGCTGCTGGGCGGTGAGTACGGGCTTCGACTCGTTGCTCATGGTCGCCTCCTGGCCTTGTGGGCGTGTGGGTCACCGGCCCAGGCTAGGAACGGCTCGCCGCTCGCTCATCGGGCCGCCGCACCCAGATTGCCGACCGGCGCCCCCGCATTTCCCACCCCGGTCTACACCCACTGCCGGGCCAGCCGCCCGACCGCCCGTTCGGGACGGTGCACCGCCGCGGTCAGGATGCTGGTGAAGCCGTCGGCCAACGAAGCCGCCCGGTCGGCGGTGAACAGTTCGCCGTGGTACTGGAGACACCCGGCCAGCCGCGTCCCCTCCTCCCGCACGGTGAGCAGCAGGTCGAAGGGGGAGCCGCCCTGGCCGTGCGAGAACGGCTCGGCGCTGACCCCGGGCAACCGGAGCCGGTCGGTCAGGTCGCCGAGGAGCTGGCAGGCGACCTGGACGACCGGGTTGCGGCTCAGGTCGCGCTTCGGACGCAGCGCCGTCACCAGCCGGTCGAAGGGGAAGCCCTGGTGCCGGTACCCGGCCAGCGCCACCTCACGCACCTGGAACAGCAGCTCGGTGAAGGCCGCCCCGGCCGGGCAGGGCACCCGCAGGGCGAGGGTGTTGGCGAACATCCCGATGCCGTTCGCGGCCTCCTCCGTGTCGCGGTTGCCGGCGAACGTGCCGATCACCAGGTCGTCGCGGCCGGTGAGTTCCCCGATCAGCACGGTGAACGCGGCGAGCAGCACCATGAACGGGGTCGAGCCGGTGGCCCGGGCCAGCGTCCGTACCGCGGCGGTGGTCTCCGTCGACAGGCCGAACCGGACGGTGGCCCCGCTCTGCGGCAGCCGCGCCGGCCGGGGCAGGTCGGTCGGGAGGTCCAGGGTGGCCGGCGCACCGGCGAGGTGCCGGCGCCAGTAGGCGAGGTCGGCCGGGTCGGTCGGCGGGAGCGGGGCCGGCGGCAGCGGCTCGACGGCCTCCGCGTGGCCCTGGCGGCGCCGCGCGTACGCCTGGCCGAGATCCCGCCACAGCACGTCCATCGACCAGTCGTCCGCGACGATGTGGTGGATGGTGGCGGCCAGGACGTGCTCCTCCGGGGCCAGCCGCAGCAGCGCGACCCGCAGCAGCGGCCCCTCGGCGAGCGCGAACGGCACGGCGGCGAGCCGTGCGACGGCCGCCCGCGCCTCGGCGGCGTCGGCCACGTCGCGCACCTCGACCGGCACCCGGGGGTCCGGCCCGACCTGCGCGTGGGGCACGCCGCGCCGGGCCTGGAAGGTGGTCCGCAGAGCCGGGTGCCGACGCACCGTGTCCGCCAGGGCCGCGCGCAGCGCGTCGACGTCGACCGCCCCGCGCAGCCGGTAGGACTCGGTCAGCGTGTAGGCGGTCGACCCCGGATCGAGCTGGTCGGCGAACCAGATCCGGTGCTGGGCGGCGTTGAGCGACCCGTCGGCCGGCCCGGCGGTGACGTGGTGCGCGACGCCGGGCGGCGAGGTCCCGCCGGGTCCGGCACCCTCGCCGGTCGCCGGGCCGCCCCGGGTGCCCCACGCGGCGAGTTCGGCCACGGTGGCGGTGAGCACGTCGGCGGGGGAGGGCGACCAGCCCCACCGGCGGCGCAGCCGGGAGCAGACCCGGGTGGCCGCCAGCGAGTCGCCGCCCAGCTCGACGAAGGTGTCGTGCACCCCGACCGGCCCGCTGCCGAGCAACTCGGCCCAGAGGTCGGCGAGCCGGCGCTCGTCGTCGGTACGCGGGTCGACCCGCTCCCCGCCGACGAGCCGGTGCCGGTCGGGTGCGGGCAGGGCCGAACGGTCCAGCTTGCCGCTCGGGCCCACCGGCAGCGCCGGTACGGCCACGTACACCGACGGGACCATGTACCCGGGCAGCCGTTCGGCGAGGTGGGCCCGGAGCGCCCGGACGCCGGGGACGACGCTGGCCACCACGTACCCGACGAGCTGCCCGGCGTGTACCGCGGCGGCGGCGGCCCGCACCCCCGGCACGGTACGCAGCGCGGCGTCGATCTCGCCCAGCTCGACCCGGTGCCCCCGGATCTTGACCTGGTGGTCGACCCGGCCCAGGTAGTCCACGGCCCCGTCGGGCAGCCGCCGGGCCAGGTCCCCCGTGCGGTACAGCCGGGAGCCGGGCGGGCCGAACGGGTCGGGCACGAACTTCTCGGCGGTCAGCCCGGGCCGGCCGAGGTAGCCCCGGGCGAGCTGCACCCCGGCCAGGCAGAGCTCGCCGACCTCCGCCGGGTGGCCGCGGTCGTCCAGGATGTGGGTGCGGGTGTTCGCCACCGCGTGGCCGATGCTGACCGGCTCACCCGCCCGGCAGCGCGACCCGGTCACCTCCACCGCCGCCTCGGTCGGGCCGTAGAGGTTGAGCAGTTCGCAACCGATCAGCTCGGCGGCCTCGGCTACCAGGTCCGGGGCCAGCTCCTCGCCGCTGCAGACGATCCGGCGCAGGGCGGGGAAGCGGGCCCGGGCGACGCGGACCTCGGCGAGGAACGCCCGCAGCATCGACGGTACGAAGTGGATCGCGGTGATTCCGTGCCGGTGGATCGTGTCGATCAGGTACGCCGGGTCGCGGTGGCCACCCGGCCGGGCCAGCACCAGCCGGGCGCCGGCGGCCAGGGTGCCGAAGATCTCCGGCACCGAGACGTCGAAGCTGTACGGGGTCTTCTGGAGCACCCGGTCGTCGGGACCCAGCGGATGCGCCTCCAGCCCCCAGCGGATGCGGTTGACGATGCCCCGGTGCGGCATCACCACGCCCTTGGGCCGGCCGGTGGAGCCGGAGGTGTAGATGACGTACGCCGGGTGTTCAGGGTCCACGGCGACCCGCGGCGTCCGGGTCGGCCGACCGACGGTTTCCCGGCCCACCGACACGGTGGCGAGGGGCCGGCCCGACTCGGCGAGGACCGGCAGGTCCGGCTCGGCCAGCACGGTGTCCAGCCCCGCGTCGGCGACCAGGAAGGCGATCCGCCGGGCCGGGTACTCCGGATCCAGCGGCACGTAGGCGGCTCCGGCGGTGAGGACGCCGAGCAGTGCCACCACCAGGTCGCCGCCCCGGTGCAGGCACACCCCGACCCGGGACTCCGGCCCGATGCCCCGCGCGAGCAGCAGGTCGGCGAGCTGGTTGGCCCGCCCGGCCAGTTCGGCGTAGCTGAGCCGCTCCCGCTCGGTGACCACCGCCACGGCGTCCGGGGTGCGCGCCGCCCGCCGGTGCACCAGCTCGTGCAGGGTGGGCTGTCCCGGGTAGCTCCTGGCCGTGTCGTTCCACGGCGCGACGCTCGACTCAGTCGGCATCCGGGTCCTCCGGTGGGGTGGTCAGGAAGTCCGGCAGCCGGGTGCCGACGCCGTCGCGTTCCGCGTCGCGCCGCACCAGCTCGGCCACGGCGAGGTCGAGCACGCCCAGGCCGAACGGCGAGTAGACGGTGACCCGCTCCGGGTCGTGCCGCCAGCCGGCCCCGCCCAGGACGTCGCCGATGCCGGCGGCGATGAAGTCCCGGTTGCCGGTCTCCTGCTCCGCGAGGTGCAGCGAGGTGGCCGCCCGGCAGACGTGGTCGGCGTCGTCGACCACGTTGACCGCGGCGAGGATGTCCGCCGGGAAGATGTCCCGTAGCGACAGGTGCAGCACCAGGGCCCCGGGCCGGCATGCTGCCAGCCCCAGGTGCGGTACGCCCGCCGTGGTGGCCAGGCAGACCAGCGGGTGGGCGCCGAGCGCCTCCTCGACGTCGCCGGCGACGCTCACCTTCAGGTCCCACCGCGCGCAGCGCCGGGCGAAGGCGGCGGCCCGCCCGGCGTCCAGGTCGTGGACGGTCACCTCGGCCAGGGCGGGCAGCGCCGCGCGGAGGAACCGCAGCACCTCGAAGTTGATCACGCCGCAGCCGACCAGGGAGACGCCGTCGGCCGGCGGGGCGAGGGCGCCGGCGGCCAGGGCGGCGCTGGCGGCCGTGCGCCGGGCGGAGATCGTGGAGCCCTCGATCAGCGCGACCGGGTGGCCGTCCCGCATCGAGTTCACGACGATCGCGGCGGAGGCGCGCGCCAGCCCGCGGTCGATGTTGCCGGGGAACGACGAGATCCACTTCATGCCGGCGACGGGGGTGTCGTCGCCCAGGTACGCGGGTAGCCCGATGATCCGGTTGCGGGCGTCCTCCGGGAACCGCAGGAAGACCGAGTGCGGCAGCACGGTACGTCCCCGCGCGTGCAGGACGTAGGCGCGGCGGACCGCGGCCAGGACGGCCTCCTCCCGCTCGGCCAGGATCTGCCGGACCTCGCCGGCGGACAAGATCAACATGACGGCCCGTCCATGGTCCGTTCCCTCCACAGGTGGCTGACGTCGCCGAAGTGCCCGCTCACCCAGTCGTCGTCGTAGATCGTGCTCAGGTAGCGCTCACCCCGGTCGGGGAAGATCAGCGCACAGGTCGCGCCGGCCGGGATCAGGTCGCGCAGCTGCTCCACGGCGGCCACCACCGCGCCGGACGAACCGCCGGCGAGGATGGCCTCCCGGCGGGCCAGCCGGCGGCACCCGCTCACGCAGTCCAGGTCGCTGACGTGCACCACCTTGTCGGCCAGCCCGTCCCGGTAGAGCTTCGGGCGGATCCCCGCGCCGTGGCCCGGGATGAGCCGCTTGCGCGGGGTGTAGTCACCGAAGATCGCGCTGCCCGCGGCGTCCACGGCGACCATGGTCAGCGCCAGGTCGTGCCGACGCGCGTAGTCGGCGCAGCCGCGCAGTGTGCCGCAGGAACTGGTCGCGCAGAACAGGAAGTCCAGCGGGGCCGGCACCCCCTCGACGATCTCCCGCATGGTCGTCTCGTGGGCGCGCGGGTTCAACGGGTTGCCGTACTGGTCCGGCCACCAGGCGTCCGGGACGGTGGAGACCAGCTCCTGGACGCGGCGGATGCGCTGCGGCAGGTACTCGCCCGTGGTCGGGTCGGTGCGGGTCACCACCTCCACCTCGGCGTCGAACGCGCGCATGACCGCGATGTTCTGCGCGTTCGTCCGGGGGTCCACCACGCAGATGAACCGGATTCCGAAGTAGCGGCACACCTGGGCCAGGCCGATGCCGAGGTTGCCCGAACTGGACTCGACCACCACCGAGCGGCCGGGCCGCAGCTCGCCGGCCCGGATCCGGTCGATCAGCATGCTCAACGCCGAGCGGTCCTTGATGCTGCCGCCCGGGTTGTGCGCCTCCAACTTCGCCCAGAGGGTGAACGGGGCGTCCGGCATGAGCTTGTCCAACCGGACCAGTGGGGAGCCGCCGATCGTGCCCAGCACCCCGCCGATGTCTGTCTCATCGGCCCGCATGTTCGCTCCCGCTACGGCGATCCGTAGCGGCCCGCAGGGTGTGACCGGAAACGGTTGCGGTGCCGGGGATCGCCTCGGCCGGGTCGTCGGTGGTACCGAGCATCCGGTTGGTCTCGTCCACCATCACCACGCGCGGCGAGTAGCCCTTCGCGTCCGGGTCGGCCACCGCCGCGTAGCTGATGATGATGACCAGGTCCCCCGGTTGGATCAGTCGGGCCGCGGCCCCGTTGATCCCGATGACCCCGCTGCCGCGCTCCCCGGCGATGACGTACGTCTCCAGGCGGGCGCCGTTGTTGATGTCCACCACGTGCACCTGCTCGCCGGCGATCAGGTCGGCGGCGTCCATCAGATCCTCGTCGATGGTCAACGAGCCGACGTAGTGCAGGTCGGCCTGGGTGACCACCGCGCGGTGGATCTTCGATTTGAGTATGGTGCGCAACACCTTCAGCTCCTCCTTGGGTGCTCAATCGGCAGAAAGCGCGCTCGACGTACCGAGCGGCTCAGCGTCGCCACGGCGGCGAGCAGGACCATCCAGACGGCCATCGACCACGCGGCGTGTGTCGGCCCTAGCGCCTCCAGCAGGTAGCCCCCGACCAGGGAACCGAGCGCGACCGCGCCGTTGGCCAGCAGGCTGACCGCGCTGAGCACCCGGCCCTGGATGTGGTCGGGGGTGAGGGCCATCTGGTACCCGGCGACCGCCACGTTCCAGATCGGCCCCACGAACCACATCAGGGCGTACGCGGCACCGGTCAGGTAGCGGTCGTCGGTGAGCGCGATGACGCAGGTCATCAGCGCCCACACCCAGTTCGCCGCGATGACGATGGCGCGCATCGAGAACCGCCCGGCGCACCAGGTCGCCACCAGCGAACCGAGCACCCCGCTGGTGCCGGCCACACCGAGCAGCAGGCCGATGGCCGCCGGGGCCGCCCCGGCGGCCTCGAACGCCACGATGATGACCAGGAACAGGACGCGGAACAGCAGGTTGCTGCCGGCGACCAGGAGGGTGGCCGTCCGCAGGAACGGCTGCCCCCACAACCAGCGCAGCCCCTGGGTGAGTGCCGCGGCCAGCTTCCCGGCACCGGGCTCGGCCACGGTCGCGCCGTCCGGCGCGGCCTGGAAGTCGCGGCGGATGAACAGCAGCGTCAGCAGGGAGACCAGGTAGGAGACCGTGTCCAGCACGAACGGCCAGATCCGCCCCAGCCCGAACAGCACGCCGCCGAGCGGGGTGCCGGCCATCACCGCGGCCCGCTCCCGGGCCTCGTTGCGCGACAGCGCGGTGGTCACCTGACTCGGGTGCACCAGGTTCGGGATGGCGGCGCCGGCGGCCAGCTCGTAGCCCACCGACAGCGTCCCCTCGACGAAGCCGACGGCCAGCACGTGCCACAGGTGCAGCTCGTCGACGGCGATCGCCGCCACGATGCTGCCCACCCCCAGGGCCCGCAGCACGTCGCACCAGATCATCACCCGCCTGCGGTCCCACCGGTCCACCAGCGCCCCGGCCGGCAGCTGGAACAGCAGCGTCGGCACCAGCGCCACGAACCCGGCCAGCCCGGCGGCGCCCGGCGACCCCGTCAGCGCCAGCACCAGCAGCGGGTACGCCACCAGTGACGCGGTCGAGCCGAGCATGGAGACCGCCGACCCGCTCCACAGCAGCAGGAAGTCCCGGTTGCGGTGCAGCGGCGGGATCTGCTCGCCGGTCACCCGGTCGTCGACCCGGCTCACCGGTCGCCGCCGATCCGGTGGCCGGCGGGGCCCCGGCGCGGGCTCACCGGGCACCCCGGCGGGCGGCGACGTCGGCCGGCCGGTTCCGGGCGGTCAGCCGGGGGACCGCCGGCCGGTCGTCCAGCTTCGGGTAGCCGGGCAGCGCCCCGACCAGCCGGGCGACGGTGGGGTGGTCGAACAGGGCCCGGACCGGCACGTCGACGCGGAGCAGCGTACGCAGCCGGACCGCGACCCGGGTCGCCAGCAGCGAGTGCCCGCCGGCCTGGAAGAAGTTCTCGTGCACCCCCACCTCGCCGGTGCCGAGCACCTCGCCCCACACCCGCGCGACCGTCCGCTCCTCGGCGGTGCGCGGCGCCACCCGCGCGGGCTCCTGCCCGCCGGCACCGGGTCGCGGCACCGGCAGGGCGTTCCGGTCGACCTTGCCGGTGGGGGTGAGCGGGAGGGCGTCCAGCGGTACGTAGGCGGCCGGGCACATGTAGTCCGGCAGCGTACGGAGCAGGAACTCGCGGAGCTGCCCGCCGGTCGGTACCGGGTGCCGCTCCCCGCCGACCAGGTACGCGACCAGTTCCTGCTGCCCGCCGAGGCGCTGCGGGTGCACCACGGCGGCCCGGACGTGCTCGTGGGCCAGCAGCGCCGCCTCGATCTCGGCCGGTTCGATCCGGTGCCCCCGGATCTTCACCTGGTGGTCGACCCGGCCGAGGATCTCCAGGTGCCCGTCGGCATGCCAGCGGGCCAGGTCACCGGTGCGGTACATCCGGGCACCCGGCAGCGCGGAGTGCGGGTCGGGAACGAACCTCTCCGCGCTCAGCGCGGGCCGGGCCCGGTAGCCCCAGGCCACCCCGTCCCCGCCGATGTGGATCTCACCGGGGACGCCGACCGGTACCGGCTCCAGCCGCTCGTCCAGGAGGTAGAGCCCGGCGTTCGGGGCCATGCCGAAGTCGACGGGTCGGCCGTCCGGGGCCAGCCGGGTCGTGGTGGACCAGACCGTGGTCTCGGTCGGCCCGTAGATGTCCCACACCGTGGCCCCGGTCGAGGCGAGCCGGACCGCCAGCTCGGCCGGCAGTTTCTCGCCGCCGCAGAGGACGGTCGCACCGGCCGGCGCGGACCAGCCGGAGTCCAGCAGCATCCGGTACGTCACCGGAGTGGCCTGGAGCACCGCCGGCGCGGCGGTGCGGATCAGCTCGGCCATCCGCTGGGGGTCCCGGGTCTGCTCCGCGTCGGCCACCACCACCCGGCCGCCCACCAGCAGCGGCAGGTACAGCTCCAGCACCGAGGGGTCGAACGACACGGTGGTCAGGGCGACCACGGTGGCCCCCGCCGGCAGCCCCGGCCGGAGCCGCATCGCGGCGAGGAAGTTGCCCAGCCCCCGGTGGCTGATCATCACCCCCTTCGGGGTACCGGTCGAACCCGAGGTGTAGATGACGTAGGCCAGGTCGTCGGCGGCCGGACGGACGGCCGGCCGTTGCCGCGGACGGGCGGCGATCGCCGCCCGCTCGGCGTCCAGCAGCACCGTCCGGATCCCCGCGGTGTCCAGCCTTCCGGCCAGCTCGGTCTCGGTCACCATCACCTGCGCGCCGGCGTCGGCGAGCATGAAGGCGGTCCGCTGCGCCGGGTAGTCGGGGTCCAGCGGCAGGTACGCGCCCCCGGCGGCAAGCACCGCGAGGAACGCCACGACCAGGTCGGCGCTCCGGTTCAGGTGCACCCCGACCAGCGCCCCCGGCCCGACGCCCAGCTCCCGCAGGTGGTGGGCGAGGCGGTTGGTCCGGCGGTCCAGCTCGGCGTAGCTGAGCACGTCGTCGCCGAAGACCACCGCGTCCGCGTCGGGGGTGGCCGCCACCTGCCGGGCGACCAGCCCGGGCAGCGTCGCGTCCGGGACCGGCAGCGGACCGCCGGCGCCGAGCGCGAGCACGGCGCGCCGGTCGCCCTCCGGCAGTCGGCACCGGCGCGGGTCGCCCGCCGGGTCGGCGACCATCGCCTCCAGCACCCGCCGGTAGCTGCGGGTGATCAGGTCCAGGTGGCAGTCGGAGATCCGGTCCGTGCCGGCCTCGACGATCAGCTGACCCGGTTCGCTGGACACCGAGAGGCCGAACTCGTTCGGGGTGGTGTCGGTGATCGCCGACCGGTCGATGCCACCCAGGTCGAGCACGTGCATGTCGGTGTAGTTGAAGAAGACGTCGACCAGCGGCTGCTGGTTGCCCCACTCGCGCTGCATCGCCGGCAGCGGGTAGTGCCGGTGCGGCCAGAGCGCGACCTCCCCGGCGAAGACCAGGCGGGCCTGCTCGGCCCAGCTCGACCCGGTCAGCTCCACGGCGAACGGCACCGTGTTGAGGAACATCCCCCGCACCTGGTCGCCGTCGGTCAGCTCGGGTCGCCCGTTGCAGACCAGCCCGCTGTGGAAGCGCCGCTGCCCCGTCACGATGCCGAGCACGGTCAGGTGCGCGGTGAACAGCAGGCTCTTCAGCGGTACGTCCGCCGCGCGGGCCAACTCCCGCAGGCCCGGCATCAGGTCGGCGAAGGGCACCCGTACCGCCCGGTAGCGGGCACCCTCACCCGCCCATGCCGCCGGGATGCCGAGCCGCTCGTGGGTCCGTACCCGCGACGCCCAGAACTCCCGGTCGACCCCGGCGGCCACCGCCCGCCGCTCGAGCGCGACCGCGTCGGCGAACCGGACGGCCGGCGGCGGGGCGGGCCGCGGATCCTCCCCGTCCCGGATCCGGCGGTGGTACGCCAGCAGCTCCGGGACCAGCGAGTTCTGGCTCCAGCCGTCGAGGATGGCGTGGCTGTAGCTGACCAGCAGCCGCCACCGGTCGTCGGCCAGCTGGTAGGCGTGCAGCCGCAGCAGCGACGGCGTACCCAGGTCGAAGCGGTCCCGCCGCTCCTCGGCGACCAGCCGGGCCACCGTGGTCTCCTGCTCGGCGACCGGCACCCCCCGCAGGTCGGTGTGGCCGACCCGGATCTCCGCGGTGGGATGGATCAGCTGGAGCGGCTCGTGGTACCCGGTCAGGTCGATCGAGGCCCGCAGGATCTCGTGCCGGGCGGCGAGCAGCTGGGCGGCGGCGTGCAGGGCGGGCAGCGAGAACGCGTCGCCCTCGATCGGGTAGCAGAGGCTGTTCAGGTAGAGGTCCCCGGTCGGGTCGGCGAGCATCTCGTACGCCATGCCCGCCTGCACCATCGACAGCGGGTACGCGTCGACGACGCCCTCGGGCAGCCGGGCCCGGTCCTCCTCGCGGATCAGCGCGAAGCGCTCCACCGTTCGGGTGGCCTCGGTCGGCAGCCCGCCTCCCCGGGCGTCGACGGCCTCGGCGAGCTCGGCGACCGTCCGGTATCGGAAGAGGTCCGCGACGGTGATGTCGAGCCCCTCGCTGCGGAGGCCTCCGACGACCCGGATGGCGCGGATGCTGTCGCCGCCGATGTCGAAGAAGCGGTCGTGGATGCCGATCGGCCGGTCGTGGCTGGTGAGGGCCTGGCCGAAGGCGGCCACGACGAGGTGTTGGGTGGGCGTGCCGGGCGGGGTGTGGTGGGTGTCGTCGGCCCGGGTGCCGGGTGCGGGGAGGGCGTTGCGGTCGACCTTTCCGCTGGGGGTGAGGGGGAGTTCGGCGAGGGTGGTCCAGTGGGTGGGGACCATGTATTCGGGCAGCCGGGCGCGGAGGTGGGCGCGCAGGGTGGCGGGGTCGACGGTGTGGCCGTCGGCGGCGGTGAGGTAGGCGGCGAGTTGCCGGTCGTCGCCGGGTCCGTGGGGGTGCACGACGGCGGCGTGGACGGTGGGGTGGCCGGCGAGGGTGGCTTCGATCTCGCCGAGTTCGATGCGGTTGCCGCGGATCTTCACCTGGTGGTCGAGTCGACCGAGATACTCGATGGCGCCGTCCGGGCGCCAGCGGGCCTGGTCGCCGGTGTGGTAGGCGCGGCCGCCGCCGTCGCGGGGGGTGAAGCGCTCGGCGGTGAGGGCGGGCCGGCGGTGGTAGCCGCGCGCGAGCTGGACGCCGGTGAGGAGGAGTTCTCCGGGAACCCCGACGGGGACGGGGTTGTCCCAGGGGTCGCGGATGTGGGCGCCCGTGTTGGCGATCGGGGTGCCGATGGTGACGGTCCGGTCGGGGTGCACGGGGGTGGCGGTGACGTCGACGGCGGCCTCGGTGGGGCCGTAGAGGTTGTGCAGCTCGACGTCGAGCTGGGCGTGCACGGTGGCGGCCAGGTCGTCGGGGAGGGCCTCGCCGGAGCAGACGACGCGTCGCAGGTGGGGCAGGGCGGTGCGGGTGGTGGCGAGGTAGGTGGTGAAGGCGCGGAGCATGGACGGGACGAAGTGGATGGTGGTGATGCGCCGCCGGTCGATGGTCTCGGCGAGGTAGGTGGGGTCGCGGTGCCCGTCGGGGCGGGCCATGACGAGGGTGGCGCCGGTGGTCAGGGGCCAGAAGAACTCCCAGACGCTGACGTCGAAGGTGTACGGGGTCTTCTGCAGGATCCGGTCGGTGTCGTCGAGGCGGTAGGCGTCCTGCATCCAGCGGAGCCGGTTGACGATGGCGCGGTGGTCGATCAGGACGCCCTTGGGGCGGCCGGTCGAGCCCGAGGTGTAGATCAGGTAGGCGGGGTTGCGGTCGTCGGTGGCGACGTCGGGGCGGCCGGCGGGTTCGCCGGCGAGGGTCGGGTCGTCGAGGTGCACCCGGGGGCCGCGGTGCCAGTCGTGCTGGTCGGGGTCGTCGACCAGGGTGACGGGGTCGCCCGCGTCGGCGAGCATCCAGCGCAGCCGGTCCACGGGTTGGGTGGAATCGAGCGGAAGGTAGGCGGCGCCGGTCTTGAGCACGGCGAGCAGGGCCACGGCGAGGGCGACGCGGCGTTGCGCGCTGACGGCGACGATCCGTTCGGGGCCGGCGCCGAGGGCGATCAGCCGGTGGGCCAGCTGGTTGGCCCGGGCGTCGAGTTGGGCGTAGCTCAGCTCGACGTGGTCGTCGACCACGGCGACGGCGTCGGGGGTGGCGTCCGCCCGCGCCTCGATCAGCTGGTGCAGCAGGGTGTCGTGGGGGTAGTCGACGCCTGTGTCGTTCCAGGCCGCGAGCTGGGCCGTCTCGGCGTCGGTGAGCATGGGCAGCCGGGTGACCGGGGTCTCCGGGTCGGCGACGACGGCGGCCAGCAACCGCCGGTAGTGCCCGGCCAGCCGCCGCGCGGTCGCGGCGTCGAACAACGCCGTCGCGTACTCGACCACCCCGGAGAAGGACCCGTCCGCCTCCTCGGTCACCTGCATGGTCAGGTCGAACTTGGCGGTGTGCCAGAGCGTCGGCACCTGCCGCGCGTGCAGCCCCGCCCCGGCGAAGTCGGCGGCCGTGGCGTTCTGCATCACGAACATGGTCTGGAACAGCGGGTTGCGGGAGAGGTCGCGCTGCGGGGCCAACGCGTCGACGATCCGCTCGAACGGCACGTCCTGGTGGGACTGGGCGTCCAGCACCGTCTCCCGGACCCGGGCCAGCAGCTCGACGAAGGACGGCTCGCCCGCGAGGTCGGCCCGCAGCACCAACGTGTTGAGGAAGAGTCCGACCAGGCCGTGCACCTCCAGCCGGTCCCGGCCGACGGCCGGGGTGCCCACCGCGATGTCGGTCTGCCCGGTGTAGCGGGCCAGCAGCACCTGGAACACGGCCAGCAGCACCATGTACGGCGTCGCCCGGTGCCGCCGCCCGAGCGAGGCGAGGGCGCGACCGAGGTCGGCCGGCACGGTGAACGGCAGCGTCGCGCCCCGGGGGTCCTGCACCGGCGGGCGGGGCCGGTCGGTCGGCAGCTCCAGCGGCACGAGGCCGGCCAGCCGGTCGCGCCAGTGGTCGAGCTGCCCGGTCAGGCCGGCCGCCCGGTCCCGCTGCCGCACCGCGAAGTCCGCGTACTGGATCGGCGGCGGGGGCAGGGGGGACGGCTCGCCGGCGACCAGCGCCGGGTAGAGCGCGCCGAGTTCCCGGGCCAGCACGCCGACCGACCAGCCGTCGAACGCGATGTGGTGGGCGACCAGCACCATGACGTGCTCGTCCTCGGCGAGCCGGACCAGCCGGACCCGCAGCGGCGCGTCCCGACCCAGGTCGAACGGGGTGCCCGCCTCGTCCCGGATCAGTGCGTCCAGCCGCGCGGGCCGCCTCGACGGGACGCACCCGGTCAGGTCCACGACCGGCAGCTCGACCGGCTCGGCCGGGCCGACCACCTGGCTCGGCCGCCCGTCGACGACCTGGTAGCGGGTCCGCAGCACCTCGTGCCGCCGGACCACCTCCCGCCAGGCGTCGCGCAGGGCCGCCAGGTCCAGCGGGCCGGTCAACCGCCAGCTGAACGGCACGACGTACTCCGCGCCGCCGGGCCGGATCCGGTCGAGCAGCCACACCCCCTGCTGCGGGTAGGACAGCGGCAGCGGACCGGCGGGCCGCCGGGGCGCGCCCGGGGCGGCCGGTGGCCGGCCCGGGGCCCGCCCGGCGAGCAGCGCCTCCAACAGCGCCCGACGGCGGGCGTCGGCCG
>NZ_JBAKHV010000002.1:0-277628 GCF_036906775.1 Micromonospora sp. CPCC 205561 | reverse complement strand
AGGGTGTCGGACATGGTCTTCTCCACTCCGTGAACCGGTACGGCAGGCGCCGGCGGCCGCGCCGCCGAAGCCGAGCACCAGCGCGCCGGCCGCGCCGGCCCGGACCACGCCGCGCCGGGACACCTCCGCGTTCACCACGTCCCCGAAGTACGCGTTGCCGGAGGTGTTGGGAACCGGGTGGTCGCACGCGTTGCCGCACCGGTACAGACAGGTCATGGCGTCGCGGCTGCCGTGGCGGGTGGCGCCGAGCAACGGGAGCAGCCGGGGACGGTCGCTCATGGAAGGAGCCTCCTGGAGGGGGTCGGTGCACGCCGGAGCAGCCGCTGGCGTGCGTACCCGCCGGACGCTAGGAGGGCGCGGTGAGCGGGCGTCGGCGACCGCGTGAACCGGGCGTGAACACCTCGGCCGGGACGCCCGCCGTGACCTGCGGCTGAACCGACCGGGGCGACGGCACGTATTCCCCTGCGGACGCCACCGCCGGGCTCGCGCCGACAGCGAGGAGACCGCCATCACCGACCACGACGCCCAACTGCTCCGCGCGCTGCACGACGAGCACGCGGAGGCGCTGTACGCGCACGCCCTCCGGCTGGTCAACGGTGACCGGCAGCGGGCCGAGGACCTGGTGCAGGAGACCCTGCTGCGGGCGTGGCGGCACCCGGAGTCGCTCGACCCGGAGCGCGGCTCCGTGCGGGCCTGGCTCTTCACCACCGCCCGCAACCTCGCCATCGACGCCTGGCGGCGGCGTTCCGCCCGGGTCGGCGAGGTCTACACCGACGAGCTGCCCGAGCCGCCGGAGACCGTGGACGAGGCGGAGCGCGCGGTGGAGGCATGGATGGTCGCCGAGGCGCTGGGCCGGCTCAGCCCCTCCCACCGGGAGGTGCTGGTGGAGTGCTTCTACCAGGGGCGGTCGGTGGCGGAGGCCGCCTCCCGGCTGGGCGTGCCGCCGGGCACCGTCAAGTCCCGCACCCACTACGCCCTGCGCTCACTACGGTTGGTCCTGGCCGAGATGGGAGTGACGGGATGACCCGGTGCGAGTTCGCGCACGACGACGGCGCGTACGTGCTGGGTGCGCTGGCCCCCGCCGAACGGGCCGCCTACGAGCGGCACCTGGCCGGCTGCGCCACCTGCCGGGAGGCCGTCGCCCAGATAGCCGTCCTGCCCGGGCTGCTCGGCCGGCTCGACCCGGCCGGGCTGGAGCGGTTCCTGCCGCCGCCGGAGAACCCCCGGGTGCCCGAGCTGCTCGCCGCCGCGCGGGAGCGCCGGCGCCGCGAGCGGTCAGCCGTCCGCCGCCGGTACGCCTCCACCGCACTCGCCGCCGCCGCGTTGGCCCTGGTCGTCGGCGTCGGCACCGCCGCCCTGCTGCCCCGCCAGGCGGCCACCCCGCCCGCCGCGGAGGTGCCGATGGTCGCCATGCAGCCGGTGGCCGGCGCCGTGCCGGTGCACGCCCAGATCGCCCTCAGCGGCACCGACTGGGGTACCGAGGTGAGGATGCGCTGCGGGTACGACGCGAAGGCCGGCTACACCAAGGCGTACACCTTCCGGCTGGTGGCGTACGGCCCGCAGGGCGCGACGGAGCAGGTCGGCTCGTGGCTCGCCGCCCCCGGCGACGACCTGCGGATCGCCGGGGCGACCCGGTTCACCGACGCCGAGCTGGTCCGCCTGGAGCTGCTCCGGGCGGACGGCACCCCCGTACTCGCCTACGACCTCCGCTGAGCGGGCGCGCGCCGGCCGGTCGGCCGTCGGCGCCCCGGCTGACGGTGGGCCGGTCAGCGGGTCGCGGCGAGGGCCTCGGCCCGGCGGGCGGCGAGGGCCCGTCGGGAGTGGCGCAGGGCGTCGACGGTGAAGACGATCAGCGCGGCCCAGACCAGGGCGAAGCCGGCGAGCCGGGCGGGCGGCATCGGCTCGTGGAAGATCAGCACGCCGCAGCCCAGCTGGAGGATCGGGGCGAGGTACTGGATCATGCCGAGACCGGTGAGCGGGAGCCGGTTCGCCGCCCCGGCGAAGAGCAGCAGCGGGATCGCGGTGGCCGCCCCGGCTGAGACGAGCAGCGCGGTGTGCCCGACCGACACCCGCCCGAAGGTCGCGTCGCCGCCCGCCGTGAGCCAGCCCAGGTAGGCCAGCGCGGGCAGCGCCAGCACCGCCGACTCGACGAAGAGCCCCTCCGCGGCGGGCAGCCCCAGGCGCTTCTTGACCAGGCCGTACCCGGCGAAGCTGAGCGCCAGGACCAGCGCCAGGTAAGGCGGCCGGCCGTAGTCGACGGCCAGCACGACCACGGCCAGCGCGCCGATGCCGAGCGCCCCCCACTGCGCCGGGCGCAGCCGTTCGCGCAGCACGGTCACGCCCAGCAGCACCACCACCAGTGGGTTGATGAAGTAGCCCAGGGCCGTCTCCACCACCCGGTCGGAGTTGACGCCGTAGATGTAGGTGCCCCAGTTCACGGCGATCAGCGCGGCGGCGGCGCCGATGCCCGCCAACGCCCGGGGCCGGCGCAGCAGCGCCCGCAGGAACCCGACGTTGCGCAGCGCGCCCAGCAGCAGGGCGACGAAGACCACCGACCAGACGATCCGGTGGGCCAGGATCTCCATCGGCCCGGCCGGGCGCATCAGCTTCAGGTAGAGCGGGAAGAACCCCCAGAGCAGGTACGCCACGATGCCGTAGAGGTAGCCGAGGCGGAGTGGCGTCACGCCTCCACCGTAAGGGGCGGTGAGCCGTCCGGATCCTTGCCGGTGACCGGGTTCACCGCCCGGTCCCGCTGGTCGAGCTGCATCCAGCGGTGCGGATCGGTCATCGGGGCGAAGCCGACCCTCGCGTACACGCCGTGGGCGTCGGAGGTGGCCAGCAGGATCCGGCGTACGCCCAGGGCGGCGAGGTGGTCGCGGACCGCCCCGGCGAGCCAGCTGCCCAGCCCGCGCCCCCGCTCGGCGGGATCCACGTAGACGTCGCAGAGCCAGCCGAAGGTCGCCCGGTCGGTGACCACCCGGGCGACCGCGACCTGTCGGCCGTCGCCCGGACGGTAGACGCCGAACGGCACGGACCCGGCGAACGCCCGGGCCACCGTCTCCCGGTCCCGCCCGATCGCCCAGTACGCGTCGGTGCAGAGCCAGTGGTGCACCAGGTCCAGGTCGATGCGGTCCGGATCGGTGCTGAGCAGGTAGCCGTCGTCGCGGGTCAGGGTGAACATGCCGGTGACGCTAGCCCGCCCACCCGCGTGCCGCCCCGGGGATTCCCGTCCACCGGTCGGTCGCTTCTCCCGCGCCGCGGCCGGCCGGCCACGGACCGGGTCAGTCGCGGTCGAGAACGGCGCCCAGGATCCAGGTGACGATCCCGACGAGGAGCGCGCCGAGCACCGCCTCCGGCCAGAAGCCGTCGACGTGGAAGGGCAGCCCGGCCTGGTCGGCGATCCAGCTGGTGAGCAGGAACAGCAGCCCGTTGACCACCAGCGCGATCAGCCCGAGGGTCAGCAGGTAGAAGCCGCAGCCGACGGTCTTGATGATCGGCTGGAGCACCGCGTTGACCACTCCGAAGATCACCGAGACGAGGACCAGCGTGGTCACCGCCTCGACGGCGGACGCCGAATCCAGTGTGATGCCCGGGATGAGTAGCGTGGCCAGCCAGAAGGCCAGCACCGTGCTGCCCAGCCGGATCAGCAGCCCCTTGAGGAAACCCATGGCCGGGATCGTGTCACGGACGGGCCACCCGGGAAACCCGCGACACCGTCCGTCGGCCGCGCCGGGATCAGCGGCGGGAGGGGCGACCGACCAGCTGCGACTCGATCGGGGTCGGAGAGAGCAGCGCCCAGCGCAACGCCCGGCGGTTGACCACCGCCACCATGTCGTCGCGGATCCGGGTCAGCCACTCCGCCGATCCGCCCAGGCCCAGCGCGGCGCCGGCCACGGCGGCCTCGGCCGGGTCGAGCGGTTGCAGCACCGCCAGGTCGGCCCGGCCCAGCGCGTCGGCGTCGGCGGGGGTCAGCTCGTCGCGGACGAGCAGCGTCGTCTGCCACGGGAAACCCGGCTCCGGGCCGGCGGGCGTCGGGCCGGCGTCGACCACCACCAGCAGCGGGCGCAGCGGCGTACCCGGTTCGGCCACCGGCCGGCCGGGCGGGAGCACCGGGATCATCGCGCCGGGGGTGCCGACGCCCCTCACGAACGGCTCCCACCCGCGCGGACGGACGGTCTGCACCACCACCCGGGCGCCGAGCGCCATGGCCCGTACCGTGACGAGCTGCGCCGCGCGTACCCCGCCGACGAGCACCACCCGGGTGCTCTCCGGCCGGAACAGCCGGACGGTGACCGCGCCACCGTGCCGGTTGGTGCCGACCATCAGCCCCGCCGCGCCGAGGGGCAGCTCCAGGCCGGCCGGTGCGGGCCCCGGGCCCGGCCCGCCCGGCGCCGCTAGCGGCAGCGTCCCGGCCAGCCCGCCGAGCTGCTCACCGTCGAGGCGGCGCACCTCACCGCCGGACTCGGCCACCAGCCGCCGCAGCGACTGCGCCGCCGTCGAGAGCTCCGCCGGGCTGGCGGCGGCCAGCCGTACGGTCAGCTCGATCGGCGCCGCCGCCGGGTCGGCGCCGGCCCACGGCCCGGCGCAGAGCGACACGGTGGTCGCGGTCGCGGGCAGCGCGAGCAGCCGGGACACCAGCCGCCGGCCGGCGTCGGCGGCCGGGTCGGGCCAGCGGAGCAGCCGGAAGGTGGTCTGGAGCAGGTCCCCCGCGCGAACCGCCTGCCAGGACTCCTGCGCGGGGTGGGCGTCGTGGTGGGCCAACTCCGCCAGCACCCGGAGCGTCGCCCGCTCGCCCAGCGGCCGGGCGGTCGCCGGCCCGAGCCGGCGGATGATCCGGCGCATCGTGCCGGCGAGCGCCCGCCGCAGCTCCTCGCCGGTCCAGCCCTCGACGCGGAGCACCCGGACGGCGAGCACTGCCCGGTCCCGGCCGGGGAGCCGCCCGTCGGTGAGCTGGCGGTAGGAGGTGCCGACGGTGCCGCCACCCGCGCCGACGGTCGGCGCCGGTGCGCCGGTCAACAGGAGCTGGAGCCGGACCGGGGGGCCGTCGGGCGCGGCCGCCGGCAGCAGCGACGCCGGTGCCGGCAGGGTGCCGGGAACGTCGCCGATCAGGTTGGCCGGGTCGCCGACCTCCAGCAGGGCCACCATGCCCGTGGCGTCGTCCAGCACGGCGGCCGGCGTGCCGGCCAGCTCGGCGGGGCGGACGACGGCACCCGGGTCGACCAGGCTCAGCAGGGCCGCCGGGCCGGCGGCCGGGGACAGGGCGCGGCGCCGGGTCGCGTAGCCCAGGCCGGTGGTCAGCCACTCGTGGAGCCAGCGCCCCCGCAGCCGCACCCAGGCCACGGGCAGCAGCAGCGCGGCCACCGCCACCGCCACCGCCGTCGCGGGCACGCCCCGACCGGCCGCCGCGACCACGGCGGCGACCGCCACCTGGGTGGCGACGACCTGACCGGCCCGTACGCCGGCACCGCGCCGCCGGGCCGCCGGAATCCACTGTGGGGGAAGGTCGGTCCGGGGTCCCGGCGGGCCTCCGGCGGGACCGGCCGGCGCGATCGGCACGGGGGCCACGACGGGCGGGCCGGGCTCGTGGACGCGAGCCGTCCGGTGCGGGCCCGGACCGGTGGTCACCGTCACCGCGCCTCCTCGAACCGTCACTCGCCGCGACATCGACGCCGCCCATCGTAAGGGGCGCGCCCGCCGCGAGGGGGTCGTGGGTCGTCCACAGGGGAGGGCGGCGGGGTAGCAGAAAAGCTATCGGACCGCTACCGTCAGCGACGAGTTTCGCTGAGTCCGCGCCCGCCGTGCTCGACGCGGGGCGGCGTGAGCGGCGCGTCCGGTGAGCGGGCGCGCGCACGGCCAGCCACTACCGAGGAGACGAGGTGACGTCCCGGGTGTCCCAGACCCAGGCAGAAGCAGCGGTGATGCAGCAGACCGCCGCGAAGTTCGAGCAGGTCGACCAGTCCCTGCAGTCCATGCTGAGCAGCCTGATGGCGGAGTTGGAGGTGTTGCAGCAGGCCTGGCGTGGTGCCGGTGGGCGCTCGTTCGAGCAGGTCAAGCAGCAGTGGGCGCAGGACCAGGCGGCGCTGCAACGCGCGCTGCGCGAGACCGCCGGCGCGATCCGCACGGCCGGTCAGCACTACGACGTCTCGGACGCCGAGGCGGCCAGCCGGGTGTCCACCACCAACCGCGGCGGCATCCAGCTGCCGCTCTGACCCGGTCTCGGGGGAGGAGACATCCGATGGACCACGGTGTACTCGTCGTCAACTTCGCCGCCCTCCAGCAGGCGAACGCGGACATCCAGAAGGCGCTGAACGCGCTCGACTCGCAGCTCGGCCAGCTCGAACGGGACGCCGCCCCGCTCGTGGCGAGCTGGTCGGGCGAGGCCCGGCAGGCATACGAGCAGCGGCAGGGCCGCTGGCGCTCGGCCTCGCAGGACCTTCAGGCCATGCTGCGCGACATCAAGCTCGCGGTCGGCGACTCCGCGGCCGACTACCTCGACACCGAGAAGAAGAACGTCGGCCTGTTCCAGTGAGCTCCGCCCGGTGGTGGCGCCGACCCTCACCGGTCGACGCCACCACCGGCGCGTCGTCGGGTCGGCCCGCTACCGGTGGGCGCGCTCAGGCGGGGCCGGCCGGCTCCCAGCGGCGACGGGCGCCGCGCGGCACGACAAGCGTCAGCAGCACCGCCAGGGCCACCGCCGCCCCGCTGACCCCCGCCACCAGCAGCGCCCTGTCCCGGGCCGTCGCCCGCCGGGCCCGCTGCGCCGCCAGCGCCGGCTCGGCCCGGTCGTCGGCCAGCGCGGTGGCCGGGCGCGACCGCTCCCGAATCCCGCCGCCGGTCTCGGTGACCGCCCGGTACGGGTTCAGTACCCCCGCGCCGTACCCGCCGCCCCGGACGCCGCCCGGGGCCGGATCGGCGGTCGCCATGATCCGCTGCGCCACCTGCGCCGCGCTCAGCTCCGGCCGGTACTGCCGCAGCAGCGCTGCGGTGGCCGCCACGAAGGGCGCCGCGTAGCTGGTCCCCTCCGCCCGGTGGTGGCCCTGGCCGGGGGCGGCCATCAGCACCTCGCTGCCCGGGGCGACCAGATCCACGTACGAGCCGGTCTGGGAGAACGGCGCGCGGGCCCCGTCCAGCCCGATGGCCCCCACCCCGAGCACCCCGTCGTACGCGGCGGGGTAGGGGCGGGGATCCCCGGCGTCGTGCAGGTTGCCGGCGGCGGCCACCACGACCACGTCCCGGTCGACCGCGTAGCCGACGGCGGCCCGCACCGCGGGGTCGTCCGCGTACAGGACGACGGAGAGGTTGAGCACGTCGGCGTCGTGGTCGACCGCCCAGCGGATCGCCCGGGCGAACTCCCCGGCGCTGACCGTACGCCCCGATTCCCGCCCCTCGACCACCTGCTGCTCACTGACGCGTACGGGCAGGATCCGGGCGTCCGGCGCCAGCCCGCGGAACGCCACCCCGTCGCGGGGTCCGGCGGCGATGATGCTCGCCACACCGGTGCCGTGACCGGCGCAGTCCCGGCTGCCGTCGCCCCCGGGGTCGAGCAGGTCGGTGCCGTCGAGGATCCGGCCGCTCAGCTGCGGGTGCCGCGCGTCCACCCCGGAGTCGACCACCGCCACCGTCACCCCCGCCCCGGTGGCGAACGGCGCCAACCGCTCCGGCGCGTACCGCTGCTGGGGCCAGGGGGGCGCGGAGACCGGCCGGGCCGGGGCCAGGGGCGAGGCGCAGGCGGGGGCCGACCGGGCGAGAGGCGGAACGGGCGCGGAGCGCGCGGCGGCGGCCGGGCCGCCGGCGGCCGCCGGAGCGGCGGGGACGGCGGTGAGCAACGCGGTGGTGAGGGCGGCCAGGAGCGGGCTCGCGGGGGACGGGGACATCGACCGCCTCCGTACTGTGTCGACTCCGGAACGGGATGTTAGCGCCTCCGGGGAGCCGGGCGCACCGCCGCCGGCCAGCCATTGTGATCTTGCTTCTACCTTGTAGGTTGTACGCGATACCTATGGCCTGTGCGCGGGAGGAGGGGTGGCCGTGACCGAGTGGGAGCCGGCCACCGACGCCGAGGCGGCGATGCGGGACGCGCTGCGTGCGAACGACCAGCAGCTCTACTTCCGCGTCCTGGCCCGGACCGAGCTGTTGCTGCCCGTCTCCGCCGAGGCGCTCGCCGGGAGGGCGCCGATGGGTTGGGGGACGTGGACCACCGGCGGCCGGACCCACGTGTTGGCGTTCACCTCCGGGGCCGCCGTGCGGGCCTGCCTCGGCGAGAACGGCGGCACCGTCCGGCGCATCGCCTACGCCGACCTGGCCGACGGCTGGCCCAACCACGAGTGGTGGCTGACGGTGAATCCCGGCCTGCCCATTGAGGGCTACCTGCCGGCGTGGTTCGTCGCCCAGCTCTCCCGGGGCGACGTCCGGCTGCCCGGCCGGACGATGGGGGCACGGGCCCGGCTGGAACGGGTCGAGACGGCCGCCCGCACCCGGGCCCACGCCGGCGGCCCCGACGCGGGGGGCGGGCCGGACACCAGCCCGAGCACCGGCTCCGTGCCGGCCGGCGGGGCGTCCGGGGCCGGGGTGACCGCTGCGCCGACCGGCGGTCGGTCCCCCGCCCGGTCCGGCGGGCCGGCGGCGTTCCCGCTCGCCTCACCGCCGTTCCCGGCGGAGCAGCGCGACTCCCGGCACGGCGAACCGGCGGCGGGTGGACCCGCGCGGTTCGACGCCGTGGCGGCCGCCGACCGGCTCCCACCGCCCCGCCCCGCGCCGCTCACCGAGCGCCCGAGGGGCCTGTCGACGCCGGACGCCCCGCCCGCGCCGGCCACCAACGGCCGCCCCGCCGGCGAGCCCCCGGAGCGGCCGAACCGGTCCTTCTTCGAACCGGCGTCGGGCCGCGCGGCGGCGTACCGGCAGGAGGCGCTGCGCTCCGGCGAGCGGGCGGCGCCGCCGTCCCGCCTGGCGCCGGGCGCGCAGCCGTTCCCGCGCCGCCGCCCGCTCGCCGAGCCGGTGCCGGCGCAGGAGGAACCGACCCACCCGATCCCGGCCGCCCCCACCGACGGGGAACCGACGCGGGCCTTCGCGATGCCGGGTGCCCCGGCCGACGGGGAAGCGACCCGGGCCTTCGCGATGCCGGGTGCCCCGGCCGACGGGGAACCGACGCGGGCCTTCGCGATGCCGGTCGCGGAGGCCACCCAGGTGCTGCCGCCGCGCCGGCCGGCACCCGACGAGGAGGCCACCCGGGAACTCCGGCCCCCCGGGTCGCCCCCGCCGCACGTCGGGCGCCGGCCGGAGCCGGCCGAGGAGGAGACCCAGGCGCTGCCGCGCCGGCAGCCCGTCCCCGAGCCCGCCGGGTCGGACCCGGTGGCGGAGCCGGTCTCCGCGCCGCCCGCCGCCCGGCGCGGCTTCACGCCGATCGTCATCGAGGGCACCGTCATCGAGGCGCGGGACCTCACCGGGCCACCCGCCGACGAACCCTCGGTGGCGTCGGAGGAGACCGTCTCGCTGTTCGAACCGGTCCGCCGGCGGCCCGAGGTGGTGGCCGCGTCCGCCGACCCGGTCGACGTCGCGCCCGCGTCGGCGGAGCCCGCCGCCCCGTCGGCGGAGCCGGCGACCGCCCGCCTCTTCCCGCCGGCTCCGGGCGGAGGCACCCCGGCAGCGCCGGCAACGGCCTCGGCCGACGCGGGTGTCCGCGACGGCGCGCCGGTCACCGGCGGGGCGGAGCCCTCGGGTGTCGACGTCCCCACCCGCGACGACGGGACCGGGCTCACCGCCGGGCCGCCCGCCGTCGACGAGCCCGCGGCCGGGGGTGTCGCCGAGGAAGCGCCGCCGCCCGAGGCGGTACCGGCCGACTTCCAGCCGGCCAACGAGGTGGAGGAGAACCTTCTCGACGCCGCCGGTGCCGGCAGCACCGACACCTTCCTCTCCACCCTGCTGCTGGCCCGCGTGCTGCTGCCGGTGGCGGCCGACTCCGCGCCCGGCAGCCGTCCCGGCGAGCCCGGCTTCGTCTGGCGTACGCAGGAGCTCGACGGCGAGACCTTCGTGGTGGTGCACACCTCCCCGGAGCGGCTCGCCGACCACACCGACGCGGCGGTCGAGACCATCGGGGTGAAGTTCGTCCAGCTGATCCGCCGCTGGCCGGACGAGTCCTGGTCGTTCGCGGTCAACCCGGGCACCCCGGTCGGGGCGAAGCTGCCCGGCGAGCAGATCGTCGGGCTGGCCAACTGGGCGGCCGAGGTGGGGCTCGGCGACGACGTCGGGGCGGAGACCGAGCCCCCCGCCGCCGAGGAACCGGTGAGCCGCCCCCGCTACGCCCCGCCCGCCTCGGATCCGGCGCGTCCGATCGTGATGCAGAAGGCGGTCGCCCCCAGCCAGCTCGCCTACTACCTGGAGCGGGGCTACGACCGGGTTTCCGGCTTCGTGCACCGGGCCGGCGAACTGGCCCACCTGAACACCCCGGCCGAGCTGCACGACGCGCTCGGCCTGGGCTACCCGGATTCCCCCTTCGGCCGGGACGCCGAGGAGATCTACGTGCTGCGCTGGCCCGCGCACCGTCCCAGCCTCTACCGGATCCCGTACGGCGGGCAGAACGAGGCCGCCATGCGGGCCATGGAGGGCTGGGTCATCGAGCGCCCGCCGTTCCGCGGCAACGGCTTCGCCCCCGGGGAGAGCAGCGACGTGGTCGCGGAGTTCAAGGTGGACAGCGCCCGGCTGCCGCACGGGGCACAGCTGTGGCGGATCGGCGCGGACGGCACCGAACGGGTGATCGCCATCCTCGACACGGACGCGCTGCGGTGGCGACAGGTCGGTGAGCGGTGACGCGCGACGGCTACGTGGCCCGCTGGCGGGGCCGGGAATACCAGGCCAGCCCGGACGGGGACGACGTCCGGCTCTACCAGCCGGAACCCGGTGAGGGCTTCGAGGAGATCCGCCCCGGTCGGTACGTCCGCGTGCTGCCGGCCACCGAGCTCGACGACCTGGCGTACGTCCGCACCACCTGCACCTGGCAGGGGCAGCCGTTCATCGTCCTCGGCGAGCACGACGGCTGGCTGCGGGTGGAGTACACCGGCGGGCGCTGGCCGGTCGCCCGGGCGATGGGGCTGGAGGTCTTCGACTTCGGCGTCTACCAGGGCTGGGCGCCGGCGACCGAGGTGGCCGACCTGCGCGAGCAGCGGGTCTGAGTCAGGACTTCGCCCAGCGCAGGATCTCGCCCAGCACCACGTCGCCGGCTTCCAGGTGCGGGAAGTGCCCGACGTCGTCCAGGAGCCGCCACTCGTAGGGCGCCACCACGTACCGGCCGGAGCCCAGGGCGGTACGCGGCAGGGAGGCCTCGTCGAGCGCGCCGTGCAGCTGGAGGGTCGGCGTGACCAGCGGCTTCTGCATCAGCCGGACGAAGCGGTAGCCGTGCAGGCGGAGCACCGAGCGGAAGGCCCAGCGGTAGCCCTCCAGGGCGCAGAACGCCGCCTGCGGGATGCGCATGGCCTCCCGGCACCGGGCCGCGTACGCCTCGAAGCCCGGCCCGCCGACCCAGCGCTGCCCGCCCCAGCGGCGCAGCATCTCCGCCACGGGTGCCGCGTCGTCGCGGGTCAGCACGTGCTCGTAGCGGGGCAGCTGGAACTTCAGCGCGGGCGTGGCGGCGGCGAACTGCCCGCGCGGATCGGCGAAGATCGCGGCCCGCAGCCGGAGCGGGTGCGGGGCGCCGAGCACCACCAGCCGGCGCACGAGCGACGGGTGGAACGACGCCGCCGTCCACCCGATCATGCCGCCGACGCCGGTGCCCACCACGGTCGCGGAGCGTTCGCCGAGGGCCCGGATGAGCCCGGCGACGTCGGCGGCCAGCGTGTAGCCGTCGTATCCCCGGGGCGGCTTGTCGCTGGCGCCGTAGCCGCGCAGGTCGACCGCGACGGCGCGGAAGCCGGCGTCGGCGATCGCCGGCAGCATCTCGTGCCAGGCCCACCAGTGCTCGGGGAAGCCGTGCAGGAAGAGCACCATCGGGCCGGCGCCGGCCTCGACGACGTGGAAGCGGCTGCCGTTGGCGCCGACGAACCGGTGCGTCCACGGCCCCTCGGTGAGGACGCAGGACTCGTCGACGGGCCCGCCGCGCTGCTCGGTCATGGCAGACAGCCTAGGACCCCGACGCCGGCCGGTTCCCGCGCCGACCCGTGGGGTGGCCGGAATCGCTCGCAGGACTCCCCGACCCGGCCGTCGGGCCGCCCGGCCGTCGGGCCGCCCGGCCGCTGGAGACGGGCGATGCCCGGGCAGGTGACCTGCCCGGGCATCGCGTGGTGCGGGTGTTGCGGGATCAGCGGACTCAGGAGATGCGGATCTTGGTGTAGACGCCGTTCTTCTCCAGGACCTTGATCTTGGTGCCGGTGGCCGGGAGCTTGACGCCGTGGTTCGGCAGCTCCGGGAACCAGTACTGCTTGGTGTCGTCGAACAGCGGCTGCGCGGCCTGGCCACGGATGTACTGCGGCTGGCTGTTGAGGTGCAGCGTGAACGAGTCGGCCTTCTTCAGGCTGAACGGCGCGTCGTAGACCTGGACGCGGGCCCGCCAGGGGGCGCCGCTCAGGTTGTAGATCGGCCGCGGGTGCGCGTCGATGATCATGTTGCGACCCTCACCCGGGTGCACGAACGTGTCGTTGTCCGCCCACCGGGTGTTCCAGTAGGAGATCAGCAGACCCTCCTGGTACGCGTAGTGGTCCACGTAGTCCGGGCGGGTGTTCGAGTAGCCGAAGAAGTACGGGCCGGTCTTCAGGTACTTGTCGTACGAGATGTACTGCCGGGTGCCCGCGATGTAGTAGTTGTCGTAGGCCCGGGTGTAGCTCGCCTCGGCGATCTCGAACTTGCCGGCGAACGTCCAGCCCTCGGCGCCGGTCTCGGCACCGTCGGAGAGGACGGTCTGGCCGTCGGCCGTCACGGTGAGCGCGTCACCGTAGAAGCCACCCTCGGAGACGCCGCCGTCAGTCTGGTAGCGCAGCCGGAACTGCGCGACCTTGCCCGCCGCCACGTCCATGGGGATGGCGATGTCGACCCACTTGCCGTCGCTGCTGCCGTCCAGCGCGAAGCGTCCGGGGGAGATCTCCTTCAGCGGCTGGCCGTTGGCCGTGCCGGGCAGGGTCACCCAGGACTGGCCGCCGTCCAGCGAGGCCTCGAAGAACAGGTAGTCGTAGTCGGCCTCGATGCTGTAGCGGCCCTTCATCGACAGCGACGCCGACGACTTCCCGGTGAAGTCCAGGGTCCGGGTCATCGTGCTGTTGAGGTCGTCCTCGTTGCCGGAGAAGAACTGCTTGGTGCCCGCGAAGGGCGCGCCGTGCTCGAACGTGTACTCGCGCTTCGGGAGCACCACGACGACGGCCTGCGCCTCGTCGGTGTTGTATTCCTGCGGGCCGAGGGTCATGGTCCGCTTCTGCCCCGCCGCGACCACCTCGTAGTCGAGCCAGCCGAGCTGGAGCTTGTTCCACGCTCCCAGGTCACCGCCGCGGTCGCCGATGCCGGCGTCCTCCTTGGCGCCGAGCCGGCTCTGGGCCATCAGGGTCCAGTGCTCGTTGTTGTTGTCCCCACCACTGGTGACGTTGTAGTCGTCCGGCAGACCGAGGTCGTGGCCGTACTCGTGGTAGAAGACGCTCCGGCCACCGTTCTCCGGCTGGATGGTGTAGTCGCCGATCCAGATGCCGGTGTTGCCGATCTGGGTGCCGCCGGCCGGGTTGCTGATCGGGCCGGTCGAGCCCTGGTCGGACGCGAAGGCGTACCAGCGGTGGCTCCAGATGGCGTCCTCACCCTGGTACGGGTCACCGTCGGCCTCGTCGCCACCGGAGTGGACGATCTGGAAGTGGTCGATGTAGCCGTCCGGCTCGTTGAAGTCGGCGTCGCCGTCGTGGTCGTACCGGTCCCACTGGTCCATCGCCTTGAGGTCCGCGGCGATCTGGGCGTCGGTGCGGCCGGCGGCCTTCTGGTCGGCGACCCACTGGTTGGCGGCGTCGCG
Source organism: Micromonospora sp. CPCC 205561 (assembly GCF_036906775.1). Classification (NCBI taxonomy): domain Bacteria; kingdom Bacillati; phylum Actinomycetota; class Actinomycetes; order Micromonosporales; family Micromonosporaceae; genus Micromonospora; species Micromonospora sp. CPCC 205561. Next base: position 263,665 of record NZ_JBAKHV010000002.1, on the reverse strand, counting down.
GACCAGGGCCCAGGTGTTGTTGCAGACGTTCGAGGCGCACGGGTAGCCGCCGGAGCGGCCGTAGCGGGCCTCGTTGTACTTCACCTTCACCCAGTCGGTGACCTTGCCGTCGACGCTGTAGCGACCCGAGGACTGGGCCTCGTAGTACTGCTTGACGGACTCGTCACCGGGGTTGGTGCCGAAGTAGAGCTTGCGGTAGTAGTCGGGGTTGTAGTCCGCCTGCCACACGGTGGAGTTGTCCACCGCCCGGTTCGGCTGCGGGATCTCGTTGTGCAGCGGCCCGTCGAACCGGGTCGGCCCGGGGGTGTCCGGGTCGGTGTCCTGGTCCGGGTAGTTCGGGTGCCGCTCGTTGCCGAACTCCGCCAGGATGACGAAGATCCGGTCGGTCTTCTCCCGGGAGAGCTCGACGTACTGGTCTTCCGTCTGCGTGGCGGCGTTGGCCCGGGTCGAGCGGGCGGCAGCCCCCTCGGCCTGGGTCTTGCCGACCTTGACGACCGTGCTGCCGTTGACCTTCTGCGGCTTCGACCGGCCGGAGATGACGTCGCTCAGGCCCTCCTGGCGCAGGGCGCGACGCTTGTCCTCCAGCGGGTTCGGCAGGTCGTGGTCGACATGGGCTGGCTCGGCGACCGACGGAGCAGCCGTCGGCAACTTCGGCTGCGGGGCGGCGCTGGCGGAAGTGCCGACCGCCAGTCCCGTCGCCGTCAGCGAAAGCCCGAGCAGACCCACTGCGACTTTGCGCACGTGGTACCTCCGGTGTGAGGGAACCGGCCCAACGGGGGTAGGGGCCGGTGAGACCGGTCCCACTAGTGGGACCAATGGTGAACATAGACACTCGTGTGACCGGTGGGAAGGTGCATGCGTCGATTTGTTGCAAAGTTTTGATGGGAACGCTTTTCACTGTCACAGTCGGCCCCTTCTCCAGGGGTCGTGAACAGGGAAGACGACCCCGACCGGCGGGGAAGAGACACGCCTCGATAGGCGTGATCGAATACGCGAAATGTGTGATCGGCTCGGCTCGCCCACCCTTCCGGACGAGCGGGGCCCGCCCGGAGCGGTGTGCTCCGGACGGGCCCCGTCGGGATGTCGCGCGACCGACCCGCGGTCAGTTCCGCGCCGGGGTGACGTACACCGTGGCGTACGAGTTGTCCCGGGCGGTGCGCTTGATGGTGATGGTGACGCCGTAGGAGACGCCCTGGTCACCGGGGTTCCCGCTGCCCAGCACGATGCCGCTGCCCAGGCTGACCCCGTAGTAGGACGTCGCCGGCGTACCGTCCGGGTTGGTGACCCGGGTGGTGTACGGCGCGTTGCCCTTCGACGGGATGACCACGGAGGCGTCGTTGTCCCGCGCGTACGGCGAGCCGTCGCGCATCTCGATGCCCGGGTACCAGCCCTTCGCGTCGGTGAAGCCCCGCACCGGCGCCTGCCGGCCGAAGCTCGTGCAGTACTCGCTGTACGGCTCGTCCGCCGCCTCCAGGCACTCCTTGAACGGGTACGTGGGGTTCAGCGAGAAGGCCGCGTTCGCGGACTGCGGGCGGCTGGGCAGGTTGTCCAGCACCGACGGGTCCTTGACGGCCGCCTCGCCCTTGCGGCGGTACGGGTCGAAGTGCGAGTCGACGATCAGCAGACCACCCTTGGCGCCGTAGCTGGGCAGCGCGGTCATCTGCGCCGTGGTGTGGTTGACGTCGCCCAGCGCGGTGTCCCGGTACCAGACCAGCATGCCCGGGGCGTTGTAGGCGACCCGGTCGACCTTCCACGCGTCGCGCGAGTAGATCGTGTCGTAGGTGTACTTCAGGCCCTTGTCGAAGCCGTCGAAGTTGCGCCACTCGGCCAGGTAGTAGTGCGACTGGGTCGAGGTGCCGCTGTCGATGTGCCAGCCCTGGCCGGTGGTGTCGACGAAGCTGCCGCCGGTCGCCGTCCAGCCGTTGGCCCCGCCCTCGACGTCGTCGCTCCACGTGGTGGTGCCGCCGCCGGTCACCGAGAAGTCGTCGGCGAACCAGCCGCGCTCCGCGAACGCCTCGTCCGTGGCGTAGCGGAGCCGGACCTGCACGTTCTGCCCGGCGTACGCCGACAGGTCGACGTAGTCGTGCCGCCAGCCGTGCGTGTCGCCGGTCAGGCCGTACTTCTTGTTGCCGAAGTCCACCATCCGGCCGTTCGGGTCGGCGTAGCCGTCGTTGGTGGTGACGAGGTTGCCGGCCGCGTCGTAGACCTTCTGCTCGGCCCACGTGGTGCCGCCGTCGGTGGAGAGCTCGACGAAGCCGTAGTCCCAGTCGGCCTCGATGACGAAGTTGTTCCACATCCAGAACTTCGCGTCGGCCGCCGCGGGCACCGCCACCTGGCGGGTGATCTTGACGTCCGCCCAGTCCTGGTCGGCGCCCGAGTACCACATGTTCGCGCCGCTGTGCGGCGTGGCCAGCGTGATCACCTTGTCCGGCAGGTCGACCTTGATGCCGTCCTCGGTGCCGCGCGGGGTGCGCGAGGTCTGGCCGAGCTGCACGGCACGCGGGTCCGAGCCCGGGGCGAGGGTGAGCGGGTCGGCCCAGCCGAGCACCCACTTGTCCCAGAGGCCCATGTGCGTCGGCAGCGCCTGGAAGATCTCGCCCGAGTGCGAGCCCGAGGCCATCAGGTCCCAGAAGTCGACGTCGGAGTCGGCGTTGCCGGAGGTGTCGTAGAGGTCCGGCAGGCCCAGGTCGTGGCCGAACTCGTGGGCGAAGACGCCGACGCCGGCGTCCTCCGGCTGCACGATGTAGTTCGAGACCTGGAGGTCGGTGCCGGGGATGGTGTAGCCGCCGGTCACCGTCGACGAGTGCGCCCAGACGGCGTACGTGCCCTCGGCGCCGCCGCCGCGGGACTTGCCCTGGCCGGCGTGCACCAGCACCAGGTGGTCGATCACGCCGTCCGGCTCGAAGAGGTTGCCGTCGCCGTCGCGGTCGCCCTGGTCCTCGATGTCGTAGTCGGCCCACGGGAAGTTCGGGTCCGTCTTGGCCAGGGCGTCGATCGCGTCGGTGGCCAGTCGGCCGGCGCCCTGCGGGTTGTCCGGGTGGCCGTTCATCGACTGCTGGCGGCCGGGGACCCAGTTGCCGTTCTCGTCCTGGAAGCAGCGCGAGGCCGCGTACCAGCCCTCGGAGTGCGGAACGGTGATCCACGGGCTGGCCTGCCCGTCGACCGTGTAGGCGCCCTTGGACATCTCCAGGTACATGTTGTGCATGGTGCGGCCGCTGAGGTCGATGCCCCGCCTGCCGTCCGGGCCCCGCAGGTCCTTGCGGACCCGCTCGGTGATGCCCTTCTTGGTGTAGAGCATCTTGTCGTAGTGGGTGGGCGAGAAGTCCGGCACCCACATCGAGTTGTTGTCCTCGTGCGGCAGGTTCGCCGGGTTCGGGATCCTGTTGTGCCTGGGCCCGTTCTGCACGGTGCCGGGGACGCAGGTGCGGTCCTCGAACACCGTCTTCGGGACCATCACGCCCGTGAAGTCGTCGTTGGCCTGGTCGTTGAACTCCACCAGCAGGGTCAGCAGCTTGGCGGTCTGGGTGCTCGGGGCCTTCTTGAGCTGCCGCGGGCTCTTGCCCGTCTTCATCGCCTTGGCCTCGTGCTTCGCGAGCTGCTCGGCGGCGACCGGGTTGCCGCGGGCGAACTTGCGGTCGTACGCGCGCGCCTCCTCGACCGCCGGAGCGTAGACGCCGCCCTTGCCCTTGACCTCGCGGCCGCTGCTGTCCGGCTGGACGGCGGGCTCCGCGTAGTTGATGTAGTACTCGTCCGTCCCGATCGTGGCTCGGGCGGGGGCGGGATCCGCCCCTGCCGCGCCGCTCGTCACGGTGAGTGAGGCCGCGGCGAGGGCGATGGCGGGCAACGCGACGAGCAGGCGCCGACGCGACCCGGATTGCGGGTTTCTGTTCATGCCACTCCGTTTCTCGGGCATGGGGGAGGAGGTAGCGGCCCGGCATCGACCGATGTGACGTCCGTCGAACCGACCCGATCCGCGTGAACCTAAATCAGGAAACAGGGGAAAGACAGGGGTCGACGTCCGCCTGTGTCCGTTCAGCTTCTCCCGGCTCACCCGACCGACCGATGTGACAGCGCGCATCCGGCCGGTCGCACACCCGTAAGAAACGACGATGGGTGACGGTCCGCGTGGGACCGCCACCCATCGGGGCGTACGGGTCAGTCCTCGTCGGACTTGCCGCCCATGCCGGACGAGATCAGCTCCATCACGGACGAGTCCTGGAGCGTGGTGACGTCACCGAGCGAGCGGTTCTCGGCCACGTCCCGCAGCAGGCGGCGCATGATCTTGCCGGAACGGGTCTTCGGCAGCTCCGGCACCAGCATGATCTGGCGGGGCTTGGCGATCGGGCCGAGCGTCCTGGCCACGTGGTTGCGCAGCTCGGCGATGAGCTTCTCGCCGGCGTCGCCGGCGATGTCCGTGGTGCCGCGCGGGATGGCGAACGCGACGATGGCCTGCCCGGTGGTCGGGTCGGTCGCGCCGACCACCGCCGCCTCGGCCACCGACGGGTGCGAGACCAGCGCCGACTCCACCTCCGTGGTCGAGATGTTGTGCCCGGACACCAGCATCACGTCGTCGACGCGACCGAGCAGCCAGACGTGCCCGTCGGCGTCCTTCTTCGCCCCGTCCCCGGCGAAGTACATGCCCTCGAACCGCGACCAGTACGTCTCGATGAACCGGTCGTCGTCGCCCCAGATGGTGCGCAGCATCGACGGCCACGGCTCGCGCAGCACCAGGTATCCGCCGCCGCCGTTCGGCACCGGCTGGCCCTGGTCGTCGACCACGTCGGCGACGATCCCGGGCAGCGGCGTCATCGCGGAACCGGGCTTGGTCGCCGTGACACCCGGCAGGGGCGAGATCATGATCGCCCCGGTCTCCGTCTGCCACCAGGTGTCCACGATGGGCAGCGCGCCGCCGCCGACGTGCTGCCGGTACCACATCCACGCCTCGGGGTTGATCGGCTCGCCCACGCTGCCGAGCAGCCGCAGCGAGGAGAGGTCGTACCCGGCGGGGATGTCGTCGCCCCACTTCATCATCGTGCGGATGAGCGTCGGTGCGGTGTAGAGGATGCTGACCTTGTACTTGTCGACGATCTCCCAGAACCGCCCCTTGTGCGGGGTGTCCGGGGTGCCCTCGTACATCACCTGGGTGGCGCCGTTGGAGAGCGGGCCGTAGACGATGTAGGAGTGCCCGGTGACCCAGCCGATGTCGGCGGTGCACCAGTAGACGTCGGTCTCCGGCTTCAAATCGAAAACCGCGTGCGTCGTGTACGACGTCTGGGTCAGGTAGCCGCCGGTGGTGTGCAGGATGCCCTTCGGCCGGGCCGTGGTGCCGCTGGTGTAGAGGATGAAGAGCGGGTGCTCGGCGTCGAACGGCTGCGCGGCGTGCTCGATGGGGGCGGTCTCCACCGTCTCGTGCCACCAGCGGTCCCTGCCCGACCAGGCGACCTCCTCGCCGGTGCGGCGTACCACCAGCACGTGCTCCACCGACGGGCAGTTCGCCACGGCCTCGTCCACGGTCGGCTTCAACGCCGACGGCTTGCCCCGGCGGTAGCCACCGTCGGCGGTGATCACCACCTTGGCGCTGGCGTCCTGGATCCGGTTGGTCAGCGACTCGGCGGAGAAGCCGCCGAAGACCACGCTGTGGGTCGCGCCGATCCGGGCGCAGGCCAGCATCGCGACCGCCGCCTCCGGGACCATCGGCAGGTAGATCGCCACCCGGTCGCCGGCGGTGACGCCCAGGTCGGTCAGCGCGTTGGCCGCCTGGCAGGTCAGCCGGTGCAGGTCGGCGTACGTGATGGTCCGGGTGTCGCCCGGCTCGCCCTCCCAGTGGATGGCGACCTTCTCGCCGAGGCCCGCCTCGACGTGCCGGTCCAGGCAGTTGTACGCCACGTTGAGCTGCCCGCCGACGAACCACTTCGCGAACGGCGGCTTCGACCAGTCGAGTACCTGGTCCCACTGCCGCGCCCAGGTCAGCCGCCCGGCCTGCCGCTCCCAGAACGCCAGCCGGTCGGCGTCGGCCTCCCCGTACGCGTCGGCGGTGACGTTGGCGTCCGCGGCGAGTTCGGCCGGCGGGGGGAACTGGCGCGTCTCGTTCAGCAGATTTGCCAATGCCTCGCTCATGCCGTGCTCCCTTGTCGCTCGGGTGACCTGCGTCTCTCTAGGGCACGAGGTTAGTCGGGGCGGGCGGTACGGGCGACCGCCGGTCCGGCCCACGCGCGCCGAGCGGCCCCCGCCGCGCGCCGGGCGGCGATCCGGGCGCACGCGGAGCCACCTCATCGACGGATCCCGCCGGGGGGAGGACCCCCGCCGACCACGGTCCGGGTGGCGGCGGTCGCTTCCGCGCGGCTCGTCGACGGGGCGCACCGGGCAGTCGATAGCGTGACGGGGTGACCTCGGACCCGCTCGCCCCGCTGCTCGCGCTCGCCGACATCGCTCCCGCCGTCGAGCGGGCCCGCGAGCGTTTCGACCAGGCGCTGGGCCACCGCGCGCTGCGCCGGCACGGTGGCCAGGTCGCGGCCGAGGTCAGCCTCCGGTCCGCGGTGGCCAGCGCCGCCCTTGAGGGGTACGCCCGCGATCGCGAGGCGGTCCGCGCCGGAACCGTCACCGAACCGGTGGTCCAGGGCGCGCTGCGGGTGGCCGGGGCGCTGCCCGGGCTCTCCGACCTCTGGCCGAGGGCGCCCCGCCAGGCGCTGGCGCGGCTGCACGTGCTCGCCGCCCGCGACGTCGTCACCGAGGCCGAGCTGGGCCGGCCGGTGGCGGACCCGGTGGTCGCCGCGAGGCTGGACGCGCTCGCCGGGCTCGTCACCGGCGGCACGAAGGTCTCGCCGCTCGTGCTGGCCGCCGTCGTGCACGGCGAACTGCTCAACCTGCGACCCTTCGCCGGGCCGTCGGGGGTGGTGGCCCGGGGCGCCGCCCGGCTGGTGCTGCTCTCCAGCGGGCTCGACCCGCGCGGCCTGCTCGCCGTGGACGTCGGACACCACGAGCGCGAGCCGGAGTACGTCGGCTCGGCCGGCGCCTTCGCCACCGGCACCGAGGACGGGCTGCGCTCCTGGCTGCGGCACTACATGGCGGCGGTGGAGGTCGGCGCCGAGCAGCTCACCACCATCGGCGACGAGGTCCTCGCGGCGACCTGACCGCCGCGCGTCCGCCTGCCCGGGGGCCGTCGTCTGCCGGGTTGGGGCGGTGGACTGGCCGGGCGGCGTCGGTGTGACGGGTCGAGGCGGCGGGCTGGCTGTCGCTGCCGGCCTGCCGGGCGTCGGCCTGCCTGCCGGGCGTCGGCCTGCCGGCCTGCCGGCCCGCCGGCTCAGGCGGCGGGCGCGGCCGCAGTGCGGGTGCGGCGGTGGCGGCCGTACCACGCGATGCCGATGGCGACGCCCACGCCCACGCCGAGCGCCGCGGCGGCGACCGGCACGGCCGGGCGCTCGCGCAGCCGCCGGCCCAGCGGGATCGGGTGCCGGAACTCCAGCACCGGCCAGGAGTTCTCGACCGCGAGCCGGCGCAGCTGCCGGTCGGGGTTGACCACCGACGGGTGGCCGACGCACTCCAGCAGCGGCCGATCGCTGTACGAGTCGGAGTAGGCGAACGAGTCGGCCAGGTCGTAGCCGCGCTCGGCGGCCAGCTCGCCGACCGCGTCGACCTTGCTGGGGCCGGCCGCGTAGAACTCGACCTCGCCGCTGTAGCGGCCGTCCACCACACCCATCCGGGTGGCGATCACGTCGGTCACCCCGAGCAGCGCGCCGATCGGCCGGACCATCTCCTCGCCCGAGGCGGAGACCAGGACCACGTCCCGGCCGGCGGCCTGGTGCTCCTCGATCAGGGCGGCGGCCTCGGCGTAGACGTAGGGGTTGATCAGCTCGTGCAGCGTCTCCGCGACGATCTGACGGACCTGTTCCACCTGCCAGCCCTTGCAGAGCGCGGCGAGGTAGTCCCTGGTCCTGGCCATGGTCTGCTCGTCGGTGCCGCCCAGCCGGAACATCAGCTGCGCGTACGCCGACTTGACCACGTCACGGCGGGTGATCAGGCCGTCCCGGTAGAACGGCCGACCGAACGCCAGGGCGCTCGACTTGGCGATGACGGTCTTGTCCAGATCGAAGAAAGCGGCGCTTCGGCCCACGGCGCGAAAGTCTAGCCGGATGGTCTATGGTCGGCGGGTGCCCGGGGCCCGATGCCCCCTCGGACCTGCGGGCCGACCCCGTCGCCTCCACCCGCTGTGATGACGGTCACACCGTGCGAAGTTTATTTCGCAGGGAGTGGAGATGGCACCACTCGACGTAAACAGGCCGCTCATGCAGACTTGTCGGTACGACGAGTGTTCACGTCTCGTACAACAGCAGACCCTCGGCGGTCGCACCCCCCCGTGACCGCTGAGTGGGTTCGGCTCGACCCCCCCGGAGCCGAACCTTCGACGACCCCCGTCTCCCCCCGACGGGGGTCGTCCCTTTCCGGCGGGAGCGCTCCGACGCAGGTCACAGGTCGTCTCCATTCCCGTCAGAACCGCTCTCCGAGGGCGAATTCTCGCCCGGAGGCAGCAGGAAGGCAGCAGAGCCGTCGAAGGCCGCCAGGACGCGGGCGGCGTAGTCGTCCGGGGTGTGCGTATAACGATTGAGCGTCGTTGACGCCTGCTCGTGGCCCATGACCCGCTGCACCAGGTTGATCGGGACGCCGTCGGTGACCAGCCAGGTGGCGTAGGCGTGCCGCAGGTCGTGGAACCGCATTCCGCCAATGGCCTTCGTCGCCACCCAGGCGACGGCTTCCCGCTCGGTGGTGAACTCGGCGGACCACTCGACACCCTCCCGGTCCGGCCAGACGGCGCGGTACCGATGCGGGCCGGTGTTGAGGACCTGGCCGAGCAGCCCGGCGCGCACCAGCGAGGGCAGCCAGACCCGACGGCGGAAGTTGGACCGGCGCAGTGGGCGCCCGACCCGGTCGCGGAAGACGAGCGTTCGCGGGTCCGGATCGCCGGCTTCGGCGTGCAGCTGGCGCAGCGCGGACAGCAGGAAGCCCGGTAGCGGCACCGTACGCCATGTGGGCACGTGCTGGGTTGAGCTCGGCAAGGCCAAGGAAGCGCGGCCCATGCTGCAACTGGTCTGGGACAACACGAAGGACCAAGCTCGGCGGCGCGTCTACGGTGCCGTCCAGTTGGCTCGCGTGGCACTCCTTGACGGAGACGTCGAGCAGTCAACAACCTTCGCCACGACGGCAGTCGAATCGGCTGCCGGGCTGACGTCCCATCGGTCCCGCGAGCACCTGACACAGCTTCGACAGCAGCTCGCACCGTACGAGCGGCAACCTGCCGTCAGGACCTTCCAGCAGCGCGCTGCTCTCCTCCTGGCCAGTTGAGGTGCATGAGGTGCCGCTGCTCGAATTTCAGTACGGTAAGGCCGTGACGTTGGCTGACGACCTCCTCGCCGAGGGCGAGCCGGAACGAGAGTTCAACCCAGGCATTGCCGGGCGGCTGCCCCGCAAGCGGGTGGCTGGTGGGGCCCTGATCCGTGATCCCGCTGGCAGGGTTTTGTTCGTAGTGCCGGGATACAAGCCGTTCCTCGACATCCCGGGAGGCATAGCCGACGCCGATGAGTCGCCGCTGGCCGCGTGTCGCCGGGAGATCCGCGAGGAAATCGGGCTCGACCTGCCCGTCAATCGACTCCTGGTCGTCGACTGGATTCCCGCCCATGGCGTCTGGCCCGACGGGATCATGTTCATCTTCGACGGGGGGCAGCTCGACGAGGGCCAGGCCGCTGCCCTCAAGCCCACCGACGACGAACTCAAAGGCCTACGGTTCCTGGCCTACGACGACGCGTTGCCGCTTCTCCGACCGTCCATGGCACGCAGGGTGCGAGCTGCACTCGACGCACTCGACGATGACCAGCCGCACTACGCCGAGTTCGGCCGGTCCCAGTAACCAAGGTGGCGGCCGGCTGCCGGCGTGTCTAGTCCCACCACATGCTTGACGGATCCGTCCCAGGACATGCCTGACGTTCGGCCTAGAGTGCTGGGCAATTTGAGGACCGCAGACGCGAGGGCTGAAGGGTGGCGGCTGCATGGGGTACTGGGCACCTTGATCGCTGTACAGCGCAACGGGCGGGATCTCGTCGCGCTGACCGACCGGAACGCCGTGCTTCGTGTACACGACGGCGCGCGACGAGGCGACGGGTGGCAGGTGTACAGCATGCCCGACAACGTGGTGGTTAAGGACGCCGACGACGTGCTGCCACGGCTGGTGAAGGAGTCCCAGGCTCCGGTCTTGGCCGCCTTCATAGCCGACAGCGACTACGGCCAGCTAGCAGGGCTCAGCCAGCTCCACGGTCGGTGGGAGGCGTGGTTGGACGCCGATACGGCGCGCTTGTTCGAGCGTGATCACCTGGTCATGCAGGGTGTGTCGAAGGCTGATGCGAACCGACAGGCTCTGCGGATGATCGCCGGGTTCGGGCTGCCGCCCGCCAAAGCGGCCGAGCGGGCAACTCAGTGGGCGAGGGAGGCCGGCTACTTAGTGCCCGTCGGACCGGTCCGGCAGATCCTCGCCAGTAGGCGCCCTCCAGGCGTCAGCGCCCTGCTACGTCTGCCGTGGAAGCGCTATGTCCTCGCCGAGGAGATGTTCTTCGCACTACTGGACAGCCTCGGGTTGCCACTGGCCGATGACTGACCGGCAGGTCCTCCTCGAAGCGCACCCACTGCGGGTTCGCGCAATGGAGCCTTCCGATCATGTCAAGCATCTGGTGGGACGCGACTGACAAGCATGTCCCGTGACGGGACAGCCGGCTGCCGGCGATGTGGTTCAAACTTTCTGTACGTCTTCAAGGCGGCCCTTGACGGGCCGCACGCGCCGCCGCCTGGGCGCGCGCCGGCCGCCGCCGCTGTTGCTCTGCGGCCGTCACGCCTGACGCCCGGCGGCTGGCGCGGAGAGCGGGGAAGCCCGGAGGGCCGCCGCAGAACGACAGACCGTTGAGTGGTGAGAGGTGGGCCGGCAGCCGGCCGGGCTGCGCGGCCACAAGCCCGCGCAGCGTAGAGGAGCGCACGCCGACCGCGTCGGCGAACTGGCGGCGGTCGCGGGGTTGCGGTCACTGCGCCTCCCGGCGAGGGCGCTCCGGCTCCAGGATGGCCGGGGCAGCGTCGGCGGGTCACCGTCCGTGGGTGGTTCCGGTAGGCCATCCCGCCTGCCATCGACCCGGGACGAGCCGAGCAGACCCACCGCCCGACCCGCCAGCGTCCGTACGAGCCGTCAAGGTCCGCTTGACGTGGCGGGCCGGGCGGCGGCCCGCTCCCCAGGAGGGCGGGTCGACGGCGACGGGATGGCGAATGCGCCGTGTAGCGGGTGAGTGAACTAACCCAACTCCTGAGCTAGTACGCCGCGGGCGGCAGCCAGTTCCCCGTCTGCCTCCTTCAACAGATTCCAGCCATCCCGAACCAACCCGGCGATACGCGCAGAAAGATCCTCAGCCACGCGGGGCATCGGGAGCTTGAGAAAATCGTCTGGCCGCAATGCTGGGTACATTGATGCGGTGGTCATGAGGTCTAGTAGCTCGCAGACAAGAGGCAGGCGTAGGAAGGTGAGCAGAACCTCAGACGGTACTCCCCGTGGGCGCAAGACGGAAAATCCGCTAGAGCAGATGAAACCGTTCTGGCTTTGAGACACGACGGCGGTTAGGCGCCGCTTCGGCCTCACTGTCGAAGTAACTACATCGCCAGCACGTACGATCCATCGGGCGCGACTCGGAGCATCGTCCACCACGATCTCCTCGGCATCAACAAGACCATCGCGGCGAACCCCTCCGATCTCGATATACCGGAAAGTGTCACCGTGCGCTTCGCTCAGAAACTTGTTCTTAGCCGGAACTGCAAAGTCCGCCACGGTGGTTCCATCTCGTCCCAATCGCTCGACGAGTTCACGCAGATGCGGCTGAAAGTACTCCGCGTCCATCCGTCCAGCAGCGCTCAACTCACTCAGCTGCACCCCGTAGGTAGGGCGAAGCCCAGGGCGCAAATGAGAGATTCCGATTCCTTCAGCCAGTACCGAGGAAGCTTCCTCTAGCGTTGACTCGGCAGAGGAACGCAGGCGCGCAGCGGAATGGACATGGCCCTCGATCAGCTCTTGAGCCCCGTTAGAAATGATTGGAATGAGCATGCCGCGAACGTCAGGCAGCGACAGGTGGCCCTGCACTTGCCCTTGGAACCATCGCCGCATTTGAAGCAGACCGGGAGCCGACGAAAGGAAGACTGTCAAATACGCGGGGTTTACAGCCTCCTTGTCTACTCTAAGGCCGATCACATCTTGGCTGATATTAATGCGATCGCGCATGACAAGGCTAGCTGCAATGCGGGCCGTCTTGGCTAGAACAACGTCCCCTCTGCCCAAGCTAGTCTTCCAGTCGGCGGCATCCCGCTCTTCAGAGATGAAGACTAAATCATTCTCCTTAGGAAGGATGTCACCCACATTCGCAGAGCGATAGAAGGGGACACCGTCGGAGACGTAGTCTTCCGCAAGGATGTAGAAGATCCCCTTGCGCACGTCTCTGCAGATCTCGTCTAGCCTGCGACATTTCATCCCGCGAAGCATCGCCTCATTTTGGACGAAGTCCGGTTGCCAGAACTCCGCGTCAAGCCGAAACGAGCCTTGCGCCTCTCTTAGATTGAGCGAACTCCACGTCGCCATTACTTACCGCCCTGAGCGAAAGCGAAGCCCTGCTGCTGAGCCCACCGACCGAACGCCTCAGCGATAGTCTCTCGCTCTGGAAGGCGGGCCAGGAGCTCGTCTCGACGTGCTACCAGGCTTTCGCGATCCGACGAGGTGGCACACAGGGGCTCCAAGCGTCTGAACTGCTTTTTGACCACCTCCCGCATATCGAAGAGGTCGTGCTCTAGAATCGGGTGGTCGTACAGATCGGTTAGGACTTCGCGAGATTCGCTCTTCAAGTACTGGTAATCTCCCCGATTATCCTTACCCGAAAGCTGGCTAGTCGCGAAAAAGACAGGATAGTCATCGACGCGGGGACACAGCGGCCCTCGCGACGGGTCCTCATTCCACTTCTGGAGAAACAAGACACTCGTCTTGGTTCCCGTGTGAGGCTTGAAGGTGTTGACCTGCAAGCCGACTACGGCGAGAATCCGAGCATGCTGCGTGATCCACTCCCGTAGGCTCTTCTCGCTGCTGTTGTTCAACCTGCCTTGTGGCAAGACGATCGCCATGCGTCCACCAGGTCGCAGGAACTGAAGGTTCCGCTCAATGAAGAGTACGTCCCGCCCGATGCTGGTCGGCCAGGTACCGTTACTCTTCTGGGCAATATCGTATTGGTGAATCAGGCGTGAATCGACCAGCTCTCCGGCGAACGGGGGATTCGTAAGGACAAGGTCGAAGTCAAAAAGCCGCATCCGCTCACGGTTGGGCCTATCCTGCTGGTGATTACCTAGCTTGGCCAGTCGTGGCTGCAATCCAACGCGCACGTCATCCGACCAGTTCAGCGGATCAAGAGTATTTGCGCGATAGACGTTCGTCCGACCATCGCCTGCGATTAGGTTGAGGGCCTTGGCGATCTTAATCGATCGGGGATCGAAATCAATCGCATAGGCCTTTTCTCGCGCGAACTCTGCTTGCCAAGGCTCAGGGCCCGCCGCAGAAAACTCGTCGCCCCATACATGGAAGATCGAATGAACGGTAAACCCGCATGAGCCGGCTGCCGTATCGATGACGTATTCGTCGTACGTAGGATTCAGCATCTTTACGCACATATCGATGGCGTGCCTCGGGGTGAAGTATTGGCCCTTCTTCCCCTTGCCCACCTCGGTCGACAGGTATTCGAATGCCTCGTCAATAACTTGAAGATTTGAGTTGAACAGTTTGACGTCTTGAAGGAATGATACGCAAGTGACGAGGTGATTGGGTGCGAGGTCGATGCGTTCGCCGTCCAAGAAGACACCCGGCCAGCGGTCCTTTGCCTTGAGGAAGAGGGCATTGATCCGTTCGTATAGATCATTGGGAGTGCTTAGCCCGGCGCGGAACTCGAGCTTCCGCGTGCGGCGGCGCGCAGATTCTGACTCGTCGAAGAGCTTCGCATAGATCAGCTTGAAGACCTCCTCGAATGCGTCCACTCCCGCGTTAGCGAGAACCAGGTCTTCCATGCTGAGGACGATCTCTTTGAGGGTCGTCTTCTCTCGGACTAGCTTGTTCTCGCGGATGAGGTCATCTAGCGTCCATCGCTCGTCAAGAAGATCCTCCAAGGTCTGATGCGCTGCGGGGAGTGCTGACAAGGAGCGGAAGATGTTCGGATTCGACCGATGCAGGATGAGTTCTTCGCCACCGTTTGTCCACACGCCGATTGGGCTTCCCTCGGCATTGCAATAGCTTTTTAGCTGTTCTTCGCCGTCGCGACGCTTAGGCTTTTTGACTTCGACGATGATGTACGCGGCGTTCGGATCGTCCTTATCCATGACGACAATATCGGCGGCCTTTTTGTGTACGGTGGAGCCGAAATAGACTGCCCGCTCGACCGCGATCCGGTCCTCGGGGTAACCGTAAACATTGATGAGTCGGTTTATGTAAAGCTGCCGAACGACCTCCTCCGGCTTAGCCAAGCGCATCTTGCCGCTTGCTAGGCACTCAAGGTAGAGCTTGCCGCTCCGCTCTATTGGCCTGATTGTGGCCAGTTCGTCCTCAGAAAAGATAGTAAGGGCGTAACTAGACCGCCCAAGCAATAAGTAAACGGGCAGTTGCTCCGACGTCATGGGCAGAGCTTACCGGCAGGCAGGGGGACCCTGTCCGCCCAGCGCCCTGGCGGCTTGCCGGTCCTGCTCAGTCAGCTCTCTGGAGCTTCAGACGGACCCATCACCGCAGGCGCGGCCTATGTGGACGCCACGCGTGACCGCCGCCCCAGGTACCCCTCCAAGGCGTCGGCAGGTCGCCTAAGTTGGTGGTCAAGCTGATGCCGGAGGAGGGCAACGTCCTCGGCCGGCAGTTCGAGGAGAGGCCTGCGGAGGTAGCTACTCCAGGCATCAGAACTAGGGAAGGCCTTCATCTGAGGCACCAGCGGCGCGAGCTCGACGCCGCCGGGGTAAGGGACAACTCCGGTGACACGAAGGAGGCAACCCGAGCCGAACCGCTGGCCGGCGATCTCAAGGTGCTCGTCGAGAGGGCCGACGGTGCTCGCCACGGTTGCGTGTCCGATGATGCGCCCTCGGTCACGGGCTGGGTTATGCCACGCGCCACGAGTCGCGTAGATATACAGGTCGTCTCCGACTGCTAGCGCAGCTACCTCCCTCCGAGGCTTCACCCTCGAAGGGAACGCCGTCCGTTGTTGTTGTAGCACCCATGCGATCGCGTCTCGTTCCCCGAGGATGAGCAGGTAGGCGCGATTCATGGCGAGAGGGTAACTGGCGGACCCGCATGGGCAAGCGCGACATCGCCTGGGACTGGGGACGGCTGTCGAGCAGCAACACTGACAGCAACGCCGCCGGACGGCGGCACGCTGACAAGCGCTGGCATGGACGAAGCTCCGAGCATGCAGACGTTGCCGGACGTGTGCGGACGGGACGCCCAAAGCTTGTAAGCGAGACGTCAGCAGCGCGTTCAAGCGGCGGCACTGCCGAAACGTTCTCATCAGGATCAAGGCGCCGCGCAAGCGCGGCGCACGGGGCGGGCTGCGGCGCGCTGCTGGCGGCCTCCGGCCGGCATCGCCCGCCGCAGCCCGCCGCACCAGAGACGACGGCTGTCCAAGTGCCCGAGGCCGGCAGCTGTGCGGTGCCGCTACCGTGATGCCGTGACGACCTACGAGGCGGGCGCAACGGCCGTGGACATCCTGCTCGCCAGCGCCGCTGTCGCCCTGGTCGGGTGCGCTGCCTGGGTGGTCATCCACAGCCAGCGCGCGTCAACGGTTCGGCTGTTCAGGCGGACCCTGCACCACCCCCGGCTGTGGGCCGCAGGGGCAGCATGCATGGGCTTCTACGTTCTGCTGGGGCTAGGAAACCTCACGGAGGTCACGCCCAGCACTTGGCGCACTCCGGGCCGATGGATCAGTGCTGTGCTGTTACTGGCCGCGTTGGCCCTAATGGCCACCAACGGGGTCCTTGACTATCGCGCCAGGCGTCGGAATGGCCGTGAGCAACAGATTGGGCCGTGACGAGCGCCAGCGTGGCCGGCCGTCGTCGATGTCAGGGCGCTCGGCTGCCGCGCCGCTCCGCGGCTTGCCACCGGGTACACGAACGTCCAGGCCGCGCGGAGAGCCAGCGGCACGGCAAGCCGCCCCCGACCGAAGGCCGGGGGCGGTAAGCCAAACGCCGCCGGGCAACCGCGCACCCATCGGTGCCGTGCCAGCCGCGTGCCAGTAGCCCGTGTCCCAGACGGTCAGCAGCGGTCATGGTCGGGCACCAAGGCACTGCCGCTGAGCAGGAGTTCCGGACAGATCACGACAGCGGGAAACGATCTTTTAAACTGACGGTTCGGGGGATCAAGGCTCCCGCGTTGAGGAAGCGGCGGCTGTAGCGAGCGCCTCCGCGACGCACTCATAGTCCTTGACCAGCCGGCCGACCAAGCGCGGTTCGGCCTCGAATGCCTGGACTAACCCACGCACCAGGTCGCGGATCCTGTCCTCGCGCGATGGGTGACGGCTACGAGGGTGTCGCCGATGGAAGCTCTGCCAACGGCGTAGTCCGACGTCGACCAGCCGCTCACGGTTACTGGGCGAGGGGATGGACATCCCTGATCCCACAGGGCGGCTAACGCCGTCAATGCGACTGCGCGAGCTGGTTGGATCATCCCCGCCTCCCCGTTGTTTCCGATGATTCATCGCGACCGTACAGCCACCCTTACGCAAGCCGGCCGTCAACGGTGGAGGATGAGCGGCGACAACAGACAGCCGCCGGCCGTCCTCGGACGTCCGCAGCCCGTCATCCGAGAGTCAGCGGATCGTCAGCGAACGCCGTACCGCGTGGCGACTCTCGATCATGCTCGGCGGCACAGCCGATGCGTCTGACCACCCGGTACGGCACTTGATCACACTCGCTGCTACGTCAGGTCACTTTCCCCCCGACGGGGGTCGTCCCTTTCCCGGGGAGCGCTCCACCGCAGCTCACAGATCGTCTTGCTCGCTCCGGGGCCACTCCCCGGACACGCCTCGACCGAGGCGGCAAAGCTAGTCGAGGCCGCTGGGCCGTTCGCCTTGGCGTGTGCGACATGACGATTCGGCTTCGTGGGGCCCTTCGCTTCCGAGACGACGGGTCGGCCCGTGCGCGGAATCCTGATCTACAGGGTCAGGGGGCGGTCATCCGCACTTCCCCGCTGCCGACGATCCGTGGCTGTCGGAGTCCCACCACCGCGGCGGGTCGACGTCCTGGTCGTCCGCTCGGAAGAAGTGGAAGGGCACGCCGAGGGCCCGCGCCAACTCCGAACCCTTCTGCACCGCTTCGGCGCCTGCCAAGGTGCGCGGACCGGCGCCCACCGACGGAGGCGCGCCGCGCCCGTCGAGGAAACACAGGTGCTCCTCGTCGTACCGGGGATGGTGCCGGCCCGGCCGACGCACGACGGCGACGAGCGAGACACCCCAGCGCGCCGTGTCTCCGTCCCACAGTGCCTCGACGGCCACCACCGGCTCCGCGATCGCCTCGACCCTCTCGACGATCCGCGACATCGGCGCCGGCGGTGGCTCGGGATCCAACCGTCCCTGGACCGTGAGTCGGTGTCTGCGTTCCTCCACCACGTCCGTCGCCTGGTGCAGCGAAGGCGCGGGGTCGAGACCGGCGTCCCGCCACAGGAGCCTGATCGCCCTGACCGTGTGGCGACGACAGATGAGCTCGTCGATGCGGTCGCGGGCCTCTTCGGGCAGGCCGCCCCAGATCCGATCGTTGCTCTCCCGCACGTGGTCAGTCTCTCCCACCTCCGAGGACCACGTCGGCCTCGGCTTCGCGCTCCAGCCGGACGCGGACCACCCCGGGCGAGGCCACTCGGAGCCCGCGCGGGTCGTCGGCTTCCGGGCGGCGGTGAGGTCGTTGTGGCGGCACCCGCTGCCGACGGCCGGCCGCGCATAGCAGATCGACTCGCGCTGCGGACGTCGTCCACAGGGCGCCCGGTTGTCCACAGGCCGTGCGGGCGGGGCCGCGATCGGGGGTGGCTCGCGAGCAGGGTCTCCGTCAGCAACCCCGGAGCCCGACCGCTGGAGGCCACGATGCCACCCCGTACCTCCGTCCCGCCGCACCGGCGCCTGCCGCTGCTCGTCACCTCGGACGACGACCTGCTCGACGACCTGCTCCGCCTCGCCGCCGCGGGCGGTGTCGAGCTGGAGCTCGCCGCCGACCCCGCGGCGGCCCGCACCCGCTGGCTGCCCGCCCCGCTCGTGCTGGTCGGGGCCGACCAGGCCCAACCCTGCCTGCGGGCGCGGCTGCCGCAGCGGTCACGGATGGTGCTGGTCGGCAGGTCCGGGGAGCTCGATCCCGGCTGGCAGGTCGCCGAGCTGATCGGCGCCGAGCACGTGGCGACGCTGCCCGCCGCCGAGCCGTGGCTGGTCGACCGGTTCGCTGAGTGCGGGCCCGAGGGCGTGGAGCGGGGCGGCGCCCGGATCGTCGCCGTGCTGGGCGGGCGAGGAGGCGCCGGAGCGAGCATCCTTGCCGGCGCGCTCGCCGTCACGGCCGCCCGGACCCGGCTGCGCACCCTGCTCGTCGACGCCGATCCACTCGGCGGCGGGCTCGACCTGGTGCTCGGCTGGGAGCAGCTGGAGGGGCTGCGCTGGCCGGCACTGACCGGCGCGGACGGGCGGGTGGACGCCCCGGCGCTGGTACGAGCCCTGCCGAGCCGGGGCGACCTGGTGGTGCTCTCCTGGGACCGGGGCGACCTGCTGGCCCTTCCCGCCCAGGCGATGGCGGCCACCGTCGACGCCGCCCGGCGGGGCCGGGACTTCGTGGTGGTGGACCTGCCCCGGCAACTGGACGACGCGGCCGTCACCGCGCTCCAGGCGGCCGACCAGGCGTACGTGGTGGTCCCGGCCGAGCTGCGGGCCACCGCCGCCGCGGCCCGGGTGGTGGCTGCCGCCGGCCCGCACTGCGCCGCGATGTCGGTGATCGTGCGGGGTCCCGCGCCGGGCCGGCTGGGAGCGGCGGAGGTGTCGCATGGCACGACAACGGGCACCCGGAGGAAACATGCCTCGCATCGGCCACCGCTACTGCAACCACCCCGCAACCCCTCAAGCAAGGGCAGCCTGTCGTCGAGCAAGTGACAACCGCGAAGGATGCGGGGTCAGGTACGTCGGCGTGGGTAGGAGAGCACCGGCTGATCTGCCGATCATCCCTGCCGATGGGCTCTCCACCACGTCCTTCCTTCACTTGCCTCTTGCGTCGCCAAGAGAGCTGTTGACCAGCTTTCCCGATGACGACGCTGATCTGGGTAAGGTTGCCCGTCGTCGGGAAGGCCGACCGCAGATCCCAGGCCAGCGGACCGACGAAGGCTACTGGCCCGAGTACCTGACCGAGTACGACCACGTACCGCCCCGACCAGACCCGTTCGATGCGTGGTGGGCGCTGGCTTAGAGGTCAAGTTCACCGACGCCATCGGAACAGCTCGGCCACCGCCTTAATGATGGTCGGCCGGTCCTTGGGGTCAGTGCCCCGCGTGGCTACAGCTAGGGCGATGAGCTTTCCTGCGACTGGCAGACCGATGGCAGCCAGCACCAGTTCGGGACCCGAGTTGACCAACATCTCAAGGTTGGCAATCCACACTTCTTACCCCTCCTCCCTGGTCGGGCGAGGGTGCGTCAACCCAGCCCGGCCAGTGCGTGAACACTGGTCTGGCTGAGTCCGCGTTCCGGCGATCGTGGATCTCAGTACCGAGACGGCACTCCCGTCTCAGGTCTTGCTGATGGTGCTACCTACCACTCGGTAAGGACTTAACTGGGCAGCTCTGCCGCCGGAGCACAGAGCGCCAAATATATTCTCGTAGCCAACCTTTGCGCCGTTCGTCTTGCTATATAGAGGCAGGTTGACCCGAGGGACCCCCCAACCGTTCCCCGGCGGGTTGCCCGTCAAGCAGCGTACCCGACCGCCGCCATGCGCGCGACGACCCTCCATGGAGGCCCCTGAGGTCGCCCCAGAGGCGCGGACCCGTGCGGGTCGGGGTATCTAGCGGTGCGAGCACCCGCTATGGACTGTGACGAACTCAGAGCCCCTGGCTAGTTGGGTGTTGGGGGTATGGTTGTCCCACACCGGACGCCGTACGGGCGGTCGTTCCGGGGTAACGAGGTGGCGCAGGATCGACGCTGCTTCTGTCTGCAACCGAGGAGATCCGCCAGGCGGGGCTACTACCCGCTTACCGACGCCTGGTGGGGTCCTCGGTCCGTCCATAGGGGCGGGAGACAGGAACACCCCTCGTGCCTTCCCGATTCGGTCCCCAGCCCGCACGCCTGTTGCTGCGGCGTCGTGGCTACATCCTGAGAGACCTTGCTGAGCAGCTTGGAGTGGGCGAGCGCCACTTCCTCAACGTGCTGGCCGGGTACACCCGCCCGAGGCCCGAGGTCATCAAAGACCTTCCCTCGCTGGTCGGCATCCCCCTTACCAAGCTGTTCACCGAGGAAGTCCTGGCCAAGCCGCACGACGCGAGCAAGAACCCGTGGCGGGAGCTGTCGTGAGCATCTTCAAGCAGGCCCGCGAGAACGACGGCTTCCGTCGGGCGCTCCGGTCGATGGCGACCAGGCGAAAGATCGACTTCAGCTTCAACGGGTCGCTGTCGTGGCCTGAGTCGGAGTGGTACACGCCGGAGACGTTCGGACAGGTCGCGGCGCAGGACGCCATCAAGCGTGCCCGCAAGCAGGGATTGCCCGACCGGATCGAAGACCGGCCCACCCTGGACAAGATCGCGGCCCTCGGAAAGAGGTGAGGGCTCCCGCAGTGCGAATGCGAGAGCCCTCAGGCGAACGACGAAGGATAAGTGAACCATAATGCCCGATAACGAAGCCGTGCAACCAAAGAGCCGGGGACAGGCCGAGCTATTCGCCTTGAATATCGGCGGGAGCCGCGTAGTCGAAGTCCTCGCACGAGAGTACGACATGGACCTAGCCATTGAAAGGGCGGAGGATCTGTGGGACTTCGATGAAATGTCAGACGAAGAGGCCCGCGAGGCAATCCAGGAGTACTGCAACCGGTTGCGCCGGATTCCTGACGCCGACTCCTTCATCGACTCGGGCAACAGCGCCTCGTATGAGTGGGTAGTTCCGGACATGCTGGAGTACGGGGACCGCCTGGTTCTCACTGGAACGGAAGGCGCAGGCAAGTCGACCCTCATTAGGCAGTGGCTGATGCAGGTAAGCTGCGGAATCCACCCGCTGACCGGGCAAGATATCGAACCGGTGCCCGTCCTGCTCGTGGACCTGGAGAACGGCAAGGGTCAGTTGCGACGTGAGCTGTCGAGCCTTATCGGGGCTGCGGGCAAGCGCTTCGACCCTTCCCGGTTTCGCGTTATCTCGAAGCCTGAGGGCTGGGACCTGCGCGACGAGGCGAACCAGGAAGAACTCACGGGCCTGGTGGAACTGTCCGGGGCGGGGGTCCTCGGCATCGGTCCGCTTTACAAGTCCTTCATGGGGGACGAGCGGGACGACGAGATAGCCAACCAGGTTACGGGGTTCTTCAATGAACTCCGGGAGTCGTGCGCGCTCATCACCGAGGCGCACACACCACACGCTGCGGCCGGCGGTCAGCGTCCCAAGAGGCCGATTGGGTCGTCGGTGTGGATGCGGTGGCCGGAGTTCGGCTTGTACCTCGGCAACGATGGCACGCTGAGCCACTGGCGCGGCCCGCGAGATGCCGACAGGGAATGGCCCGCGAAGCTCAACCGGGGCGGAAAGTGGCCGTGGACCGCGCTGACTCCCGAGCGCAGCGAGAGCGTCCACTGGCTCAAGATCAAGAAGCTGTGGGAGAAGACGGGTGCCAAGCCGTCCGCTCGTGTGGTCGAAGAACAGCTCGGCATCCCAAAGTCCACGGCAAGCCGCGTCATCAAGGAACACCAGAACGATTGGCCTACGGCGGCATGACCCCGCTGTCCCACGGGTGTCCCACACCCAAAGCGGCGTTATCCCTGGTCAGGGGCTTGTGCGGGCCAAGTGTCCCACGCTGTCCCACTTTGATCATGGGACACCCGTGGGACAGTGCATTCTGCCTGGTCAGAGACCCTAAGAATCGCCCGCGTCCTACTGATCGTGGGACACCGTGGGACACCCCGTTTTGCCTGGTCAGGGACGTTGTGGCGGCTGTCGTCGGCCGTTGGGGGAGTGTCCCATGATCCAAAGCGACGACCGATCAATAGGCCCCCTGACCAGGGAAAACGTTGTGTTGATCAATGGTGTCCCAATGTCCCCATACATACACACGCCGTGGGACGGGACACCCAACCCCGTCCACCCGGTGATGCATGTCCCGCTCGGAGTGGGTCGAGCGTCGAGACAACTCCTGAAGATAAAGGGTCGGCGCTTCGACTGTCGGTGCTCTAGTGGCTGGAACCGTCCACCAACCCGACCCATCGCGTGTGTGGAGCGTGCTCAGAGGCGTGCAGAGCCCCGTCCACCCGTCGCGGGTGTCCCACATGACCCCGGACCCTGCCAACGTCTCTGGGGCGGGCTGAAGGTTCGATCAAGAGCCCTGCGACATGCTCTCGGCGTCGAGGTAGACGAACAGGCCGTTGATCAGCGGCAGCGACTCGTTCGGGTCGTACTCGATGCCTACCGGCTGGTCCGGCGACACGTTGCCCGCGCTCTGTGCCAGGTTGACGAAGCGGATCAGTTCGCCCCAGGTGAGATGGTTGTCAAGGTCCAAGGTGACCTTGAGGTTCCGGTCAGTCTTCTCGAAGTCATCAGCCACGCGTCGATCCTCGCAGCAGTAGGTCATCAGACCAAGCCACCGGCGCGGCGGCCGCTCGTAGTACACCGGCCATCTCTCGGCGGGGGGTGTGGTGGCCTCGATTACGGGAGCGGCACCGCCTTCCAATCCGGGTGGCCGTCCCAGCGCACCCAGAGCTCATTGGGCTTCGGCGCTCCCCACGCGGGCATCAGGAGGATCTCGATCGAGGCTTGTGGTGCGATCTCGTCGGCCGTCGTAGCACCCCTCACAGCGCACTTGATCCGCGACTGGTCGATCTCTACCGTGCGGGCGGTGTCGGTGCCGATGTTGCGCAGAATGTAGGTGTTCTTCGATCGCTGCCCAAGCCACCAGGCAACATACGGAGGCTCCTCGGTGAGAGCATCCCTGAGCCGATCCATGAGAACCGGCGCCTCCTTCGGGTCACCCTGTTGCTCGGCTAACTCCAAGGTCCGCCTCGCGATGGAAACCTGCTCTTCTGCTGCGGCTGCTTGACGCACGCCCGCCTGGGCTGAGACCTCGGCGGCCCGTGCGGCAGTCTTGGAAGACCGTGCGGCGTGAAGGGCGATGCCCGTACCCCCGAGCGAGACGGCGAAGGCCGCCCAAGCCGGGGCATCTCCCCAATCGATGCCGGCCTGTGCGTTGAGGATCAATACACCGGAGACCAGGGTCAGAGCCGCGCTGGCTGTCATCCATAGGGCCAGCCGCCGAGCGATCCAGTCCAAGAGCTTGGTCACCGGCCTATCTTGACGGCCACCGTCCGGGGCGACCCACCCGGCCCATCAGCACGCGCGGCAACCGTCTCCAGGCGTCCACAGACCGTGGCACGCCCGGTCGGGGATCGGGGTACGGGTCCGGGGCATACCCGAACGGCTCCCACGATGGTTTGGGGCTCGGCCGGGCAGCGGTCACCTCTCGACGGGCGGAGTGTGCGGTCTGACGATCCATGCGATCTGCGCGCGCCGGCCTTCATGCTCAATCCAGAACTTGGGCAGCGGACCTTGGTCTAGGACTGCACCTTCAGCGGCGGCGAGGGCCTCGGCCTCGGCCAAAACGGCGTCAGGGATAACGATGATGTTGTCGAAGCCCTCCACCTGCTGCCCCTGGTTGGTCTCCCAGGCCTCGTAGGCCGCCTTCATCAGCGCGTACTGAATGTCTGCTTCCAAGGTGATCGCCTTCCTAGGTTGACGTCGAGGGGCATCATCGCCGAGGCGCGACCTTCTCACATCTCCGGCCTCGCCATCACCAGCGCCCGGACCGCCGGCCGCGAGAACAGTCGGTGTTGGTGCAGGCATCGTTCGGTAGGTAGAGAGTGTCCATAACGCCCATGCGGGTTTCCTCGGTCCAGCCGCGGACCTCCTCCTGCTCTCCGCACTCGGGGCAGTCCCGGGGCACGTGGTTGGGCTTCTCTGCGGCGGTGTAACTCCTCTGGGGACTCATGCCTTTGATCTGCCCCAGCGGTCGGTGCATCCGCGACTGTGCCAACCTCTCTGAGGCGGGCTGAGGATCCGACCACGAAGCGTGACCGGCGGTGTGGACAGCCAACGTGCGATTCCTGTTAGAGGTGGGCGGTGCCTCGCTGAGCCAGGAGGTGTTGGGCCCGGTCGACCAGGAGGATCGCAGCCCGTACCCCCGAATGCAGCAGTTCTGTGGGAGCTGTGACCCGGTAGGTGCCGACGCCTGGCTCGTGCGACCCGACCATCTCCAAGTCAAAGAAGGGGAGCATCCAGCTGTCGCCGTGCGCTACAGCACTGCACATCTTCCACATGATGTAGACGAGGTTGGTCTCGCCGTCGACAAGCTCGGTAACCTGGCCTGCTTCGGTTAGGTAGTCCTCGTAGAACGGCTTCCCCTTCAGTCTCGCGCGATCGATGCCGGTTGCGTCGGCAAGACCAAACACCCGATCCCTCCGGCGCTGGATCGTTCCGCCGTCTGGGCGGTGGGCCTCCTTGATCAGGGACTCGGCCTGCTTGATGCTTGCCAACTCGTACCAGAGGCGGCGTCGGATGCGCTCTTGGCGGTTGCCGGGAGCCAGCATCCAGATCGCGGCAGAGGCGTTCTCCAGGGCGCCGCGCGTCAGGGTGAAAGGAGCGTAGGTGTGGAGACCTATCTTCCCGTCACCCGTGCCGGTTAGCGCCATCCGCATCGAATGCAGGTGGTCCACGGCTACCCCGATGGAGTAGATGACGGCGTGGCTGATTTGGTGGGGGTCAGTCCGCGCGTTATCCGTTGCCAGCGAGCTGCCCGGCTCAACCGGGGGCGAGTCCTGTTCCGCCCACCGCTCGGCGACCCGCAGTTGCTTCAAGAGGTCGTGGATCAACTCCCGCTCTTCGTCCGTCACAGCCGGCCACCGTACGCCTAATCGGCCGTCCCTGCCAGTCGATTACCAGGCGGCGCAAATAATTACTGCAGCGACTCCATCCACGCCTTAGCCAGTCGGCTAATGAAGTCCTGGCCTTCCCTAAGGGTCATCTGCCGCTGTGGCGGGCCGCCGCCCATGCGGGCGTGTCTCGCGTCGGGGCCGCTGACGTCCGGCCTGTTGGCCGAGCCGGTGAACGCGCTGATCTCGTCCTTCGTCGCCAAGCCCGACTTGTCCAGCGGTGTGGGCTTGACCGAGTCACGGATGACCTCGAAGACTTTGTATAGCTCGACCCAGTTCAGCGGCTCGGGCTTGCCAAGCAGCATTAGGGCATCCGAGACGTCTGGATGCTGGATCGCTAAGGCGACAAGGGTGGGGCCGGGCGGTGGCGGTGGTGGCGCTACAGCCTGACCGGGGATGGTAACGGTGGCGATTCCTGCGCGGCTCCTCGTTTCGATGCCCTCGACGCTGACGACGTGGTGCGTCTTGTCGCCATCGGTGTACCTGCCCGTGAGCCTGACGGGTTTGAAAGAGCTGTCGTGTGCTCGTCCAGCGCCGTTCACAAGCGCTAACGCGATCTGTGCTGCTTCGTAGAATGCCACACCTTGAGGGCGATCATCGATAACGGACGAGGTTAGATAGTGGCCCTCGCCATCCCGAATCACTCGCGTGTCCCCGGAAGCGAAGAGACGTGCGAGGTCTTCAAGGTCGTATTCGTGCCCACTGAGCCATGCCTGCCACCCCATGTCTGGCAGCCTACCTCGGTCGTCCGACGCCCTCAATTAGTTAACGCCGTTCGTCTAGGCGAACGGCTCCTGAATCAAACTCCCAGAATGTGCGGCAAAATGGTTCCCGGAACGTTTTGACGGACCGGAAGGAGCGCTATGGGCGCTCGGGGGAAACTGCCGGAGTTCCCGGTGTCGCTCGATGTCTCGATGTCAGAGGCGCAGCGGTTCCGGTTGAAGAGTCTTGCCGCGCGGCGTTCGGATTCCTTGGCGGGAACCGTTCGCTGGCTGGTGGACAAGGAATGGGAAAGCCGCATGACTAACGAAGGAGTGGCGAATGCCGCACGAGAGGGCTGACGAAGAGGGGCGCGTGACCGCGCTGGGCCTGTTCCATCGAACGATCAGCGAGGTGGAGGACGCCATCTTGCATGCGAAGGCCCGGCAGGCGTACCGGACTGCGGAGGTGCTGGCCGGGGACCAGGCCGACATCGAGGAGCAGGGCGTTGACCTCAACCGCTGGCTCGCAGTGGGGAGCAAGCCCGCAATGGGGAGCAAGTCATGAACCCCTACCAGTCGGCCACCAACCACCTGAACTCCCTCGTCGATCGCACGGGCGGAAGCGAGTTCGGCGGTGTGGACGGCGACCCGCAGCCGTACCCGCACGAGCCGACCGCCTCGGAGAGGCTCCGGGCGATCTACCAGACCGACCCGATCGACCACCTGGCGCACGTCGACACCGACCAGCAGGCGCCTTCACCACACGGGAGCTACTGATGAACCTCAACGTCACGCGGCTCGCTGACATGCGCGCAGAGATCGACCGGGCGGAACTCAACGCCGCCGACCGCGACGTCCTGGAGCGGGCTTATGCCGCTGCTCGGAAGGAGTGGCGGATCCAGAGGAAGAAGCAGTATCGGGCCGGGATCGAGGCCCGGGACGAGGCTGACGAGGAGCTCGTCTACCGGGCGAAGAAGGAGGGGCCGAAGGAGCTTCGGCAGCTCAAGACGGACCTGGAGGAAGGACGCATCACGCCCCAGGAAGCCGAGGGCAGGATGCGGAACTTCGTCAAGGAACACGAACGCCTGTCCAACCTGCACCGGTCGCTGACCGAGGACGACAACCAGCTCGCTGACCTCCACGCCAAGCCGCTGCACGAGTTTCAGAAAGAGGCCGAGGCGGACCTGCGGGGGCGGTTCGTCGTCATGGCGAACTCCGGTCGCACGCTCGGCGACTACGTGCGCCAGGCGCAGGAGCAGGGGAACTGACAACCAGGGAGAGGGCCGAGCTACCGCGCTTGGCCCTCCCTTCGCACACGGGAGGTGCGGTGTGGGCAAGCGGGAACTGTCGCGGAAGCCGAAGGAGATCCGTAAGCGGCTCCGGAGAGGCGACGACCTGGAACGAGACCTCGCCATGTTGGAGGAGGCCGGTTACAAGCCTGTGTCTGAGTGGGACGACGAGGAACTGGCTAAGGGAAAGCCGCGGGACAGACGAGGTTCGTTTTCTGGTCGGACACCCGAGTGGCGGAAGGAGCAGGTCGAAGCTGAGGCGTTGCGTAGGCACAAGGAGGCCACGCTCTCTGCCCCCAAGCCGAGGCCGGAAGTCCTGGGCAAGGTCCTCGCCGAGTTGGCGACCAACCCGCACACGCCGGCTGAGGTTCTCACCCTGCTCGACTCTGCGCTCGCCACGGTCAAGCAGCGGCTCGGCACCGGGCAGGACACCTCGCCCACGCCTGCCGGTGGTCCTCCCCGCCTCAAAGACCCCGGAATCCCGCCCGATGTTGTGGACGACGAGGACCGGATGCCCCACTACCTGAGGACCGATGAGTGATGGAACTCAAGAAGCTGTACGACTACCTCAACGCTCAGGCTTTCGGAGGCGAGCTGGTCCCACCCCTTCTGTTCGCTGCCCACGTCATCACAGACGCGAAGGGGAAGAACCGCCTTGCCGGCTGGGCGGACGACGGACGGCTCGCTGTCCGCGTCGACCTGCTGCCGTACCCGCTTCTCGTAGCGGACCTGCTGATCCACGAGATGGTCCACCAGGCGGTGGGCTCCAAGTTTGATCACGGACCGGTGTTCACCCAGCGAGCGGGTGTGGTCGCCCGGCGGATGGGCCTGCCCACACCGGGGGTGGATGGCTCGTGCTGGCCGATGGAGGGGCGTCCCGTGGGGTTCTACGGCCCTGGGGTCGTGTACGAAAGAGAGGAAGCGTCATGACGCTAGGTGAATTCATTGATGGCATCCCTGCGGCACTGACGCCGGAGGCCCAGGCCCGCGCGGTCGACGCCGCCGCCTTGCGGAACGTGCCGAACGGATTGTCTCACCCGACATGGTCTGTGGCACGCAGTCAGGCCAAGGCAGCGGCCCTTTCGGCTGTGGACATCAAGACGCCCGGCCCCGCCCGAGATGCGGCGTGGGCGGCAGTGGCGGTGGCTATGGACGCTGCTGGGGCGTACGCCGTCCAGGAGCACCTGCCCCCGGACCATTTCGCAGCGCTGCTCGTGCCGTGGGAGTACATGGTCACTCCTCCGGAAGGAGAACCGGCATGAGCTTCGTATCGGTTGAGATCAGCGGAGATGGCGCAGGCGGCAAGGTCGTAATCGCTGGTGGCGGCACGGGCGCGACACCCCGCGCAGGCATCCGCATCCACGGCGATCCCAGCGGGCCGGGCTCGACGGTGAACAACGGTCGGACCTATGGGCCGGTCAAAGCCGAGATGGGCGAGCTGAGCGACGGGGACTACGGGCTCGCGGTGGTCAACGAGGCGGGGGAGTTGGTCAAGCTCGAAGACTTCATCTTCGGGCCGAAGAAGGCGGTGATGAACACTGTCGGAACGACCTCGTCCACGACCTACGCCAACCTGAGCGATGGTGTGGGTCCGGTCCTCAACAACGTCACGATTGGCGAGACCGGCCGGGCGATCGTAACCCTCACGGCCTACATCGAGGCACCTGCCGGAGGCACGGCGCTCATGGGCGTCGAGATCATGAGGTCTGACGGCAGCTTCGCTATCGCACCGGACGACCTCGACAGCCTTTCGATCGGCGGAGGGACGACAACCGGAACGGTAGCGGTGCACGGGCGCAGCTCGGTGCAGGTCTTCGTGGACGGGCTGTTCCCCGGCGTGTACAACTTCATACCCAAGTACCGGACCAGCCGCTCATCAGCTCTCTTCGCCAACCGTGTCATCACCGTCCAGCCGTACTGATCCCCGGCGCACCCGTCCGGTACGTCCGCCGCACGGTGCCAACGCCTCTACGGCCAACTGAACACCCTTAGCCAGCGCCTCCCACCGTCACGGTCGGGGTGTTGGACAGCCGGCGGACTATCAGCGATCCGGCCACCTCGCCTCGGCCATCTTCGGGCGTCAGCGTGACCTGAGAGTCCTTCACGCTCGCATCGTGTCGCGCGGGCCCGGTATGCTGCTGGTTGTCGGTCCGCTTGGACACGGATCAACACCGAGATAGAGAACCCATCGACCCCGGAGAATTGCAGCTCCAGGGTCACCCCGCTCCGCTGCCGATTGGCGGGGGTCAGGGGATGGAGGAGCCACCGCCACGTAAGACCCGTAAGCACCACTCTGAGATCTTGCTCAATCGGCGCAGGAACTCGGCTTCACCAGTCATTACGTACTGGTCGAGCTGAGCCTGCGCGCCTCACTCGACCGGAGTGAGGGAGGGCAAGACAGTGGCGCTATCGGTCATCGAGCCGATTCTGACTGCTGGACCCTGGGCTCTGATTGTGCTCGCCGGGGTCTACGCCGTGCCGAGGTTGATCGTCGCCGTGGTGGCGCTGTTCAAGATTCCGCCGGATCGGCTGCCTGCCGTACTCAAGGCGCTCGGGGAGCTGTTCCGCTTGGGGTCGTGGTTCCGCCGATCGCCGTGATCGGCTGGTGGTTGGCCGGGCGGGCTACGTCCTGCCCGGTCAGTCCTCGTCGGTCGGGCGGTGCTCCTTACCTACAACGACGCCCACTGGACGCTCGGGATGCTGATCGTGACGAGGGGTCGGGCGCTGACCCTGCGTCGACGTTGCCGGAGGGGCAGCGTAGGAGGAGGCAGTTCTGACGGTGCGAGCCGTGATGCGGTCTTGTGCTGACCCGGTACGCTGTTGGCAAGTGTCCGTCCCCCCGTGGACGGCGTCTGGCCCGCCCTCGAATCAGCGTCCCGTCGGTGCCGACGACCGGCGAGATGCGACCCCGAAGACTCTGCTGAAACTGACGAGGGCCAGAGGAACACCTGGGATTCTGCGCAGTCGGCGCGGGGCCTCAGCCTTTGGCCTGTCGTGGCCGAGCTGAGTCCTGCGTGCCTCGCTCGGTCTGAAGCGAGGAGACGTGAATCGTGGGGCTCACGAATCTTGAGCCGTTCGTCGGGGCAAGCCCGTATGTCGTTGCTGCTGCTATCGGAGTGCCGGTAGCCGGGAAGATCGTCATCACAGCCCTGGCCCTTCGCGGCACCGACCCGAAGGACCGGCCGAGCATCATCAAGGCCGTGGCTGAGCTATTCCGGTGGCGTCGGTGATCGTCTCGGCCCGGGGAATGCTCTACCTGCCGAGTGGGTTGGCCTCCACAGAGGAGTACCCACCAACGGACGGAGATCGCCTTGGCCAGCTTCAGCTTCGACCAGAACGCCCTTGACAAGATCGGTCGCGAGGCGGTCGAGAACTTCAACCGCCAGATGCAGCCAGTCCTCGACTCGGTCTTCGAGGAGTACGGAGGGCAGCCCGTCGATGTCGTCAAGGACGCTCTGGCCAGCCGGTGGCGTGCGGCCGGGGGCGAGCCGCTGGGTGAGCCCGAGGTGACTGAGTGGGCGACTGAGATCAGCGAGGGCACGCGGTTGGTGCTCGGCAACGCCGGCTGATCAGTCGACGGACGTTTGCGGTAGCCGGGTGTGGTCACTGACGATCACCACACCCGGCACGCCGCCGTGCGGGTTAACGCTTCCAGCCGTGGATGCGCAGTTGTCGATCGAGCGCCCAGCGGCCGAGTCCTAGCCATCCCTTTTCGCGCCGGACCTGGCCGGCGTGTCGCAGGATGTGAGGTCGAACGTTTCGGTTCTCGTACTTCTCATGATCGATGGTGTGGACCCGAAGCCCCTTTATGCCTTGGGTCCACTTCTCCATCGTCTTTCGCGCCTTCTGCACTTCATCCACGAGTTCGGGGATGCCCTTGGGCTCAAGCGATGAACCCTCATACATGGCGAGATCGAGGGGGTAGGGCGGGTCGACGTGGCGCTTGCCGTCCGTGTCTCTGTACTTCAGTGTGACGGTGTACTGCATGGGAAGCTCTTTATCCCCCGCCCTACTGTTGTAGCTGTCGAACAAGACGCTGATCTTCCTACCTGGTGCGATCATCGGGATGGGCTCGCGGAATAGCGGCGAATCGTTCAGCTCGGAGTCTTTGCCGAGGGATGACTCAAGCTTCTTGTCAAAGGTTATCCGCACGTCTCGGGCGATAGTCGTGCCGATGTTGCGGATCGTTAGGTAGACCAGAATGCTCCGGAACTCGAAGTCCACGATGACGTAAGGTCGGGTTTGCTCGCGGTGGATTTTCTGAGAGTGCCGTAGCTGCCGCCAAGCCAAGAAACCACCTACAAAGATGGCAAGGTAGCTGCCGAAGGCGGCGTAGTCCGTGGCGTCCAAATCTGGCAGGTTCAAGGCTCCCCCTGTGCTGCCTAGCCGCAAATGGGGCTGACCGTACACGAAGCTGAAAGTGTGCGCCGTCCGCGCCTGGGCCCAGCCGGTCAGTCTTCGTCGGTCGGGCGAGGCTGGCGGTACTCCTTGATCCACGCCTCGACGTCTTCGGCCAGCCACACCTTCATGCCGCGTAGCTCCCGGTACGGCTTCGGGAAGGTGGGCCGGTTCACGATCTGCTGAAACCGCGATCGGGTGACGCCCAAGCGTTGGGCGATCTCGTAGGGCCCCATCAGGTCCCCCGGCCCTCGATCCATGCCCTGAACGTATGCACGGACTCATCTCCCCGAAAGGGGATCCCCGATCGGGGGTCCCTAATTTGACACCCCCATGCCTGACGGTGTGTGATCGGTCACGCGGTGCCCCCGCCCTGGTGGAGCTGGGCTCGGTGGGGCGGGGTGCCGCAGTAACCCGACCCCGGGGGGCGAGATGCGAGAAGTGCCGTTCCTGGTGCAAATGGCCTGGTCTCGGCTGGACTACCACCGTCACGGCCGCTGCGGTCAGTGCACGGAAGCCGGTCAGTGTCCGGCGGTCGAGGCCGCTCGCGATCAGATCAGGGCGTGGCGCAGGTTCCGTCATCTCTGGGGCTGGCGGTGACCACACCCCGCGCTGGTGACCTGCTCCACGTGACCCGAGAGGCCAGCGTGCAGTTCATCAACCCGATCTTCTTCCGGGTCATCCGCGTGCTCGACTGGGTGACCTACGACGGGTGGATCTGGCTCGACGGGTACCAGCTCGATGCCCGAGGCGACGCCGTGGCTCGTCGGTCGATCTTCGTGCAATCGGCGGGGTTGACCGCCCCCGTGCCGGTCGGGCAACAGAGGCGGTCCAGATCGCCGCAGAGGCGTTAACCCACCGGGACGGGTGTCGTCGGACGGGTACGGGCGTGCGGATCTCCGCCGGACCGGCTGAGAACGCCCCGAATCGTGGAGCTGTGCCACCGGTCGCCGCCGTGCGCGGTCGGCACCTGATCGGCGTTGAGCTGGTCAGCGATGGCCCGCAAGGTGCGGCCGCTGGACCTCAGCCGGCGGATGCGCCGGATGACGGGCTTCGGTACGAGGATCGGACGACCCAGCTTGACGCCGGACTCCTTGGCCTCCGCGAGCGCTTCCACGGTGCGCTGGCTGATGATCTCCCGTTCCCACTCGGCGACGCTCATGACGATGTTGGACACCAAACGACCGTTAACGGTAGACGTATCGATGCCTAGGTCGAGCGCGACGACGGACCACCGCTGCTTCTTCGCCACCCGTAGCACCTCGGCGAAGTCCGCCACCGACCGCGACAGCCGGTTGAGCTTGGCGACGACCAGGCCGTCAGCGTGTCCGGCCGCGAGCTGATCCAGGGCCCATGTCAGGCCAGCCCGGCGGGTGTGGGCACCCGTAGCACCATCGTCGGCAGGAGCCCACACCAACCGCCAGCCGTTCGCATCGGCAGCCCGTTCGATGATCGTGCGCTGTGCCTCAATCCCGTACGCCGGATCGTCGGGTCGCTTGCGGTTCTTCTTCGACCGCCGCACGTAGGCGAGCATCGTGCGGGTCACTTGGCGGCGGATTCCTGAGCGGCCTTGTGGTTCGCCCGGCAGGCCGACCGACCGGCCAGAGTGCGCTCGTGTCCGCAGTCGGAGTGGTCCAGGCGCCCCTTGTCGGTGACCTTCGGCGCGAACTCGGGCTCAGCCGCGGTGGCCTTCGCCTTCTTCGCGGGGGTCGGATTGGCGTCAGCGGTGGTCGGATCGGTCATGGTGCCCTCCTTGGTTGGTCCGTTGCCCGGCCAACGTAAGAGGGGCGCTCACCTGGTCTAACCCTCCTCCCACATAGTCTTAGACTTAGGGCTCCAAATGTTGGAGACTTACGTCCAGGACTGGCTCGACATCATGCGGTGAACGGTTGACTTGCTCACGCCGTGCCGTTCATCGGCCTGCTGCTATTGCTGGAGCATGTCGGCTATCTTCCATGTAGCAATTGCGGCCGCGATGGCCACAAATGAAGCCAAGGCCCATAGGTCGCCTATTCTCGTATGACGTCGGTCGGACCAGAGCGTCGAGTACAGGCCGGCGGGGATGCACGCAAACGCCACGACTAAGAACGCCAGGATAAGGATGAGCGGGTTCGACTTCAGGTAGCCGCTAAGAACTGCCAAGAGGTAGATGATCGCGGCAGCTATCAGATTGGCGAGAACGTTTACGAAGACATCTCGGGCAAAGGACCGGGCTGGGGCGGCAGGCTGCGAGGGAGTGGTCACCTCGTCAGGATGGCGGACGGAAGCCAGAGTGGACAGGCGGCCCTACCCTGGTTCGGTGCTCGCTGCTGAAGAGGTCCCAAAGATCACCGACTGGATGCAGGCATGGGGAAGTCTGGCCGGTCTCGTGATGTCGACTGCCGCCGTGATCTTCACGGGGCTGCTGTTCCGCCATGAGATCCGCGTACGTCGCGAGGAGCAGCGCGATAACGAGGCGGCACAGGCGAGGTTGGTGGTTGCTCGGCCGGTGGTAATGAAGAGGGACGGGGAGCGGTCAGATGAGATCACGCACGTCGGCTGCTTAATCAACAACTACAGCAGCATGCCGATCTTCAACCTGACGGTTCGGCTCTACGTGACGGGCTACCTTGACGCAATCGGTGAGGAACCCGCTCTCTTCTCGGTGGTCCAGGACGACGTGGCCTGGACTGCCGCGCTGCGGTGGCCCGTTCGTGACTCTGACTTGTTGAAAGAAGAGTTCTACTGTTCCATCAACTTCGTGGATTCTGCGGGCTTGTCCTGGCATCGTTCCGGCCTAAACCTGCCGACTCGGAAGTTCCTGCCGAATCCCCGGCTAGCCACCGGCTTACGGATATGGCTGTCCTACTGGGGTAAGGCTTCATTGGTCGGGCTTCGAAAGCTGCCCGACTACATCGGTTACCGGATCAGACGAGCCACGTCACGGTGACCCGCCGACGCCAGTGTGGACGGGTGCCCTACCGTTGCCCGCTTCCTCTTCGTTCATAGCGCAGGAACCACCCTTTCGCCTTTCAGCGTCCGGACCACGGAAGCCTTCCTCATGTAGCCCCACCCCTCGAGGAGGTTCCCCACGTCGTACCGTGTGCCATCCGGCCCGGTCCAGTGGTCCCCGATCTCGATCTCCATGTCGTGTGGACCGATCAGGTGGTAATCCGCCTTGCGGACCACACCCCCCGCCAGCGTGACATCCGGGCGCTGATCGTAGTTGAGCAGGGACAACTTGAACCGCTGAGGGGCCCGTGGCGGTCCGTCGGTGTACGTGGACGCCCCCGACCCCGTTAAGGTCTTCACACGCGGAATCAGGACCGCTTCCGTTGGGTCGTGGTCGATCAGTGCGAGCGTCATACGCCGCTGAGTCTCCAACAACGTGCTCATGCTCGCTCCACGTCCACGGTGAAGGAACGTCCCCGCGTGTCGTCGGTCGGGTCCGGCACGAAGGAGTTCCCCACGCTGAGCGCCTGGTCGTAGAGCTGGCTCAGCCGCCGCGACGATCCGCTCTCGGTCACGTCCACCAGGCCAGCGTACTTAGCCGCCTTCTCCCGCCACACCTGGGCGGCAGCCATCTCCATACCCAGGTCATCGATCATCAGCCCGAGCAGATCACTTGTGTAGGTCTCGTCGGCCTCGGTCAGATCGGTCATCCGGCGGAGGCGAGCGACCAAGTCAATGCTTGCCATACTGGCATTATCGCACTGAGTGTTTTATCCGGGGTTTACGTTAGTCAATTCCATTTGGAACAGAATCGGCAGTTGCGGAATCCGTGGCCCCTCACACCAGCCACGTCACGGTGACCCGCTCGGAAAACACCTTCGCCCGGTGAAGCTCGAACCGCTGACGCCAGGCGTCCTCGTCCTCACCTCGTCGCCTAGGGGGTGCGCTGGTGAACAACCGGCCCGTCTCCGGGTTGATCGGCTGGGGGCCGATCTCGATGCGTTCGATGACGGAGGCGAGGATGGTGCGCTTCCATACGTCGTCGCGGCCGGCCCAGACCTTGCGCAACTCGGTTCCGGACGGCAGGCGGGTGTGGGCGCGCTTCCTGGTTGCCTTGTCCAGCGCGGCGCGGTTGGCTTCCAGGCGGTCTGTCAGTCGTGCCCGGCGTCGGCGGTACTCGGCTTCGCTGATCAGGTTGTCGTCCCGCTCGTCCCCGAGGCGCGTCAAGGAGTCCTCATCGTCCTGGACGGCCTTCCGTAGCTCCCGCTCGGTGTCGTCCACGCCCTCCCGGTCGCGGGCCATAGCTGCCCGTAGCGCGGGAGAGTCGAGCCGAACGAAGACCTGTTCAGCGATGTACGACTCAAGCGGGTGCATGACGATCCGCCCTCGTCCACACCCCCCGGAGACCTTGGTGCACTCGTAGGTCTTTCCGTCGCTGCTTGTTGCGCTGGTCGAGGTCATCCGGTGCCCGCACTCGTGGTAGACCAGCCCCGACAACATGTACTTGCGCTGGTTGGTCTCGCTCTTGCGCCGGGACGGGACCGCCAGGATCTCGCACACCCGCTCCCAGTCGTCGCGGTCCACGATCGGCTCCCAAGGCGTCGGGAACAGCTCACCGTTGTACTCGCGTAGCCCAGCGATGGCGGGATTTACCAAGGCACGCAGCAGGGTCCGGCGCTGCATCCCGAATTCCTTGGCGATCCCGTAAGCCGTCTCACCGGCCAACAGCCGGCGCACTGCATCGCGCACCCGTGGCGCGTCGGTGGTGTGGTGCCGGAACCTGACGTACCGCAGCTTGCCCTTGACGATCTCGCGGTCGCCGTCGATGCCGAAGGGCGGCGTACCGCCGTGGAATTCGCCAGCCTCAGCCCGGCGTCTGACGTCTCGCTCTACCCGTTCCGCGATCTCTTCGGCCTCACCCGCGTCCTGAGCAGCGAGGGTTCGCGCGATGCGTCGGCCCTGCGCGGTGGTCAGGTCGAACGATGGCGACCGGATGTACTTGAACTCGATCCCGTGACCCACGGCGAGATCGATCAGGTCCTCATGCTCACGAGGGCGGCGGGTCAGGCGACCGGTGGTGTACGCGGCGATGACCTCGAACTCACCGGCACGCGCAGCGGCAAGCATGGCTTCGTAGTCGTCTCGGCGCTTCTTTGACCGGGTGGAGGCGCTGATGTCGTTGTCGACGTAGTCCGCTACGTACACCAGGTTCTCGCGCTCGGCCAGCGCATCAAGGTCCTCGTCCTGACGGGTAATGCCCAGCTCACGGCCCTCGCGGTCGTCGCTGATCCGGCGGTACTTCGCTGCGCGTCGGGGTGCCATGGCGGCACCGTAATCGGGAGCCCGTTATTGTGCAATGGGTCGTGGCCCGGGCCCTCGCGCTCCCGCTCGCCGGCACGCTGCGGCCGGAGCCGGCGCTCGTCCGGGGGCTGGAGCGGGGCGAGGCGCCGGCCGCGCACGGCCGGGGGCCGCTGGCGGCGCTCTGCCAGCGGCTCGTCGCCGAGCTGACCGGCGCGCCGGCGGCGGGTGCGGCGTGACCGGGCCCTCCGACGGCGACACCCTCGCCGCCCGCGTCCGGCAGCGCATCGCGGCAGCGGCGACCCCGGTCACGCCCGCCGCGATCGTGTCCGCCGTACGGGCGGAGCCGACCGCTGCCGTCCTCGGCGACACGGCCGTGCTGCGGATGGCCGACCAGGTGCGCGACGACCTGGTGGGCGCCGGTCCGCTGGCCCCGCTGCTGGCCGACCCGGAGGTCACCGACGTGCTGGTCAACGGCGTCCGCGTCTGGGTGGACCGGGGGCGGGGCCTGCACCAGGTCGCGGTGCCGCTCGGCACGGTGGACGACGTGCGCCGGCTCGCCCAGCGGCTCACCGCCAGCGCCGGCCGGCGGCTCGACGACGGCTCCCCGTACGCGGACGCCCGGCTCCCCGACGGCACCCGGCTGCACGCCGTACTGCCACCGGTGGCGACCGACGGTCCCTACCTGTCCCTGCGCACCTTCCGGCAGCGACCCTTCAGCCTCGACGAGATGGTGGGGCAGGGGACGGTGCCCCGCCCGGTGGCGCCGGTGTTGTCGGCGTTGGTGGCGGCGCGGCTGGCGTACCTGGTGGCCGGGGGCACCGGCACGGGCAAGACGACCCTGCTGAACACGCTGCTCGGGCTGGTGCCGGCCACCGAACGGATCGTGCTGGTCGAGGACGCGGCCGAGCTGCACCCCCGACACCCGCACGTCGTCGGGTTGCAGGCGAGGACGGCGAATGTGGAGGGCTCCGGCGCGGTCGGGCTGACCGACCTGGTGCGTCAGGCCCTACGCATGCGCCCCGACCGGCTGGTGGTCGGAGAGTGCCGGGGCGGGGAGGTCGTCGACCTGCTCGCCGCGCTGAACACCGGCCACGACGGCGGGGCCGGCACGCTGCACGCCAACGCTCCCTCGGACGTGCCGGCCCGCCTGGAGGCGCTCGGGATGCTCGGCGGGTTGCCTCGCGCCGCGCTCCATGCCCAGGTGGCCGCCGCGCTCCAGGTGCTGCTCCAGGTGCGCAGGAGCGCCGAGGGGCGGGTGCTGGAGTCGATCTGCCTGCTGCTGCCCGAGGGCCCGGATCGGCTGGTCACCGCGGTTCCCGCCTGGGTACGCGGGCGCGGTCCGGGCCCCGCCGCCGGTGCGCTCGTGGCACTGCTGCGGGAGCGGGCCGTACCGGTGCCGCCGGTCCTGTGTGAACCGTGGCCCGGATCGGCGGGACCGAGGTGACCGCCCCGTATGCGCTGGCCGCACTGCTCGCGGCGGTGGTCGCGGTGCTGGGGGCCGGGGCTGTGCGCGACGGCCGGCGGGGCCGGCCGGCCAACGGCGTCCGGCGGAGCGCGCGGACCGGCGCGGACGACCCGCTCGTCGATTGGGTCACGGAACTGCGCCGGACGCCCTGGCAGGATGCCGAGATCGCCGAGGCACGCGACGACCGGCGCCTTTCACACCCGGCTGCACCGGGCGCACCGGCCGATCGACCTCTGCCGGCAGGAGCCGGATCTTCCGACCCGCCGACTCGGGTCGCCCGTCCAGGCATCGCGGCCGACGCGCCCCACCCGACGGCGGTTCCTGACCTGGCACCCGCGGGTCGTCCGGTGCCCGCGCCCCGGTTGGCCCCAGCGCGCCAGGCCGAGGCGGCGGGCCCACCGGTGACCGGTCAGCCGGTGCAGGACCGGGCTGCGCCCGGGCCGCGCGGGGCGACGCGGCGGGAGCCGCGGGACATGGCCGAGCGGTCGCCAGGGCTGTGGATCAACGGCACGACCCGAGGCCCGACCCGCCGGCCGGAACCCGCCCGTCCCGGCGACCCGGGCCGGGACCGACCACCCGTTCGGCGGGACGCCCGTCGCCCCGGGGGAACGCCGGCCCCGGCGGCCGTCCCACCCGGCCGCCCCACCGCGGTGGCCGATCCGACCGGCGAGGGCGGGCGGCCGGGCCGGCTCCGGACGAGCCCGCTCACGGATTCGCCCCGGCGCGTCCTGTTGCTGGTCGCCTCGGTCGGCGGCGGAGCGGGCCTGCTGCTGGCCGGTCCGGTAGCGGCAGTGGCCCTCGGCGGCTACGGCGTGCTGGCCGCCCGCGCGTTGCTGCGCAGGCGGGACGGCCAGCACGCCTTCCGGACCCGACGGCGTCGGCTGGACCAGCTCTGCGGACTGGCCGCGGACCTGCGCGCCGGCCTTCCGGTTCCGGTCGCCGCCGAGCGGCTCACCCCCGGCACGACGAAGGCCGGCAGCCCGGGTGAGAAGGCGGCCACCGGCGACGGGCGCGCTGGGTCGTGCCGGCTGGAACGGCTGGCCCGCGCGGCCGTCCGCCTCGCCGACCAGACGGGTGCGCCGCTGGCGGAACTGCTGGAGCGGATCGAGGCGGACGCCCGTTCGGCCGACCGCGGACTGGCCGCGGCGGAGGCCCAGGCCGCCGGCGCTCGGGCCACCGCGTGGCTGCTCGCCGCCCTCCCGCTCGGCGGCATCGGACTCGGCTACGGCATCGGCGTCGACCCGGTGTCGGTGCTGCTGCACACCCCGGTCGGAGGGGCATGCGCGGTCGCCGCGATCGCCCTCCAGGTCGCGGGGCTGTTCTGGGCCGAGCGGCTCGGCGCGGCGCCGGGACGGGTGACCTGATGCCTCGGGTGGCGCTGGCCGTCGGCCTCGTGGTGGCGGTGGCCCTGTTCGCCGCGATGCTCGTCGCCGGTAGGCGGCCCCTGCGCCGCCTGCGTGCGCTGCGCAGGGCGCCGGCCGGCGTACGTCCGGCTGCCGCGCCCCGCCCACCGGCCGGCTCGGGAGACGACGCGACGAGCGGCGTCCGAGGCTGGCGGCAGCCGGACGTCATTCGCCTCGCCGCGTGCCTGGGCGGCGTGGCGGTGGCCGTCGTCGTCGGCGGCTGGCCCGGAGTGGTGGGAGCCGGCCCGACGGTGCTGCTGCTCGACCGGCTGCTCCGGCGGATCGAGCCGCCGGCCGCCCGGGTTCGGCGGTTGCGGGAGGCAGCGGATCTTCCACTCGCCGCCGACCTGCTCGCGGCGGCGATGCGGGCGGGAGCGCCGGTGGACAGGTCGGTCCTCGCCGTGGCGGAGGCGCTCGACGGTCCGCTGGCCGACCGTCTTGCCCGGGTGGGCCGGTTGCTGCGCCTCGGCGGCGGCCCCGACGAGGCGTGGGCCCCGCTCGCGGCGGTGCCGGGGGCCGAGAGGCTGACGGCCGCGGTGCTCCGCAGCGCGAACAGCGGAGCCGCGCTGGCCGGGGCGCTGACCCGCCTCGCCGACGACCTCCGCGCCGACCGTGCCACGGCCGCCGAGGCAGCCGCCCGTCGCGCCGGCGTGCTCATCGTCCTGCCGTTGGGGCTCTGCTTCCTGCCGGCCTTCATTCTCGCCGGTCTGGTGCCGGTGATCGTCGCCGTCCTCGGCGACGTGCTCTGACCACCCCCTCTAGGAAAGGAAGACGCACGTGCGCAAACTCCTGTCCCGCCTGCGCGGGGACGCGGGAATGAACACCGCCGAGTACGCCGTCGGCACCCTCGCCGCGGTCGCCTTCGCCGGAATCCTGCTGAAGGTGCTGACCTCGGGCAACGTGCAGTCCGCGTTGACCGCTGTCATCGACCGGGCACTCAAGTGACCCGGCGCCGGCCGGCTGGCCGCGATCGGGGTTCCTTCACCGCCGAACTGGCGGCCGGCCTGCCGGCGCTCCTCCTGCTCCTGCTCACGGGTCTGTCGGCGGTCAACGCCGTCGGCACCAGGGCGGGCTGCCTGCACGCGGCCCGGGAGGCGGCGCTGGCCGCCTCCCGGGGCGCCGACGGGGCGGCCGCCGTCGGCGGCGCGGTTCCGGAGGGTGCCGAGGTGACCGTCACCGTCGACGGCCGGCAGGTCGTCGCGACCGTGCGGGCGCCCGTA
The DNA here is from genome assembly GCF_036906775.1 of Micromonospora sp. CPCC 205561. Lineage (NCBI taxonomy): Bacteria > Bacillati > Actinomycetota > Actinomycetes > Micromonosporales > Micromonosporaceae > Micromonospora > Micromonospora sp. CPCC 205561. The sequence goes on along the minus strand of NZ_JBAKHV010000002.1, from coordinate 222,768 downwards.
CGCGCGCTCGGCTCCCGGCTGCCCCGGATCTCCGTGACCGCGACGGCGGTCGCGGCGATGGAGCCCGGGGTCGCCGAGGCGGGAGTCCCGGGCTCCGTGGCGCCGGGGGGTGGGCCATGACCGGTGTCGCGAGGGCGTCCCGGCGCGGCCTGGAGGCCCCGACCAGCGCGACGTCGGTGCGGGGGAGCGCGGTGCGGCAGGCGGGGGAGCGGGGCGGGGCGACCGTCTGCGTGCTCGCCGTGGGGTTGGCGTTCGTCGTGGCCGGGATCTTCGGCGCCGCCGTCGGTGCGGCCGGCACGGCCCGGCAGCAGGCCCGGGTGGCGGCGGACCTCGGCGCGCTGGCGGGAGCGGGTCAGGCCCTGCTGGGCGAGCCTCTGGCCTGCCGGCGGGCCGCCGAGATCGCCAACGCCAACGGTGGGCGGCTCCTCGCCTGCCGACTCGACGGCCTCGACGTCCTGGTGACCGCCGAGGTGATCGTCGAACCGCTGCCCGGCCTGACCCGGGCCGCGCGGGCTGGCGCCCGAGCCGGTCCCGTCCGTGCCTGACCGCGGGGCGGCCGGCGAGAGGCGGCGGTTGAGCGAGCCGGGAGCGGGGTGGGCGCTTCCCGCAGGGACGGTGCCGGGCCGAGGGGCAGCGTCCGGGACGGACTCGAGCAGACGCCGGGGACGCACCGGCCGATCGCCCGACCGCACCGGCTGATCGCCCGACGGCACCGACCGACTACCCGGACGGCACCCGCCGATCGCCCGGACGGCACCCGCCGATTTGCCCGGAACGGCACCGGGCGCGGCCCGTGCCGTGCCGGCGGGCCGGGGTGACGGTGGTCGGCATCCCGGCCCGGGTGGGTCAGCGCCCCTGGAGGGCGTCGAGGGCGATGGCCATCGCGATCACGAGGCGGCGGTCGACCTGCGGGTGCTGGATCTGGACCACGTACCGGTCGCGCAGGCCCCACTGCTTGATGACGGAGAAGACCGGCTGGCCGCCGGCGACGAAGTCGAAGTGGTAGGGCAGCCACGACAGCGAGTCGACGAACCGGCGCAGCAGCGCCACGGGCATGCTGCGCTCCTGGCCCGTGACCTGCGGCAGGCCGGCCTGCTCGACGTGCCAGGTGGAGCGGAGCAGCGACTGTGCGAAGTCCTTGCGGAACAGCCCGATCGGGTTGCCGGCGTGGTCGGTCACGTCGTACGTGGCGCCGATGTCGAGGCGCTGACGGGCCTTGAACCCGAGCAGCGGCTGCTGCTTCGAGTCGTCGGTGTAGATCGTCACCTGCTCCTTGAAGGCGAGCCGCTTCTGCTGGGCGAACCCGAGCAGCCCACCTTCGGAGCCGTCCGGGGCGACGGCGTGGACCTCGTACTGGTTGACCATCATCCGGAGCCGCTGCCGGATGTGGAACTGCTGCTGGGCCTGCAAGTTGTCGAACTGCATGGGATCTCCTTCGAGGGGTGGCCGGAGTGTCGCACAGCTTCGAGCAGGCCACCTGCGGCAGGTCGTGTGCCGCCCACCGCCGTCAGGCCAGCCCCGCCGGCCGCGTACCCGATCTCTCAGGCGGATCAACGAGGGTGGGAGAGCCGTGGTCGTGCCGGCGTCGGGGTGGAATCGCCGCGCCGGTGCCGGCCGGCCGCCTCGGAGCCGAGGGGCGCCACCGGGGCCGGCCGGCCCGGCTCACCGGCCCCCGTCGACGGTCGCCTTCAGCGCCCAGGCGTTGAGCACCTGGTGGATGCTGCGCAGCCGCTCGTTGATCTGGTCCAGTCGTTCGGCCTGCGCCAGGGTGGCCAGCGCGGATCCCAGGGCGATCTGCTGGTCGGGTGTCAGTTTCTCCTGGTCGATCGTGTAGAGCAGGTCGACGGTCTCGGCGATGGTGTCGGCCACGATTCCTCCTTCGGGCGGGAAGGACGACAGGGATCCGCGAGCACCGATGGAAGCGCTCCCATATCGTCACTTGCCCCGCCGGGGCGGGTTCTATGCCTGTTTCCCGCCGCCCGGGACGCCGCCCGGGACGCCGCCCGGGACGCCGCCCGGGACGCCGCCCGGGACGCCGCCGTGGTCGGGTGCGCCCTCACCGTCCGTGGCGGCGGCTTCGCCGGAGGTCACGGAACCGGCCGGTGTCGCGCCGCCCGTCCCGTCGCCGGCCGCGCGGGGGGCCGGCACGCCGTCGGGCAGGTTGGCGAGCACCACGTCCAGCACCCGGACGGCGTCCGGCTTGGAGAGCGGGTTGTTGCCGTTGCCGCACTTGGGGGACTGCACGCAGGACGGGCAGCCGGCCTCGCAGCCGCACTCGGCGATCGCGTCCCGGGTGGCCCGCAGCCAGGCCGCCGCCGTCCCGTACGCGCGCTCGGCGAAGCCCGCCCCGCCCGGGTGCCCGTCGTAGACGAAGACCGTCGGGGCCTCGGTGTCCGGGTGCAGCGCCGTGGAGAGCCCGCCGATGTCCCACCGGTCGCAGGTGGCGGTGAGCGGCAGCAGCCCGATCGCGGCGTGCTCGGCGGCGTGCAGCGCGCCCGGCACGTCGGCGGGCTCCACGCCGGCGGCCGCCAGGGACCGCGGCGACAGGGTGAACCAGACCGCGACCGTACGCAGTTCCCGTGCCGGCAGGTCGAGCGGTCGGGTGTCGATCACCTCGCCGGTGGCGATGCGCCGCCGCTGGTACGACACGACCTGGCTGGTCACGTCGACCTCGCCGAGGAAGAGCCCGACCGGCCCGGCGTCCACGTACGAGCGCACCGACACCACCGACAGCGAGGTGACGTCCCGGGCGTGCGTGGACCAGTCCGGCTCCTCGGGGTGCACCAGCGCGCACCCGTCGGCCAGGTCGAGCGAGTCGACCACGTACGAGACGCCCTGGTGCAGGTAGACCGCGCCGGGATGGAGCAGGAAGTGTGCCGAGCCGCCGTCGACGGTGCCGAGCAGCCGCCCGGTCGCCGCCTCCACCACGCAGACCGGCGCGCCGCCCTCGCCGCGCAGATCGACCTCCGGCCGTTCCGGGTGCCGCCAGTACCAGCCGGTCGGCCGCTGCCGCAGCGCCCCCGCCGCCACCAGCTGGTCCACGGCCTCCTTCGCGCCGTCGCCGAAGAGTTCCAGGTCGGCGGGGGTCAGCGGCGCCTCGACCGCCGCGCAGGCGAGCTGCGGCGCGAGCACGTACGGGTTGGCCGGGTCGAGCACGGTCGCCTCCACCGGCCGCCCGAACAGCGCCTCCGGGTGGTGCACGAGATAGGTGTCGAGGGGGTCGTCCCGGGCGACCAGCACGGCGAGCGCCTCCTGCCCGGAGCGCCCCGCCCGGCCGGCCTGCTGCCACAGCGAGGCCCGGGTGCCGGGGTAACCGCAGATCAGCACCGCGTCGAGCCCGACCAGGTCGACGCCCAGCTCCAGCGCGTTGGTGGAGGCCAGTCCGAGCAGGTCGCCGTGCAGCAGCGCGCGCTCCAGCTCGCGTCGCTCCTCGCGCAGGTAGCCGGCCCGGTAGGCGGCCACCCGGGCGCCGAGCCCGGGCACCGCCTCGTCGAGGGAGCGGCGGGCGTTCGCCGCGACCACCTCGGCGCCGCGCCGGGAGCGTACGAAGGCGAGGGTGCGTACGCCCTCGGCGACCGAGTCTGCGAGCAGGTCGGCCGTCTCCCGCAGCGCCGACCGGCGGACCTGGGTGAGGTCCGCCTGCTGGTCCGCCGCGGAGTCCGGTGGCAGCAGCGGCGGCTCCCAGAGCGCGAACGTCACGCCGCCGCGCGGCGAGGTGTCCTCGGTGACGGCGGCGACGGGCAGGCCGGTGAGCCGCCCGGCGGCCGTCGCGGGATCGCCCGACGTCGCCGAGGCCAGCACGAAGACGGGTGTGCTCCGGAACCGGGCGCACTGCCGCCGCAGGCGGCGCAGCACGTGCGCGACGTGCGAGCCGAAGACGCCGCGGTAGGTGTGGCACTCGTCGATCACCACGTAGGTGAGCCGGCGCAGGAAACCGGACCACTGGGCGTGCCCCGGCAGGATGCCGTGGTGCAGCATGTCCGGGTTGGTCAGCACGAACCGGGAGTGCCGCCGGATCCACTCCCGTTCGGCGCGCGGGGTGTCGCCGTCGTAGCAGGCGGGGCGTACCCCCTCCAGCTCCAGCTCGGCGACGGCGCGCAACTGGTCGGCGGCGAGCGCCTTCGTCGGTGCCAGGTAGAGCACGGTGGCCCGGGGGTCGGCGAGCAGGGTGGCCAGCGCGGGGAGCTGGTAGGCCAGGGACTTGCCGGACGCGGTGCCCGTGGCCACCACCACGTGCTGGCCGTCGTACGCCAGGGTGGCCGCCTCCGCCTGGTGCCGCCAGGGCGCGGTCACGCCGCGCCGGGCGAACGCCGCACGCAGCTCCCGCGGCGCCCAGTGCGGCCACGGGGCGGGCTCGCCGGCCCGTGCCGGCACCCGCTCGACGTGGGTGACCGGGTCGGCGCCGGCACCGCGGGCGCGCAGCCGGCCCAGCAGGTCGGCGGGCCCGCGCCGGCCGCCGGCACCCGCGGAGACGGTGGCCTCGGGCGACGGCACCGGCTCGGGGCGCGGTGCTGGCGGTGTCGAGCCGGAGGTCACGTCCTGCACTCTCGCACTGGTGTTCGGAGATGAAAAGCGTGGGGTGGGGGTAAGGGGAGGCCTCCGCCGGTGAGCTGGAGCCGTCCTCCGGCGGGGATGGTTAGATGCCCAGGAGAGTTTACGGCTCTTGCGAGGGAGGACCGATGGAGCTGTCGCTGGCGACCCGCACCGTGGGAGAGCACACGGTGCTCGAGGTCGGCGGTGAGGTGGACGTCTACACCGCCCCCCGGCTGCGGGAACGGCTCCTCGAAATGATCGACGGCGGGGCCCGCCACGTCGTGGTCGACCTCGGGCGGGTGGACTTCCTCGACTCCACCGGGCTGGGCGTGCTGGTGGGCGCCCTCAAACGGCTCCGCGCGGCCGGCGGCTCGTTCGCGCTGGTCTGCGACAAGGAGCCGCTGCTCAAGATCTTCCGGATCACGGCGCTCGACCAGGTCTTCCCGCTGCATCCCACGGTGGACGCGGCGATCGGTGCCGATCCGGCCGGCGCTGGCGTCTGATGGCCACGGTCCGGCTCTCGTTCTCGCCGGCCCCGGTGCACGTGCGCACCGCGCGCCTGGTCGGGGTGGCGGTCGCCCGGCGGGCCGGGGTCCGTGAGGAGCTGCTCGACGAGGTGCGGCTGGCCATCGGCGAGGCGTGCACCCGTGCCGTCGCCCTGCACCGGCAGTACGGCGTGCCCGAGCCGGTGCTCGTCGAGATGTCCGACTCGGGGTCGTACGCCGTGCGGGTCGTGGACCGCGCGCCGATCGAGGCCGGCCTCGGCCTGGCCGCGCTGGACGCCGACCAGCTCGCCAACGAGTCGCTCGACGAGGACGACCTCACCACCGGCGTCGGCTTCGCGCTGCTGGCCGGGTTCGTGGAGGATCTCCAGGTCCGCCCGGTCGAGGAGGGTATCGGCACCGAGGTGCGGATGGTCTGGCCCGTCGGCCGCTGAGCCGACCCACCTGCCCTCGCGGAGGGCGTCGTACGCGTGAGGCCGCGTCCCCGGCAGGGGGCTCGGCCTCCTTGTCATGGATCGACTCCTATATCAGATTTTTCCTCATAACACAGCGACAGAGATCATCGCGCCACGGTGCCCCCTCGGTGTGACCTCCAACACTGCGGACGGCTACAGTACGCGGGTTGTCAGCAAGTGATCCATCCCGCGGCCAGCGGGAACGGTGTTCGTACGCTGGTCCGTCGGGGTGGGGTGCGCGCGCTTGCGACTCCGCATCCAGGCGCCGGGGCGGTGCGTCTCCACCGGCCGGCGCGAGCGTTCGGTACAGGAGGACACAGATGTCCGACACCTTGGCCGCCGAGGGCGGCGGGATCTCCCTCACCGGAAACAACGTCACGTACGTCGTCATCGCCGCGGTGATCGCGCTGGTGGCGCTCGCCTTCGCAGGCGCACTGACGAAGGCCGTACTGGCCGCCGGCAAGGGCACCAACAAAATGCAGGAGATCTCCGGCGCGGTCCAGGAGGGCGCCTCGGCCTACCTGATCCGGCAGTTCCGGACCCTGGCGATCTTCGTGGTCGTCGCCGTGGTGCTGCTCTTCCTGCTGCCGGTGCACGACACCGACGGCAGCGAGACGGCCGTGAAGATCGGCCGGTCCGCCTTCTTCGTCGTCGGCGCGCTGTTCAGCGCGTTCATCGGCGGCGCCGGCATGTGGCTGGCCACCCGGGCGAACCTGCGGGTCGCCGCCGCCGCCCGGGAGCGTGAGGGCGGCCGGGAGGCCGCCATGAAGATCGCCTTCCGTACGGGCGGCGTGGTCGGCTTCCTCACCGTCGGTCTCGGCCTCTTCGGCGCCGCGCTGGTCGTGCTCTTCTACCGCGCCGACGCGCCGACCGTGCTGGAGGGCTTCGGCTTCGGCGCCGCGCTGCTCGCCATGTTCATGCGGGTCGGCGGCGGCATCTTCACCAAGGCCGCCGACGTCGGCGCCGACCTGGTCGGCAAGGTCGAGCAGGGCATCCCCGAGGACGACCCCCGCAACGCCGCCACGATCGCCGACAACGTGGGCGACAACGTCGGTGACTGCGCCGGCATGGCCGCCGACCTCTTCGAGTCGTACGCGGTCACCCTGGTCGCCGCGCTGATCCTCGGCCGCGCCGCCTTCGGCGAGCAGGGCCTGGTCTTCCCGCTGATCGTCTCCACCATCGGCGTGCTCATCGCGATCATCGGCGTCTTCATCACCCGGCTGCGCGCCTCCGACCGCAACGCCCTGACCGCGATCAACCGGGCGTTCTACATCTCGGCGGTCCTCTCCGCGGTGCTCGTGGCGATCGCCACGTGGGCGTACCTGCCGGCCACCTTCGCCGAGCTGGAGGGCGGGCTGACCGACGTCGACGAGAACCCGCGGGTGGTCGCCATCGGCGCGGTCGTCATCGGCATCGTGCTGGCCGCGGCGATCCAGGCGTTGACCGGCTACTTCACCGAGACCAACCGGCGCCCGGTGCAGGACATCGGCAAGAGCTCGCAGACCGGCGCCGCCACCGTCATCCTCGCCGGCATCAGCGTCGGCCTGGAGTCGGCGGTCTACTCGGCGCTGCTGATCGGCGCCGGCGTGTTCGGCGCGTTCCTGCTCGGCGGCAGCTCCATCACGCTCTCGCTGTTCGCCGTGGCGCTGGCCGGCACCGGCCTGCTCACCACGGTCGGCGTCATCGTCGCGATGGACACCTTCGGCCCGATCTCCGACAACGCCCAGGGCGTGGCGGAGATGTCCGGCGACATCGACGAGCACGGCGCCCGGACGCTGACCGAGCTGGACGCGGTCGGCAACACCACCAAGGCGATCACCAAGGGCATCGCGATCGCCACGGCGGTGCTCGCCGCGACGGCGCTGTTCGGCTCGTACACCGACACGCTGAGCACCGCGTACGCCGACGCCGGAGTGGGCGACGTCGGTGCCGAGATCCTCAACTCGCTGAACGTGGCGAACCCGCGCAACCTGGTCGGTCTGATCATCGGCGCGGCGGTGGTGTTCCTCTTCTCCGGGCTGGCCATCAACGCGGTCTCCCGCTCGGCGGGCGCGGTCGTGATGGAGGTACGCCGGCAGTTCCGCGAGCTGCCCGGCATCATGGACGGCACCCAGCGCCCCGAGTACGGCAAGGTCGTCGACATCTGCACCCGGGACGCGCAGCGCGAGCTGATCACCCCCGGCCTGCTCGCCATCCTCGCGCCGATCGCGGTGGGCTTCGGCCTCGGGCCCGGCGCGCTGGCGGCGTACCTGGCCGGTGCGATCGGCGCCGGCACGCTGATGGCGGTCTTCCTGTCCAACTCCGGCGGCGCCTGGGACAACGCCAAGAAGCTCGTCGAGGACGGCGCGTACGGCGGCAAGGGCTCCGAGTCGCACGCCGCGACGGTCATCGGCGACACCGTCGGCGACCCGTTCAAGGACACCGCCGGGCCGGCCATCAACCCGCTGCTCAAGGTGATGAACCTGGTCTCGCTGCTGATCGCGCCGGCCGTGGTGGCCTGGAGCGTCGGCGACGAGCGGAACACCGCCCTGCGGATCAGCATCGCCGTGGTGGCGACGCTGATCATCGTCGCGGCGGTGGTGTTCAGCAAGCGCAAGGGTGTGGCGATGTCCGACGCGGACTCCGACGCCGGCAACCCGGGCCAGCGGCCGGAGCGGGTCAACGCCTGATCCGTCCGGCACCGGTCCCCGGTCGGCCCGCGCGGCCGACCGGGGACCCCCGTACCGCCGGCAAACCTGACCGCTGCCCCGGCTCGACAGAGGCCGTACGCTGCAACGCATGCGCACGTGCCGGGCGACAGCCGGAAAGCTCACGGTGGTCCTGGCCACGCTCGTACTCGTGGCCACCGGATGCGGCGGCGGTCCCAGCCCTCAGGCGTGGGCGGCGTCGGTCTGCTCGGCGCTCACCCCTTGGCGGGCCGAGATCAGCAAGCTGACCAACAGCACCGACCAGCAGATGACCGCCCAGACCACCCCGGCGCAGGCGAAGGAGAACCTGGTGCGGCTCTTCGGCGGCGCGGAGCGGGCCAGCGAGACCGCCCGGCGCAAGGTGGAGGAGGCCGGCATCCCGGACGCCGAGCACGGCGCGGAGGTCTCCGCCGGCTTCCGCGACTCGCTGGAGAAGATGCGCGACGCGTACGGGCGGGCCCGCGACACCATCGACGGGCTGGGCACCGGCCAGCCCACCGTCTTCTACGACGGCGTCCGGGCCGCCGTGGAGACCCTGAACAAGGAGTACGACGCCAGCGCGCTCGACACCAGCCGGCTCAGCTCCGAGGAGTTGAAACGCGCCTTCGACGAGGTGCCGGAGTGTCGCTGAGCGGTACCGGTGACCCCCCGGAGAGCCCGGCCCTGCCGGTGCGCTTCCCGGCCGCCGACCCGGACCGTGCGGCGCCGGTCCCGCGCCGCGCGGCCCCGCCCTCCCCGACCGACGTCGACGACTCCGTCCGGCAGCTCACCTTCTTCGGCGCGGAGACGGCCGACCCGTCCGTGGCCGACCTGGCCGGGCTGCTGGCCGGCCCGGGCGAGGTGGTCCGGATGGGCGGCACCGCCCGGCTCTCGGTGGTGGTCGACGCCGCCTGGCGGGTGCACGTGCTCGTCGCCGAGCTGGCGCTGCGCGGGGTGGCGGCCACCTGGGAGGCGACCGCCGACGGTCGGCACGCGGTGCGCACCTCGTACGCCCGCACCCTGATGCCGCTCGCGGTGGCCTGGCTGCGCGGTGCCGGCAAGCGGCCCCCCGCCGGTTTCCACCTCAACGGCCGGCGGCTGCGGCTCTGGCTCGCCGCGGCGGGGGCCGTCGAGCCGGCCGGCCTCCTGCTCCGGCTCGGCGCCGCCGACGGGGAGGGCTGGGAACCGGTGGGCGGCGCTCTCGACGCGGTCGGCCTCTCCGGCACCCTGCTCGGGCGCGCCGAGGGCGGCCCGGCGTACCGCGTCACCGGTCGCCGACGACTCGCCCGGTTCGCCGAGCTGGTCGGCGACCCGCCACCGGCCGCCCCCGCGGCGGCCTGGCCGGCCCGTTCCTGACCCGCGGCCTCCTGTCCGATGGGGGACAGCCGGACGCGGAATTCCGCAGGAAACGGCCGGGTGGCGACCTGGCCGGAGGCCCGCCATCGTCACAGTGTCCCGCCCAGCGGCACACGCACGGTGTACGGTGGCGCCGTCCGGCACGACCAGCCGCCGCGGGAGAGCAGGGGCTGCCCCGCCGGGCGGATTGCCGCCCGCGAAACCCGAAACGCGGGCGGCGCGTTACGTTGGACATCCGGACCGCCGGGGGTCGGCGGGTCGAAAGCGCCCGAACCGGGCGCCGCCGGCTGTGAGCGGGAGTGAGGTCGGGGAGAGACGTGCCGAGCAAAGCTGGAACCACCCGTCTGGTCATCGTCGAGTCACCGGCGAAGGCCAAGACGATCTCGGGCTACCTCGGCCCGGGGTACGTCGTGGAGGCCAGCTTCGGCCACGTCCGGGACCTTCCGCGCAACGCCGCCGACGTGCCCGCCAAGTACAAGGGCGAGCCTTGGGCCCGGCTCGGGGTCGACGTCGACAACGGCTTCCACGCCCTCTACGTGGTCTCCGCCGACCGCAGGCAGCAGATCAGCAAGCTGGTGAAGCTGGCCAAGGAGGTCGACGAGATCTTCCTGGCGACGGACGAGGACCGCGAGGGCGAGGCGATCGCCTGGCACCTGGTGGAGACGCTCAAGCCCAAGGTGCCGGTCAAACGGATGGTCTTCCACGAGATCACCAAGCCCGCGATCCAGGCCGCCGTGGCCAACCCCCGCGAGATCGACCGGGACCTGGTCGACGCCCAGGAGGCGCGGCGCATCCTCGACCGTCTCTACGGCTACGAGGTCTCGCCCGTGCTGTGGAAGAAGGTCATGCCGAAGCTCTCGGCCGGCCGCGTGCAGTCCGTGGCGACCCGGATCGTGGTGGAGCGCGAACGGCAGCGGATGGCCTTCCGCACGGCGGAGTACTGGGACATCCTGGCCACGCTGGCCGTGGCGAGGGCCGGCGAGGGGCCGCGCAACTTCAACGCCACCCTGGTCGCGCTGAACGGCGACCGGATCGCCACCGGCAAGGACTTCGAGCCGACCACCGGCCGGGTACGGGCCGGCGCCGGCGTGGTCCACCTGGACGAGGGGGGCGCGCGGGGTCTCGCGGCCCGCCTTGCGGGGCGGCCGTTCACCGTCACCCGGGTCGAGGAGAAGCCCTACCGGCGGCGCCCGTACGCGCCGTTCATCACCTCCACCCTCCAGCAGGAGGCGGCCCGCAAGATGCGGTTCTCGTCGCAGCAGACGATGCGCACCGCGCAGCGCCTCTACGAGAACGGCTACATCACCTACATGCGTACCGACTCGGTGAACCTGTCGGAGACCGCCATCGCGGCGGCACGCCGGCAGATCGTCGAGCTGTACGGCGAGCGCAGCGTGCCGCCGGAGCCGCGCCGCTACACCGGCAAGGTGAAGAACGCGCAGGAGGCGCACGAGGCGATCCGTCCCGCGGGCGACAACTTCCGCACCCCGGGCGAGGTGGCCAAGGAGCTGTCGGCCGAGGAGTTCAAGCTCTACGAGCTGATCTGGCGGCGCACGATCGCCTCGCAGATGACCGACGCCGTCGGCTCCAGCGTCTCGGTGCGCATCCGCGCCGTCTCCTCCGCCCAGGAGGAGGCCGACTTCGGCGCCACCGGCAAGACCATCACCGACCCGGGCTTCCTGCGGGCGTACGTCGAGTCCAGCGACGACGAGAACGCCGAGGCCGAGGACGCCGAGCGCCGCCTGCCCACCCTGGTCAAGGACCAGCCGCTCACCGCCGACGAGCTGAACGCGCAGGGCCACCACACCCAGCCGCCGTCGCGCTACACGGAGGCGTCGCTGGTCAAGGCCCTGGAGGAGCTGGGCATCGGCCGCCCGTCGACGTACGCGTCGATCATGCAGACCATCCAGGACCGGGGGTACGTCGTCAAGCGTGGCCAGGCGATGATCCCGTCGTTCCTGGCGTTCGCCGTCATCGGGCTGCTGGAGCGGCACTACCCGCGCCTGATCGACTACGACTTCACGGCCAGCATGGAGAACGAGCTGGACGAGATCGCCGGCGGCGACCATGCCGCCGTCGACTTCCTCACCGCCTTCTACTTCGGCGGCGCCACCGGCGCCGGCGACCAGGACATCGCCCGCTCGGGCGGGCTGAAGAAGCTGGTCACCGAGAACCTCAACGAGATCGACGCGCGCAGCGTCAACTCCATCCCGCTCTTCACCGACGACGAGGGCCGCGAGGTCGTCGTGCGGGTGGGCCGCTACGGGCCTTACCTCCAGCGGGCGGTGCCGGGCGAGCAGCAGGCGCCGGCCGCCGAGGGCGAGGAGGGCGGCGGTCAGGGTGACCGGGCGCCGATCCCCGAAGGGCTGGCGCCGGACGAGCTGACCCCCGAGAAGGTGCACGAGCTGTTCCTCGGCGGCGGGGGCGAGCGCAAGCTCGGCGACGACCCGGCCACCGGCGAGCCGATCCTGCTCAAGTCGGGCCGCTACGGTCCGTACGTGGCCAGCGGCGAGCGCAAGTCGTCGCTGCTGCGCTCCCAGTCGCCGGACTCGCTCACCTTCGACGAGGCACTGAAGCTGCTCAGCCTGCCCCGGCTGGTGGGTGTGGCGCCGGACGGGGCCGAGGTGCTCGCGAACAACGGCCGCTACGGGCCGTACGTGAAGCAGGGCGACGAGTTCCGCTCGCTGGACTCCGAAGAGAAGATGTTCACCGTCACGCTGGACGAGGCGCTGGCCCTGCTGGCCGCCCCCAAGGCCCGCCAGCGTCGGGCCGCCGCGCCGCCGCTGCGGGAGATGGGCGTCGACCCGCTCACCGAGAAGCCACTGGTCATCAAGGACGGGCGGTTCGGCCCGTACGTGACCGACGGCGAGACCAACGCCTCGCTGCGGCGCGGCCAGACCCCGGAGGCGCTGAGCATCGAGGAGGCCTCCGAGATGCTCGCCGAGAAGCGGGCGAAGGGGCCGGCGCCGAAGAAGAAGGCCGCCGCGAAGAAGGCGCCCGCCAAGAAGGCCGCGGCGACGAAGAAGACGGCCGCGGCGACCAAGTCGACGGCCGCGAAGAAGGCCACGACGGCAAAGGCCACCACCGCCAAGCGGGCCCCGGCGAAGAAGGCTGCCCCGAAGAAGGCCACCACCAGCACCGACTGAGCACCGGGCCGGGACGGGCGGGCGGAGGCGTCAGCCGAGGACGCGGGTCAGGTGGGGGTTGGTGAAGAGGCGGTGCGGGTCGAGGCGGGCGCGCACCGCCTGGAAGTCCGCCCAGCGGGGGTAGATCGCCGCGAGTGACTCCGCGTCGCGCCAGTGCAGCTTGCCCCAGTGGGGTCGGCCACCGAGGCCCGCGGCGACCCGCTCGAAGGTGCGGAAGAACGGCTCGTACGGCATGCCGACGTACTGGTGCACGGCCACGTACGCCGACTCGCGCCCGTGGCCGTGGGAGAGCCAGATGTCGTCGGCGGCGGTGAACCGCACCTCCACCGGGAAGAGCACCTTGAACGGCAGCCCGTCGACGATGCGCCGCAGCGCGTCGAGCGCCTCGGGGAGGGCGTCGCGTGGCAGGGCGTACTCCATCTCCACGAAGCGGACCCGGCGCGGGGTGCAGAAGACCTGGTCGGAGCGGCCGGTGTAGCGGCGTTCGGTGAGCGCGCGGGCGGAGACGGCGCTGATGCCCGGGGCGAGCGCCGGGGCGGCCCGGCCGAGCCGGCAGGCGCCCGCGAAGACGGTGTTGGAGAGGAACTCGTCGTCCAGCCAGGCGCGCCACCGGGGCAGCGGCCGGTCGTCGGCGGGCACCCGGTCGTTGGTCTTGACCTGCACCCGGTCGGTGTACGGGAACCAGTAGAACTCGGCGTGGTCGTGCTCCCCGACCAGCGCCGGCAGCTCGTCGAGCACGGCTCGCAGCGGCGCCGGCCGCTCGTGGGCGAGGAGGACGAAGGCGTCCACGCAGCGCAGGGTCACCTCGACGAGCACCCCGAGCGCGCCCAGCGACACCCGGGCGGCGGCGAGGACGTCCGGGTGTTCGTCGGCCGAGCAGCGCAGCACCTCGCCGGTGCCCGTGACGAGGGTGAGCGCCTCGACGAACGTCGACAGGCAGCCGTAGGCGGCGCCGGTGCCGTGGGTGCCGGTGGAGATCGCCCCGGCGATGGTCTGCGCGTCGATGTCGCCAAGATTGGGCAGGGCCAGGCCGTGCGCGGCGAGCAGGTCGTTGAGCGCGCGCAGGGTGGTGCCGGCCGGTACGGTGACCAGTCGGCGATCGACGTCGACGCGTACCTTGGTGGCCAGTTCGGTCAGTTCCATCCGCCGCGCGTCGGTGACCGCGACGGCGGTGAAGGAGTGGCCGCTGCCCAGCACCCTGATCCGGTCCCCGTCGGACGCGGCGGCGCGTACGGCCTCGGTGACGTCGGCGAGGGAGGTGGGGCGCAGGATGGCGGTGGCGGTGGCCCGTTGGTTGCCGGCCCAGTTGGCCCAGGGGGCCGCGGTTGGCGGTGTGGTGCCGGCCATGCGCGCTCCTCGACATGAATGCGAACTGTCTTCATATCAGGAACGTTGTTGCAGGTAAATACCGCAATCGAGGTTTGCTCGTTGTACCGGTAGTCACGAACCCGTGACATGTAGATAGGTTCATCCGTCGAAGGGGGGTGGCGAGTGTCAACACCAGCCGCCACAGCCGGGCCGCTGCGCCGCGTACCGGTGCAGGGTCGAAGTGTCGCGCGGGTCCAGCGGATGCTGGACGCCTGTGCCGAACTCGTCGACGAGGTGGGGTACGAGGGGCTGACCACCACCCTGCTCGCCGAGCGTGCCGAGGTGGCGATCGGGTCGGTCTACCAGTTCTTCCCGGACAAGCGGGCGATCGTGCAGGCGCTGACCCTGCGCACGATGGAGTCCTACCTCCAGCGGCTCGACGAGCGCTTCGCCGCCGACGACCTGACCCACTGGTGGGACGGGGTCGACGCGGGGATCGACGAGTACATCACGATGCACCGCACCGTCCCGGGCTTCCGTACCCTGCACTTCGGCGACGTGGTCGACCTGCACCTGCTCGACGAGCAGCGGGACAACAACGGGGTGATCGCGGACCAGTTGGCCCGCGTGCTCACCGAGCGCTTCGGGCTGGACGTCCCCGACCTCCGGTTCCATCTGGAGATCGCGGTGGAGGCCGCCGACGCGCTGATCAAGCTGGCGTTCCGCCGGCTGCCCGAGGGCGACGACCGGGTGCTGGTCGAGGCGAAGGCGCTGATCCGGGAGTACCTGCACCGCCAGGTCGACGCCCCGGCCGACGCCAACCAGCCCGGCTGACCCCGACGGCGGCGTACCCGCCCCCCCCGGGCGCGACCGGCGGCGCACCAGGGTGCGCGGGCGGCCCGGGAGGCGACGGGCCGGCGGGTCAGAGGAAGGCGTGACCCTCGCCCCGGTAGGTGGGCACGGTGGCCACGACCGCATCACCCTCGACCAGGTGCAACTCGTTGACGTGCTCGCACAGCTCGCCGGCCTTCGCGTGCCGGAACCAGACCCGGTCGCCGACCCGCAGCGCGCCCGCCGCCGCGCCGGCCAGCGGGGTCTGCACCTCGCCGGCGCCCTCGGTGCCGATCAGCCTCAGGCCCTCCGGCAACCACGGGCGGGGCAGCCGGCTGTCCTCGGCCGGGCCGGAGGCGATCCAGCCGCCGCCGAGCACGGTGGCCAGGCCGGGCCCCGGGCGGCGGACCACCGCGCAGGCGAAGACCGCCGACGGGGTGGGGCGCCAGGCGCGGTACGCGTCGAAGAGCGTCGGCCCGTACAGGCCCGACCCCGCGGTGACCTCGGTGACCGCGGGATCGGCGCTGGTCGCGGCCACGCTGCCGGTGCCGCCGCCGTTGACGAACTCCAGGTCGGCGTGTTCGCGTACGGCGGCCACCGCCGCGCCCCGGCGGGCCAGCAACTCGCGGTACGACCGGCGCTGGGCCAGCCGGATCGCGGAGCCGAGCACCGCCCGCCCGGGCGGCGCGTCGCCGAGGCCGGCGATCTGTGCCTCGTACGCCATCAGCCCGACCAGCCGGAAGCCCGCCCGGCCCGCGACGGTGGCGGCGAGCCGCCCGGCCGCCCGGGCGCTGTGCACCGGCGAGCGGCGCACCCCGACGTGCACCCGCCCGCCCAGCGGTCGCCACGAGGCGTCGAGGTCGAGGCAGACCCGCAGCTGCGGGCGGCGCCCGGGCGGGCACACCGCGTCGACGAGGTCGAGCTGGTCGGTGCCGTCGATCATCAGCGTGACGGCGCGGGCGAGCGCCGGGTCGGCGGCGAGCGCGGCCAGCGCCCCCCGGTCGGCCGTGGGGTACGCCACCAGGGCGTCGTCGGTCACCCCGGCGCGGACCAGCCAGCTCGCCTCGGGCAGGGTGAAGGCCATCACGCCCCGCCAGCCGGGTCGCGCCAGCGCCCGGCCGATCAGTTCCCGGGCGCGGACCGACTTGCTGGCGATCCGGACGGGCTTGCCGTCGGCCCGCTCGGCCAGCGCGGCCGCGTTGCCGTCGAAGGCCGCGAGGTCGACGACGGCGTACGGCGGGTCGAGGTGCGCGGTCGCCCGGTCGAGGCGGTCACGAAGTTTGTCGCTTTCGATGGCCACGTGTGCACGCTAACTGTCCGACGGTCAATGCGAAATACCCTCGCGTCTGTCCGGGCTGCGGGCGGTGGTCGCGGCGGCCTAGGCTCGGCGAACAGGAGAATGTCGCGGCGGGGCGGGTCCCCGCCGGGTCTAGAGTGTTCCAGCGGGACTGCCCAGCGATGGGCCGGCACGTGGAGGTACGGCCATCGAAAGCCAGTTCAACGGCGAGTCGCCCGGCGTGTCGCCGTCCTCGAACCCGCCCGGCGGCGCCGCCGAGAAGCCCGGGGCCGACCTTTCCGGCTACGCGGGCATCCGCTCCGTACTGCGGATCACCCCGTTCCGCCGGCTCTGGATCGTGCTCGGCGCGGCGTCCTTCGGTGACTGGTTCGGCCTCCTCGCCACCAGCGTCTTCGCCGCCTCCCAGGTCGAGGGGAGCACCGCCAAGGGCGCCGCCTTCGGTGGCGTCATCGCCATCCGGCTGCTGCCGGCGCTGGTGCTCGGCCCGATCGCCGGCGTGCTGGCCGACCGCTTCGACCGGCGCTGGACGATGGTCATCTGCGACGTGCTGCGCTTCCTGCTCTTCGCCTCGATCCCGCTGGTGGCCCTGCTCGGCGCCCCGGGCGGGACGGTGGTCCTCTGGGCGGCGATCGCCACCTTCCTGATCGAGTCGCTCACGCTGCTGTGGATCCCGGCCAAGGAGGCCGCGGTCCCCAACCTGATCCCGCGCGCCCGGCTGGAGGCCGCCAACCAGCTCACGCTGATCACCACGTACGGCCTCACCCCGGTCCTCGCCGCGCTGATCCTCGCCGCGCTCGACGGCATCGTGCGGGCGGCCACCGGGGGCGCGACGCCGGGCTGGGCCGAGCCGGCCCAACTGGCGCTCTGGTTCAACGCGTTCTCCCGGCTGGCCACCGCACTGGTGGTGGCGTACGGCATCAAGGAGATCAGCCAGGGGCAGGCCGACGAGCGGGAGCGCACCGAGCAGAGCATGGTGCGCCAGTTCAAGGAGGGCTGGCGCTACATCGGCCAGACCCCGCTGGTCCGCGGCCTGGTGCTCGGCATCTTCGGCGCGTTCGCCGGCGGCGGCATCGTGATCGGCACCGCCAAGTTCTTCGCCACCTCGCTCGGCGCCGGCGACGCCGCCTTCTACCTGCTCTTCGGTGCCATCTTCGTCGGCCTCGCGCTGGGCATCGGGCTCGGCCCGATGATCGTCAAGGACATGTCCCGGCGGCGCTGGTTCGGCATGAGCATCGTGCTGGCCAGCGCCTCGGTGATGGCCCTGGCCTTCGCCATCCACCTCTCCATGGCGATGGTCGGCGCGATCCTGGTCGGCGCGGGCGCCGGCATGGCCTTCCTCTCCGGCACCACCCTGCTCGGCGGGGAGATCGCCGACGAGGTGCGCGGCCGGGTCTTCGCGGTGGTGCAGATCGGCACCCGGCTGGTGCTCATCCTGGCGATCGGCCTGAGCAGCCTGCTCGCCGGCGTCGGCGGCTCGCGCCGGCTGGAGCTGGCCGACCTGGGCGTCTCGATCTCGTCCACCCGGCTGCTGCTGCTGGCGGCCGGTGCCGCCGGCATCTTCGCCGGGATCAGCGCGTTCGGGCAGATGGACGACAAGAAGGGCGTCCCCGTCCTGGCCGACCTCTGGGGCTCGATCCGGGGCCGCCCGTTGATGCCGTCCGAGTCGTTCGTCTCCGCCGGGCTCTTCGTGGTCTTCGAGGGCGGCGAGGGCGCGGGGAAGTCCACCCAGCTCGCCGCGCTCGCCGAGCGGCTGCGTGGGCAGGCGCGGGAGGTGGTGGTGACCCGGGAGCCCGGCGCCACCGCCGTCGGCGAGCGGATCCGGTCGCTGCTGCTCGGCGCGCCCGGCTCCGACGTGCCGTCGCCCCGCGCCGAGGCGCTGCTCTACGCCGCCGACCGGGCGCACCACGTGGCCACCGTCGTCCGGCCGGCGCTCGTCCGGGGCGCGGTCGTGATCAGCGACCGGTACGTCGACTCGTCCCTGGCGTACCAGGGGGCGGGGCGGACGCTCCCCGTCGACGAGGTCTCCTGGCTCTCCTCCTGGGCCACCGGCGGGCTCAAGCCCGACCTGGTGGTGCTGCTGGACGTCGACCCGCGTACCGGCCTGGCCCGGGTGGCGAACCGCGCCGAGGCGGCGGACCGGCTGGAGGCCGAGTCGGTCGCCTTCCACGAGCGCGTCCGGTACGCCTTCCTCGACCTCGCCGCCGCCGACCCGAAGCGCTACCTGGTGCTCGACGCGTCCCGCCCCGCCGAGGAGATCGTCGGGCAGGTGGCCCGCCGGGTCGAGGCGATGCTCGGCAGCCCCGGCGGCATCGTGCACCCGCGCCCCGCGCAGGGGCCGGACACCTCGGTGCAGCCGGAGTTATCCGAATCGGAGCTGGTACCGATGGAGCACCGGACCTGATGCCGGACGTCTTCGCCGACCTGGTCGGGCAGGAGGAGGCGGTCGACACGCTGCGCCGTGCCGCCGCCGCGGCGGCGGCCGTGCTGCGCGCCGGTGCCGTCCCGCCCCCGACCGACGCCGTCGGGGACGAGCCCGACGCGCTCGCCGAGGAGGCCGGCGGCGCGCACCCGGAGGCGCGGGCGGCCGATCCGGGGGCGGGGATGACGCACGCCTGGATCTTCACCGGGCCGCCCGGGTCGGGCCGGTCGGTGGCCGCCCGGGCCTTCGCCGCCGCCCTGCAGTGCGCGTACGGCACCGGCTGCGGCGGGTGCCCCGGCTGCCACACCACGATGACCGGCACCCACGCCGACGTCCGGATGGTGGTGCCGGAGGGGCTCTCCATCGGCGTCAACGAGATGCGGGCGCTGGTGCTGCGCGCCGCCAGCACCCCGTCGGGCGGACGCTGGCAGGTGGTGATCATCGAGGATGCCGACCGGCTCACCGAGGCCGCCGGCAACGCGTTGCTCAAGGCCGTCGAGGAGCCCCCGCCGCGTACGGTCTTCCTGCTCTGCGCCCCGTCCACCCACCCGGACGACATCTCGGTGACCATCCGGTCGCGCTGCCGGGTCGTACCGCTGCGACAGCCGGCGCCGGACGCGGTGGCCGAGATGCTGGCCCGCCGGGACGGCGTCGTGCCCGACGTGGCGCGCTGGGCGGCGGCGGCCGCGCAGGGGCACGTGGGCCGGGCCCGTCGGCTGGCCCGCGACCCGGAGGCGCGCAAGCGCCGGGAGGCCGTGCTCGCGGTGCCGCGCCGGCTGACCGGCGTGGGTGCCGCGTTCGACGCGGCGTCGGCGCTGATCGAGGCGGCCGAGGCGGAGGCCGAGGCGTCGGTGGCCGAGGCCGCCGCGACCGAGCGGGCGGCGCTGGAGACCGCGCTCGGCGCGGGCGGCACCGGGCGGGGCGCGGCCGGCGCGATCCGGGGGGCCGCGGGGCAGCTGAAGGACCTGGAGAAGCGGCAGAAGTCGCGGGCCACCCGCGCGCAGCGCGACGCGCTGGACCGGGCGCTGGTCGACCTCGCCGGCTTCTACCGCGACGCGCTCACCATGGCGCTGCGCGCGCCCGTGTCGCCGGTGCACACCGACACCGCCGAGCTGGCCGCCGCCGGCGCGCAGAAGTGGGACGCCGAGGGCGCGCTGCGCCGCCTGGAGGCCGTGCTGGAGTGCCGGGCGGCGATCGAGGCGAACGTCAAGCCCCGGATCGCCCTGGAGGCGATGATGCTCTCGCTCTGGAAGGGCTGAACACCCCGACCGCCAGGGCGCCCCGCCGGACGGACCCGTCGTCCACAGGCATCGACAGCCGCAATTGCTGTGCGGTACGGTCCGTGTGCCGCGGTGACGGTGGCGGCACACAGAGTGATTCCCTGTCCCGGGAGGAGTCCGCCGATGCCGCGGGGGGAGATCGACGAGGCCTGGATCGAGGAGGCGGTGCGGCGCTACCGCCGGATCGAGTCGCTCCAGGCCGAGTTCGACCAGGCGGTGGCGACCGTCGAGGTCACCGTGCGCTCGCCCGACGGGCTGGTGGAGGTGGTGGTCACCGCCGGTGGGCGGATCACCGACGTCCGTTTCCTGGGGCCGCTGCACACCCGCAGTCCGCGCGACGTCGCCGGTTCGGTGCAGGCGGCGGTCACCGCGGCGGCCGACGCCGCCCAGTGGGCCCGCGAGAAGCTGCACAACGAGACCTTCACCGCCTACCGTCCGCTGGCGGGAGCCTGAGATGGAGAGCCTGCGCGCCCTCGCCGCCCGGCTCGACGAGGCGAGCGAGACCATGACCGCCGTGTCCCGCACGGTCACCGCCGGTGACCCGGCGCAGGCCGCCTTCGGCGCCGACGCCCCCGGCCGCCCCGGCGAGATCGGGCGGGCCCTGCACCGGCAGTGGACCGTCGCCACCGGCGACCGGGCCCGGGAGGCGCACGCCGCAGCCCAGCGGTTGGCCGCCGCCGCGGCGGCGGTGCGGGCAGCCGCCGACCACTACACCGACGCCGACCGCACCGCGCGCTACCGGTTGACCGGGGAGGCGTGATGGACGCGCTGGACCGGCTCGCCGAGCCCGGCGTCGATCTGCTGCGCCGGGTCGACGCGCTGCTCGCCGCCGGCGCGCCCGAGGGACACCGGGTCTGGCCGCTGCTGCGCCGGATGCAGGTGCTGCCCGGCGAGGCCGTCCGGCACTTCCTCGACCTGCATCCGGCACCGCTGGCCGCCGCCGGGCAGAGCACCCGCCGGCTGGTGCGGGGCTACGACGACGCCTGCTCCGCGCTGACCGACCCGGTGCTCTGGTCCGGCCCGGCCTGGTCGGCGTACGGGCAGACCCGGGCGGCGCTGCTGCGCCACCTCGACGAGGGGCCGGAGAGCCTGGTCGGCCGGCTTGAGTCGACCGCCGGCTACGCCGACGCCCTCGCCGACTGGGTGGAGGGCAGCCGGCTCGCGCTGGCCCGCGCGCTCGCCGACGTCCTCCGCTCCGCCGAGGCGGTGGCCGTGGTCGCGGCCACGTCGGTGCCGGGCGGCGCGCCGGCGGGCCGGGAGCCGACCGGGCCGGGCGGCATCGAGGCCGCCGAGATCGCCGCGCGGGTGCTGGCCGTGCTCTGCGTGGCCTACGACGGGGCCGAGACGCTGCTGCGCCAGTGGGCGCCGAGCCTCGCCGAGTCCCGCTGGCGGCCCCCGGCGGCCGAGCCCGCCCGCTACGACACCCCGACGCGGATCGGCTGGTAGCCCAGAGGTGGACGGATGCGTGGTGTAGTCGGGTCGCGACCGCCGGTCCGGCCGGCGGCGCCGAGTCGTCGTAGGGTGTGAGGCATGGGCATGCTCTGCGCGGTCAGCTTCCAGCGGTACGGGCGCCTCTACTACCTCGACCCGGGCGACCTGCGTCCCCAGGTCGGGGACAAGGTGCTGGTGCCGACGGACGACGGGCCCGAGGTGGCCGAGTGCGTCTGGGCGGCCCAGTGGGTCACCGAGGAGACCTCCGGCTTCCCCCGCCTGGCCGGGCTGGCCGGGGAGGAGGACCTGCGCCGCGACGAGGCACTGCGCCGGCGCAAGGCCGAGGCCAAGGTCGCGTCGAAGCGGCTGATCCGGGAGCACGGCCTGCCGATGAAGGTGGTGGCGATCGACCACGTGCTCGGGGCCGCGGAGGGGGGCGGCGAGCGGAGCACCATCTACTTCACCGCCCCGCACCGGGTGGACTTCCGGGCGCTGGTCCGGGACCTCGGGGCCACCCTGCACTGCCGGGTGGAGCTGCGCCAGCTCTCCGCGCGGGACTCGGCACGGGTGCAGGGCGGCATCGGCTCCTGCGGCCGGGACCTCTGCTGCGCCACCTTCCTCACCGACTTCGAGCCGGTCACCATCCGGATGGCGAAGGACCAGGACCTGCCGCTAAACCCGCTGCGCATCTCCGGCGCGTGCGGCCGCCTGATGTGCTGCCTGAAGTACGAACATCCGCTCTACGCCGGTGGCGGCAGCTTCCTGAAGGAGTGCAGCAAGGCCGGCTCATGCGGCCCGCGTAGGGCCTACGACACCCGGACCAGCCCCGCCTGACGGGCTGACGTCGCGCCCGGTTCGACAACCTCTCTTTCCGAATTGACCGACGAGGCGATCGCCCGCCAGATCGGGGTCGGGTACCGCACCGTGCAACGACGTACCGCCACGCTGATGAGCGACCTCGGTGCGAGTACCCGGTTCCTGGCCGCTGTCCAGGCGGCGTTTCGCCGGCTCTCCTCCCGCCCCGCGGGTGGTGGCGGGCCGTCGCCGCTCGACTGGCGGCGGTGACCGGGCCCGGCTGCCGGCCGCAGCGGAACGGGTGCCTCTCAGGTGATGGTGGTCGCGGGCTCGGCCAGGCGGGGGCGCAGCGGCTGCTTCGGGGCCAGCCAGGAGGACTCGGGGGACTGGTCGGGATTGACCTGCCAGTCGCGGGCCACCCGGTCGACGGCGATCGGGTAGATCGTCAGGCTGCCGTCGGGGTCGATGCGCAGCCGCAGGAACGCCTTGGCGTCCTCGATCCCCTGGCCGGCGAAGAGCTCGTTGACGTTCACCCCGAACGCGCCCGCCAGCACCAGGTACGCCGCCACCAGCTGGCTCGCGGCCAGCCCGCTCAGCGGCCCGTAGAGCACCGCCGCGGCGACCACGGGCAGCGGCCACGGCCAGTCGTAGAAGGGCAGGGCCAGCCAGGCCCAGGTGCCGGCGGTGGCCAGGCCGATCTGGGCCAGGCCGTGGCCCACCCCGAGGATCCAGTGCCGGGCGTGCCGCTTCCCGCCGGAGCTGGGCGGCTTGGCGAAGAACGCCGCGCCGAGCATCGTGACGATCAGCATCGCCATCAGCGGCACGCTGAAGAGCCGCTGCTCGGTGCCCGCCGGGTTGCTCGCGACGCCGGCCATCGCCAGCATCAGCAGCGTGTGCAGGGTGCCCAGCAGGGTGGTGAAGCCCGGGTTGCGCAGCGGCAGCCGGGGGAAGATCCCCCAGGCGTACCGCCGGGAGCGGGCGGCCTCCGGGTAGCGGCCGACCAGCTCGTACGGGCGGGAGGTGCTGGCCCGCCGGGCGAGGGTGTCGGGCGGCGGCACCTCGATCCGCTCCGGGAGCTTGTGCGTCGGGTAGAGGTACGCGCCGCCGCCCCCGCAGGTGATGAGCTGCCGGTCCGGGCCGGCGTAGCGGGCGTAGTGGTGCAGGTCGCCGGAGATCAGCAGCCGCACCTGGGCACCGGTGGGCGCGACGATCGTACGGATGAAGTAGTCGATCGAGTCGTACGCCGTGGGGTGGTCGACGGCCTTGACCCACGTCGGCGCCGGCACGGCCAGGATCACCCGGCTGTCGGGGCCCAGCCGCTCGGCGACCCGGTCGAAGTAGGTGAGCTGCGGGTCGTCCAGGTACGAGCCGGACTGGTCGTCGAGGCCGAGCAGCCACCACCCGGCGGGGAGCTCCACCGCGAAGTACGAGCGGGACTGGCCGGTGTCCCAGCCGCCGAAGTGCCGGTCCCGGGAGCGGACGAAGAGCCGCAGGAAGGCGGTCAGGCCGTCGTACCAGTCGTGGTTGCCGGGAACCGCGAAGAGCGTGGGCCGCTCGGGCGGGGTGACCGGCAGCGCGGCCTGGTACGGCCCCTTGCACCGGTCCTCGTACGCCTCGTAGGCCGCCGAGGGGTAGACCTGGTCGCCGCCCATCACCAGGGTCTGCGCGCGCGGCAGCCGGTGCCCGTCGACCTCCAGCTCGGGCTGGGCGATGAGGTAGGCCACCGAGTAGGTGGCGTTGAAGCCGTCGCCCAGGTCGGCCACGTAGTCCAGCCAGAGCCCGCCGTCCGGCCCGACCTGCCTCGCGATGACCGCGTCGAGGGAGTTCTGCAGCTCCCGCTTGTCCAGGTACGCCCCGAAGAGCATCGCCAGCAGCGTACGGATGCCGGTGCTGATCAGCAGGAACGGCGCGAGCCACGGCACCGGCTTGCGCGGGGTGAAGCCCAGCTCCCGGGGATCGGTGCCGCGCGGCCGGCGCGCCGCCCGCCCGCCGGCCGCCTCGCTCGCGTACGGGCTCTCCGCCGGGCCGTCCTGCGGCTCCACGTCGAGGGCGCGATCGTCGTTCACCCGCCGCAGCGTAGTCCCGGGCGGCGGCGGTCGCTGTCCGGCGGACGACGGATCGTGCCCGGACGTCCGCGTGGGGAACCCGCTCGGCCGGCGCGCGGTACGTGCCGTACACTTGCTGATCGTTGCCGCCTTAGCTCAGTCGGCTAGAGCGACGCACTCGTAATGCGTAGGTCGACGGTTCGATTCCGTCAGGCGGCTCGGTGTAGAAGCCCAGGTCAACGACCTGGGCTTCGCCGTTTCCCAAGGTCGACCACACCGCATCCCGGCCCTCCTCGACGAGGAGATCCGCTCTCCGGACCGCGCGAAGCCGACGTGACACCGGTATCGTCCGCCGCCACGTTGTGGAATGCCTTCCGGGCGGGGGGGGGGGGGATCGGAACGATGTCGTGGACGTAACCCGACGGTTCAGGGTCCATGGCGTCCTGATCACGGCTGGTGGGGCCGGTGTTCTCAGCTTTCGTGGGAGGCCTGGCACACCGGCGACCCCGATCGCCTCCGCCCTTCCCTCCGGGCCGCCGCGGTGGCGAGGCGTGCCGTACGGTCGATCCATGCCGGCACCCGATGACGTCCTGGCCGCCCTCCGCGACTTCGTGGTTCGCGTCGACGCGCTCGACCCGGCCGCGCCACGGCAGGGCGAGCTGCTCATCGGCCTGCGGGGCGTGGAGTCGAGGCTGTCGCTGAGCGCCCCCGTCGCCCGCGCCCTGGTGGAGGCGCTGCGGGCGTACCACGACCCGCGCGACCGGGGTCGTTGCGACCACTGCGGCGGCGGGCGCCTGGACGAGAACTTCATCTGCGGCGACTGCGGGCGGCCCAGTGGGCTGTTCGGGCAGCTGATCTCCGAGCGGGCCGCCCGGCACACCGCGCAGGGCGCGATCCCGGCGGCACCGGCCGCGGGCGGTCGGCACGCCCGGGACGACGCTCGCTGACCCCGTTCCGTGCCGACGGAGGGAGTCCCGGAGGCTCCGTCGCCGGGGCGGTGATGTCGGTCGTGGTCGCTACCCTCCCGGCGTGACCGATCCGGTGACGCGCACGGGTGCCGACCGTGGAGGACGGGGCGAGGTGCCGTGACCACGGGCACCGCCCGTCGGCCCGCACACTGACCGTACGCAGTCCGCCACGCTCAGGAGGCAGCCTCATGCAGTACGCACCCGTCGTCGTCGCCCTGCCGATCGCCGACCGCCCGACCTCGTACCGCTTCTACTCCGAGGGGCTCGGCCTGGAGGTCGTCGGGGAGCCGGCCGAGGACGGCGTCCCCGAGCCGTTGCAGTACGCGCTCAACGACGGCCTCCGCATCATGCTGGTGCCGACCGGCGGCTTCGGCTGGGTCATCGGCGGACGCGAGGTGGCCGGGCGCGGGCAGAGCGAGTGCCTCGTCAGCCTCCCGGCCGCGACGCCGGCCGAGGTCGACGAGGTCGTCGGGCGGGCCCGCGCCGCCGGTGCGGAGGTCGTCGTCGAGCCGGGTCCGCAGCCGTGGGGCTACACGGGCACCTTCGCCGACCCGGACGGCCACCTCTGGACGGTGCTCGCGGAGGCGCACTGACGCGCCGCCGGAGGGCCGGACGGGGCCGGGACGAGCGGACGGCCCGGGTCACGGGGACCCGGGCCGTCCGCTGACAGGAGCAGGCGTACGAGAGCGATCAGAGGGTGCGGTGCGGGTAGCCGGCGGGGCCCGTCTCCGGGACGACCTCGACCTCGGTCACCTCGGTCACCACGTACTCCGTGTCGGTGGTCGCCGGCCGGACATCGGAGTCGGAGTCGGAGCCACGCTTCGCGGCCGCCGCGGCGACTCCGGCAGCCGCGGCCCCGGCCACGGCGGCGCCCGCCGCCACGGCCTTGCCGGAGACCCCGGCGCTGCCGCTGTCGCCGCGGGTGGCTGCGGCGTGCTCGACGCCCGGCGTGCCGACCCCGACGCCGCTGTCGACCGTGCCGCGCCAGGCGCCGGTCTCGACGCCCCGTTCCTCGATGTACGACTTGAACTTCCGCAGGTCGGACTCGGCCTGCCGCTCGATGATGTTGAGCTTGTCGCCGGCCTTCTCGAGCAGGCCCTCGGGCTCGTATTCGAGGTGCAGGCTGACCATGGTGCGGTCGACGCCGATGGGCTGGAAGTAGACCGCCCCGGCGTTGGTCACGCCCTCGGTCGCCGCCCAGGACACCTTCTGGTCGGGCACCTGCTCCAGGACGCTGGCGTCCCACTCGCGCTGCACGCCGCCGATCTCGGCGACCCAGTGCATCCGCCTGTCGTCGAGCTGGCGCACCTCACGCACGCCGCCCATGAAGCGGGGGAACTCCTCGAACTGCGTCCACTGGTTGTACGCGGTGCTGACCGGAACCTGCACCTCGATGGACTTCTCGACCTTCGTGGTCATGGCAATCCTCCTCGTCAGGTCGAACGTTCTCCTTGGGTAAGAGCCGTCCTCGTCTGACGAACTCCCTACCCCCGACGAGGACGGCTAACCGCCGGACCTGCCCGAACCGCCACAGTGGACGGCCGGTCAGTCGGCGGTGTCGGGGAGTCCGCGCAGGTTGCGGACGGGTGAGAGGGCCACCCAGAGCACCCCGGCGAGCGCGCCCGCGGTCGCGATCCAGAGCGCCGGCCGCACGCCGAGGGTGCTGCCGAGCGCGCCGCCGAGCAGTGCGCCGATCGGCCGGACGCCGTAGTTGACGGTGCGTCGGGCCCCGGCGACGCGGGCCAGCAGGGACTCCGGGGTGAGGGCGGTCTGGACGGAGCCGACCGTGATGTCGAGCAGCATCACCCCGAGCGCGGAGAGGAACTCCGCGGCGAAGAGCATCCCGACCACCAGCGGTGTCGGCCCGCCGGCGAGCGGGATGAGCAGCATGGGGGCGGGGAAGAGGACGAAGCCGGCCAGCAGCGTCGGCCCGACGCCGAGGCGGCGGACCAGCCGGCCCGTGAGCGCCGCACCGATCAGGCCGCCCACGGCGCCCGCGCCCAGCACCGCCCCCAGCAGGCCGGGCGAGAGGCCGAGTGCCTGGGTGGCGTAGAGCACGAAGAGCGCGCTGAACATGAAGTTGAACAGGTTGACGGTGGTGGTGCCGAGCAGGATCGCGCGCATCATCGGCGTCCGCGCGATGAAGCCCAACCCGGCGCCGAGGGCCAGTCCGCCGCCGCGGGCGGGCGCCGGCTCCGGCGGCCGGATCCGCACCAGGAAGTACGCGGACACGACGTACGACAGGGCGTCGGCGACGAGGGCGATCGGGGCGGTGAGCACCTGCACCAGGACGCCCCCGATGCTCGGCCCGGCCACCAGGGACATCGCCCGGCTGCCGTTGAGCAGGGTGTTGGCCTCGACGTAGTCGGGTCGCCCGACGACGGAGACGAAGAGCGGTCCCCGGGCGACCTCGAAGATCACGGCGAGCGTGCCGATCGCGAAGGCCGCCACGTAGAGCTGCGGCATCGTCAGCACGTCCAGCAGGTACGCCACCGGCACGGCGGTGAGCAGCAGCGCCCGCCCGAGGTCCGTGAGGATCATGAGCCTGCGCTTGTACGGGTGCCGGTCCACCCAGGCGCCGGCGAGCAGCGAGAAGAGCAGGTTCGGGGCGAGCGCGGCGGCGGTCAGGTAGCCCATCTCGGCCGGGCTCGCCTGGAACACCAGCACGGCCAGCAGCGGCAGGGCCAGGGTGGAGACCTCGTCGCCGAAGTAGGAGACGGTCTGCGCCGACCAGAACCGGCGGAACACCCGCTCGCGCAGCAGCCGGGGCAGCGGACCGTGCCGGGTCGGGCCGCCGGGTCCGGCGGCGACCGGGGTGGTGGCCGCCTCGGCGCTCACCGTGCGACGTCCTCTCCGCCCGGGCGCCCGTCGGCCGGGACGCCGGCGGCGGAGCCTGGGCGGCCCGGACCGTCGGCCGGGGCGTCGGCGGTGGAGCCCGGCCGGTCCGGACCGTCGGCGGCGGAGCCGGGGGCGGCCGGGTCGGGGGTCTCGGCCGGCGGCGGGTCGGCGAGGAGCGCCAGGTGGATGAGGCTGACCTTCCGGCTGCCGGCCGGCCGTCGGGCGGGATCGGTGATCCGGTCGTCGTACTCGGCGAGCAGGGCCTCGACGCGCTCCGTCAGCCGGGCCAGCTCGTCGGCGGTGACGTGCAGCGGCCGGTCGCTGAACCCGGTGACCGCCCGCCAGGCCGTCGGCTCGTCGGCCCGCCGGGCCAGGAACTCCTCCGCGCGCCGGGTGTAGAGAGCGAGCTGGACGGCGTTCAGCTCGTCGACGGCCGCCCGCGTCCCGGGGTCGTCTGAGGCGTCGTCCCACGAGGTGTTGAGGGCGGTGGCCCGCCAGGGCCGCTCCCGGGCGTCGGCCCCGGGAGCCCGCTCGGCGAGCCCGTACTTGGCGAGCTGCCGGAGGTGGAACGAGCAGTTCGGCACGCTCTCACCGAGCCGCTCGGCGGCCTGGGTGGCGGTCATCGGGCCCTGCTGGCGCAGCAGGCCGATGAGGGCCATCCGCAGCGGGTGCGCGTAGCCGCGCAGGGCCTTGGGGTCGGAGAGCTTCACCTCGGGCAGCGACATACGCTAAAACTATCTTTATAAAGATGTCTTTAGCAATCGTCCGGCGTCGCCACGGCCGACCGTTCGCAGTCAGCGGTGGCCGTTCCGCGGACTCAGCGGTACATCGTGGCGAGGTAGGCCGGGCCGTAGTGGCGTTCCAGGTCATCGAGGTCCGCCGCCGGGTACTCGACCTCCTTGACCAGCCGGGCCCGGGACGGCAGCGCGTCCGGCTGCCAGCTCTCCGGCTGCCACAGCCGCGAGCGCAGGAACGCCTTGGCGCAGTGGTAGAAGATCTGCTCGATCTCCACCACCACGGCCAGCACCGGGCGGTGCCCCTCGACCGCCATGTCGTCGAACCACGGAGCCTCGCGGACCAGCCGGGCCCGGCCGTTGATCCGCAGCGTGTCGGTGCGCCCCGGAATGATGAAGATCAGCCCGACGTGCGGGTTGTCGAGGATGTTGCGGTAGCCGTCGGCGCGCCGGTTGCCCGGCCGCTCCGGGATGGCGATGGTCCGGTCGTCCAGCACCTTGGCGAAGCCGGGCGGGTCGCCCTTCGGCGAGACGTCGCAGCCGCCGTCCGCGTCGGCCGTCGCCACCAGGCAGAACGGCGACGCGGCCAGCCAGTCCCGGTCCCGCGCGTGCAGGGCGGGGCGCTCCTTCCCCAGCGCCCGGGGGGTCGGCTCGCCCAGCAGCTCGCGTAGTTCCTCGTGCGAGGTGATCTCCACCGTCACGTGATCCTCCCCCGTGCGTTGACCCCGGTGGCGGCGTACCCGCCGCCCGCCAGCCTAGGAGAGCGCGACCAGCGCGAGGTTTGCCCCTGCGGGGCGGGGGTACCGCCTCACCCGACGCGCCCGGAGAAACCGAGCAGTGGAGGCCCGATGGAGAGCCGACTCAAGGTGCTGGGCCATCCCGTCCACCCGATGCTGGTCATGTTCCCGGTCGGCCTGCTGGTCACCGCGGTCCTGTTCGACGTGGTGGACACCGTCGGCGGGCCGGACTTCCTCGGCGAGGTCGCGTACTGGAACATCACCGTCGGCCTGGTCGGCGGCCTGCTGGCCGCGGTGGCCGGGACGTTCGACCTGCTGGCCATCCCGTCGGGCACCCGCGCGAAGCGGGTGGCGCTGACCCACGCCGCGGCCAACGTGGCGGTGATCCTGCTCTTCGCCGCGATCTGGGTGGTCCGGCTCAACGCCGACTCCCGGGGCGCTGGCGGCGCGTTGATCGCCATCGAGCTGGTCGCGCTGGCCATCCTCGGCGTCAGCGCCTGGCTCGGCGGGGAGCTGGTCGACCGGCTCGGCGTCGGCGTGGACCGGGAGGCCGGTCTGGACGCGCCCAGCTCACTGCGACCCCCGGCGGCCACCCAGCGGATCGGCGGCCCGGCATGAGCGGGCGCGGCGAGCGGGTCATCGAACCATCAGCGAGCGCAGCGGAGGGGGCGGCATGAGCGAGCAGGGTGGCGGGTCGGGTCGGGGCTGGCGCGGCCGGCAGCAGGGCTGGGACCCGATGGGCGAACTCCAGTCCCTGCGGTCGGAGCTGCGCCGGCTGGTCGGTGGCCGGGCCGGGCCGCCGGACGTCGAGCTGGCCGAGACCGCCGACGGCTGGGAGGTCGTGGTGCGGCTGCCCGGGGTGGCTCCGGAGGAGGTGGCGGTCGAGCTGGACGACCGCGAGCTCTGCGTCCGGGCCCGCTCCGAGGCCGAGGTCAACGCCGACCACGGCATCCCGGGCGGTTTCGAGACCCGGGGCTTCGAGTACCGGGTCGACCTGCCGTCCCGGGTGGACCCCGACACCATCGACGCGGTCATGGACCACGGCCTGCTCCGGGTGCGGCTGCCCCGGGCCGCCCGGCCCGCGCCGCGCACCATCACCGTCGGCCGCACCGGCCCCCGCCCCGCCGGGGACACGCCGAGCGTCGTCGACCCGGCCGCGGACCGGGAGATGCACCGCCCGGACATCGCCCTCGGCGAGACCGACCGGCCGTAGCGGCGCGTGGTCACCCCGGACCTGCTCGGCCGGGCCGCCGGGCTCGTGCCCGACGTCGGGCGCATCGCCGTGCTGCGCGCCAACGCGCTCGGCGACTTCATCTTCGTACTGCCGGCGCTGGACGCGCTGCGGACGGCGTACCCGCAGGCGGAGATCGTGCTGATCGGCGCGCCGTGGCACGCGAAGCTGCTGCGCGACCGGCCCGGCCCGGTTGACCGGGTGCTGGTGGTGCCGCCCGCGCCCGGGATCCGCTACCCGGAGCCGGGGGAGCCGGAACCGGCGCTGGACGACTTCCTCGCCGCGGCCCGCGCGGAGCGCTTCGACCTGGCGTTGCAGCTGCACGGCGGCGGTGCCAACTCCAACCCGCTGGTGGCCGCGCTGGGCGCGCGGGTCACGGCCGGGCTCCGGGCCGAGGACGCGCCGCCGCTGGACCGCTGGATCCGGTACGTCTACTACCACCACGAGGTGATCCGCTACCTGGAGGTGGCCGCGCTGGTCGGCGCGCCCGCCACCACGATCGTCCCGGCGCTGGCCGTGACCGGGGCCGACCGGGCCGAGGCGGCCGACGTGCTCGGCCCGGCCGAGCGGCCGAGGGTGGCGCTGCACCCCGGCGCCACCGACACCCGGCGGCGCTGGCCCGCCGAGCGCTTCGCCGAGGTCGCCCGGGAACTGGTGGGCGACGGGTACGAGGTGCTGGTCACCGGTACCCCGTCCGAGCGGGAGGTGGTGGACCGGGTGGTCGCGGCGGCGGGGGTGCCGGTCCGCCCGCAGGTGGGCACGCTCGGCCTCGGCGGTCTGGCCGGCTGCTACGCCGACTGCGAGCTGGTGGTCTCCAACGACACCGGGCCGCTGCACCTGGCCGCCGCCGTGGGCACCGCCACCGTGGGGATCTACTGGGTCGGCAACCTGATCACCGTGGCGAACCCGCTGCGCGGCCGGCACCGGCCGATCAGCTCGTGGACGGTGCTCTGCCCGGTCTGCGGCGTCGACTGCACCCCGGGGATCTACCCGCACCGCCCCGGTGACGGCGAGTGCCCGCACCGGGACTCCTTCGTCACCGACGTGCCGGTGGTCGAGGTCGTGGAGGCGGCCCGCGAACTCCTCCGCCCGGGGCCCGGCGCCCCCTGAGCGCCCGACTCAGGCCGGCTGGGCCGCGTCGTCCTCGGCGAGCACGACCTCCCACGCCTCGACGTCCCGGTCGACGACCGTGGTCGGCGACTCCAGGTGGTACGCGCCGCTGGGCAGCACCCCGGCGCCGCCGTGCCGCGCCAGGACGGCGAGCTGGGCGGCGACGTCCTCGCCCTGGTGCTTCTCGTGCACCCGCCGCCAGAAGTCGAACCCGCCCGAGTCGAGCAGCTTCGCCCGGTCGTAGAGCACACAGCCGCCGATCCAGGACACCTTGTACGCCCGCCAGGCCCCCGGCGGCAGGTCCAGCGCCCGCGTGACGTGCAGCAGGTTCGCCGCCGAGTGGATCGCCGCCCGCTCCCACTGCGGGGTGCCCGGGCGGACCCGTTCCGGGTCGGGCGGGCCGGTCCACTCCTCGTAGTGCCGGTGCGTCTCCGGCCGGACGTCGTCGGCGTACGACAGCCCGTGCACCGCGTTGCCGACGAAGCCGCAGCCCAACTCCTCGATGGCGGCGACCAGCCGGCGCAGCGTGCCGGGCTCCAGCCAGACGTCGTCGTCGAGGCAGAGCACGTACCGGGCGGCCGAGGCGGCCAGCAGGTACGCCCGGTGCTCGGCCAGCCCTCGCCGGGGCAGCCGACGGGTCAGCAGCACGGGGTGCCCCCGGTGGCGCAGCGCCCGGACCATGGTGGCCGCCGCCGGATGCCGGTACGCGGCGTCGCCGTCGGACTGGTCGCTGACCACCACCCCGAAGCCGGACACCTCCTCCTGGGCGGCCAGCCCGGCGAGGGTGACGGCCAGCTCGGCGGGACGGTTGCGGGTCGGGACCAGCACGTCGAGCAGCCGCTCCGCGCGGAACCCGTCGGCCGTGCCGGGGTCGAGCGGGCGGTTCACGACGGCTTGCTCGTCAGGGGAGAGTCGCCCTGGGCCTCCTGGCCGTGCGCCCGGATCCGGTCGATGATCGCCGAGGTGGAGCGGTCCGGCACGTACCCGAGGGTGCGCACCTGCCCGCCGAGCCGGCGCACCAACGGCGCCTCCGGCACCATCTCCGGCGGGTAGTCGCCGCCCTTGACGTACACGTCCGGGCGGACGGTCTCGATGAGCCCGGCCGGGGAGTCCTCCTCGAAGACCACCACGTGGTCGACGCAGGCCAGCGCGGCGAGCAGGGCGACCCGGTCCTCGACCGGGTTCACCGGCCGGTCCGCGCCCTTCAGCCGGCCCACGCTGCCGTCGGAGTTGACCGCCACCACCAGCAGGTCGCCGAGCGCCCGGGCCTGTTCCAGGTAGCGCACGTGGCCGCGGTGCAGCACGTCGAAGCAGCCGTTGGTGAAGACGATCGCCCGGCCCGCCCGGCGGTGCTCCGCGACGATCGCGGCCAGCTCCTCGGCGTCGACCAGCGCCCGGTGCCCCGCCTCCACGACGGGCGCGCCGAGGACGGCGAGCAGGTCCTCCCGGCGGCACACGCAGGTGCCGGTGTCCGAGACGGTGATGGTGGCGGCGAGCTGGGCCAGCTGGGCGGCGGTGGGCAGCGGCGCGTCGGCGGCCAGGGCCAGCGTCATCGCCGCCAGGTAGGCGTCGCCCGCGCCGACCGCGTGGCTGGCCGGCACCGGCGTGCTGTGGCTGCGCCGCGGCTCGCCGTCCGCTCCGCCGACCACCGCGCCGTCGGTGTCCAGGGTCACCGCCACCACGTCGGCGCCGGTGTGCGCGCGCAGCTCGGCGAGGCGGGACCCGGCCAGTACGGCCCGGTCGACGCCCTCGCCGGCCGTGGCGTTCACGGTGACGCCGGTGCCGGTCACGGTGAGTCCGTCCCCGGTCATCGCCACCCGCCCCTCGCCGGCGGTCGGCTCCCCGGTCGCCCCGAGCCCGGGGCCCGCACCGCCGGTCGGGCCCGCCACGGGGTCGGTCGGCCCCGGCGCGTCCGGGCTCTGCTGCGCTGCGGCGCGGCCGGGGGAGACGCCCACCGTGAGTTCGGAGGGGCCGTCGGCCGGGGCGTCGCCCCGGTGGTCCAGGTGCAGCTCGACGCCCGGCGCCGGGCGGGCGCCGGCGGCCCGGGCGAGCAGCCGGGTCGCCTCGGCGAAGCTCGGGGTCACCACGGTGGGGGCCAGGCCGCGCCAGTCGGCGAGGTCGTGGGCGTCCAGCGCGACCGTCGCGTACCGCGGGCGGTGGGCGACCAGCCAGGCGCGCACCGGTGCGGAGAGTGCGCCCAGGCCGTAGTCGCAGACCACCAGGGTGGGCGCCGCGCCGCCGGCGGCGCGCAGCTCCTCGGTGGCACAGTCCAGCGCGGTGAGCAGGCGGACCACCCCGTCGTCGTCGAGCGCGTCGTCCGGGTCGCCGGAGTCCTCCCGCAGCAGGATCTGGTTCCCCGCCAGCATGCGCCGCTTCACCGGCGTCGGGCGGCCCGGCTGGTTGACCGTGCGGTCCCAGACGCCGGCCCGGTCGAGGCAGTCGTGCAGCTCGTCACCGGCGACGTCCGCGCCGACCGGCGCCACCAGCACCGCCCGCCCCCCGAGCGCGGCGACGTTGACGGCGGTGTTCGCCGCCCCGCCGGCCGCGGAGATCCGCCGGCGCAGGGTGAGGACCGGGGCGGGCGCCTCCCGGCAGAGCCGGTCGGACTCGGCGAACCGCCAGTCGTCGAGCATGGCGTCGCCGACGACCAGGACGGGACGCCCCAGCCAGCCCTCCACCACTCCCGCGAGCCGGCGCTGTTCCGCTGCTCCTCCTGCCATGCCGTCCCGGGTCCCCCCGGGCATCCGCGTCAAACCTGGGGCCACCGGGGACCGGTTTCGCGCGTCGGCCGCCGGGAAGGGACGGAAGGAACCCCGGAGAGGAGAGACACCACGATGACAGCGAACACACTTCAGGGCAGGCGGATCGCCTTCCTGGCCGCCGACGGCGTCGAGGAGGTCGAGTACGTCCAGCCCCGCGAGGCGGTCGAGCAGGCCGGCGCCACGGCGGAACTGGTCTCGCTCAAGCCCGGCAGCATCCGGTCCTTCAACCACCTGGACCAGTCCAAGGCGTACGACGTGGACGTGACCGCGGCCGACGCGGACGCGGACGGCTACGACGCGCTGGTGCTGCCCGGCGGGGTGGCGAACCCCGACTTCCTGCGCACGGACCCGGACGCGGTCCGCTTCGTCAGGGCGTTCTTCGACGCCGGCAAGCCGGTCGGGGTGATCTGCCACGGGCCGTGGACGCTGATCGAGGCGGACGTGGTGCGGGGCCGGCGGATCACCTCCTGGCCCAGCCTGCGCACCGACCTGACGAACGCGGGCGCGACCTGGGTCGACGAGGAGGTGGTCGCGGACGGCGGTCTGGTCAGCAGTCGCAAGCCGGACGACCTGCCCGCCTTCTGCGCCCGGATCGTGGCAGAGTTCGCCCGGGACGCGCACGCGTCCCGCTGACCGATCGTTGAGCGTGGGGCGGTGGCCGGTGCGCCGCCGACCTCACGACCGACGAGGTGGAAACCGGTCGCGCGCATGTTTCGGGTGAGCGGGGAAAAGAGGCCAGATGACCACGCAAGCCCCGACGTTCGACAGGCGCCAGATCCGGCTGCTGATGTTCGGCCTGATGACCGGCATGCTGCTGGCCGCGCTCGACCAGACGATCGTCGGTACGGCGCTGCCGACGATCGTCGGCGAACTGGGCGGGATCAACCACTACTCGTGGGTGGTGACCGCGTACCTGCTGGCCTCCACGGCCTCGACGCCGCTCTACGGCAAGATGGCCGACCTCTACGGGCGGCGCCCGGTCTTCCTCTTCTCCATCGGCACGTTCCTGCTCGGCTCGCTGCTGGCCGGCCTGTCGCAGGACATGACCCAGCTCATCGTGACCCGGGGGATCCAGGGCATCGGCGCCGGCGGCCTGATGACGCTCGCGTTCACCATCATCTCGGACGTGGTGTCGCCCCGCGAACGCGGCCGCTACCAGGGGCTGTTCGGGGCGGTCTTCGGCGTCTCGTCGGTCGCCGGCCCACTGGTCGGCGGCTACTTCGCCGAGACCGACTGGCGGTGGATCTTCTACATCAACGTGCCGCTGGGGATCCTGGCGATCGTCGTGTGCTCCCGGGTGCTGCGGCTGATCCCGTTCACCCGGCGCGAGCACTCGGTCGACTGGCTCGGCGCGGGGCTGCTCGTCGCCGGGGTGAGCTGCCTGCTGCTCGCGCTGAGCTGGGGCGGCAACGAGTACGCCTGGGGCTCCGGCGTGATCGTCGGCCTCTTCGTGGCGGGCGCGGTGCTCG
The DNA here is from genome assembly GCF_036906775.1 of Micromonospora sp. CPCC 205561. Lineage (NCBI taxonomy): Bacteria > Bacillati > Actinomycetota > Actinomycetes > Micromonosporales > Micromonosporaceae > Micromonospora > Micromonospora sp. CPCC 205561. Next base: position 186,854 of record NZ_JBAKHV010000002.1, on the reverse strand, counting down.
GGGTGCTCTTCGTGCTCCAGGAGGCCCGGGTGGCGGAGCCGATCCTGCCGCTGCGGCTGTTCCGCAGCGCCACGTTCGCGCTGGCCAACTCGGCCGGCTTCGTGCTCGGCCTGGTGATGTTCGGGTCGATCATCTTCATCCCGCTCTACCTCCAGATCGTCAAGGGGGCCTCGCCGACCCGCAGCGGGCTGCTGATGCTGCCGATGATGGCCGGCATCATCATCACCTCGGTGCTGACCGGCCGGGCGATGAGCCGGATCGGGCGGTACAAGTGGTTCCCGGTGGCCGGGGCGGCGGTGCTGCTGGCCGGGATGCTGCTCTTCACCCGGCTGGAGGTGGCCACCTCGCTCTGGGTGGCCTTCGGCTTCATGGTCGTGATCGGCGTCGGGCTGGGGCTCTGCATGCAGTCGCTGATCCTGGCCGTACAGAACTCCGTGTCGATGCGGGACCTGGGCGCGGGCACGTCGTCGGCTACGTTCTTCCGGTCGCTGGGCGGCTCGTTCGGCGTCGCCATCCTCGGCGCGGTGCTGTCGTCGCGGCTCACCTCGGAGCTGGCCACCCGGCTGCCCGGCGCGATCGCCCAACTGCCGCCGGAGCAGCGGGCCGCGGTGGCGGCGGGCGGCGCGGCGGACGTCTCCGTGAACGACCCGGCCACCATCATGGCCCTCCCCGTCCCGGTGCGCGCGGCCGTCCAGGCGGCGTTCGTCGAGTCGTTGCACCTGGTCTTCCTGACCACCGGCCTGATCGCGATCGTGGCGGTGCTGGTCACCCTGGCGCTGCCGAACGAGAAGCTGCGCGGCGCGGGGCCGGGCGGCGCCACCGGCGGCACGGACGGCCTTGGCGGGGAGGCTCCGGCGCCCGGCGGCAGGCCGCTGGCCAGGGAGTCCAGGGAGGAGGCCGCCGCCGAGATGGAGGCGAAGAGCCAGACGATGCTCTGACGGGCCGGGCCGGGCCGGGCCAGCGGGCTGGCCGGGCCGGGCCGCGCCCGCGGGCGGGGACCGTCAGGGTGTGCTCACTTGAGGATGAGGCGGTTGGTCTGCTCGAAGACGTCCAGGTCGGCGAGGGTCTCGGAAACGCTCGCGGAGAGCGGGGCCGGGAGCTGACTCCGGTGGAAGAAGCCGGCGTCGGTCGTCTCGTCGGTGACCCGGGCCAGCACGCCGTCCCACTCGTCGATTCGGAACGCGGTCGTGAAGATCTGGTACGTGTGGCCGTACATGTTGGTGTGGGTGCGGTCGGGACCGGTGTAGAGGGCGAAGGCGCTGACCCGCAGCGCGCGCAGCCCGGTCTCCTCGCGCACCTCGCGGACGGCGCAGTCGGCGATCGACTCGCCCAGCTCCATGGCCCCGGCCGGCAGGGCCCACTGCCCGTTGTCGGAGCGCCGGATCAGCAGGAGGCGTTTCGCGTCGTCACGCACCACGGCGCGGGCGCCGACGAACATCAGCGTCCGGTCACCGGCGAGGGCGCGCAGCTGTCCCACGTACGAATCGGCCCAGGAGATGCTCACCCGGACAATTTACGGGGCCGGCCCCGGGGCGGGCGGCATTCCAGGGTTCCCAAGCTGTGACCGGCGACACTAACTTGTTACCCATGCGTAGCACGATGATGGACGCCCCGCTCCAGGTCTCCCGGATCCTCGGCCACGGCGCGAGCGTGCACGGCCTGGCCGAGGTGGTCACGTGGACGGGCGGCGAACCGCGCCGGATGACGTACGCCGAGGTCGGGCGGACGGCCGCCCGGCTGGCCCACGCGCTGCGCGACGAGTGCGGCGTCACCGGCGACGAGCGGGTCGCAACCTTCATGTGGAACAACGCCGAGCACCTGGTGGCGTACTTCGCGGTGCCCAGCATGGGCGCGGTGCTGCACACCCTCAACATCCGGCTCTTCCCGGACCAGGTCGCCTACATCGCCAACCACGCCGAGGACCGGGTGGTGCTGGTCGACTCGACGCTCATCCCGCTGCTCGCCCGGGTCATCGGCGAGTTGACCACGGTGCGGCACGTGGTGGTGGTCGGCGACGGCGATCCGACCCCGCTCACCGGGGCGGCCGGCGACCGGATCGTCGTACACCGCTGGGACGCGCTGCTGGCCGACCGCCCGGAGGTCTACGACTGGCCGGAGGTGGACGAGCGCGACGCCGCCGCCCTCTGCTACACCTCCGGGACCACCGGCAACCCCAAGGGCGTGGCCTACTCGCACCGCTCGATCTACCTGCACTCGCTCCAGGTCTGCATGCCGGAGGGGTTCGGCCTCGGGCCGACCGACCGCGAGCTGGCCATCGTGCCGATGTTCCACGCGATGTCCTGGGGGCTGCCGTACGCGGCCTTCCTCTCCGGGGCGTCGCTGATCATGCCGGACCGGTTCCTCCAGGCCGGGCCCATCGCGGACATGATCGCCGCCGAGCGGCCCACCCTGGCCGGCGCGGTGCCGACGATCTGGAACGACCTGCTGGCCCACCTGGACGGCCACGACGTGGACAGCTCCTCGCTGCGCGAGGTGATCGTCGGCGGGTCGGCCTGCCCCCCGGCGCTGATGCACGCCTTCGCGGACCGGCACGGGATCGACGTCATCCACGCCTGGGGCATGACGGAGATGTCCCCGCTGGGCTCGGTCTCCCGGCCGCCGGCCGGCGCGAGCACCGAGGAGGCCTGGCGCTACCGCTACACCCAGGGGCGGGTGCCCGCCGGGGTCGAGGCCCGGATCGTCGGCCCGCTGGGCGAGCCGCTGCCGGCCGACGGGGCGTCCGTCGGCGAGCTGGAGGTACGGGGGCCGTGGGTGACCGCCCGGTACGTCGGCGACGACGCCCCGGACGGGGAGAAGTTCCGCGACGGCTGGCTGCGCACCGGTGACGTCGGTAGCCTCTCGCCGGACGGCTACATCACCCTCACCGACCGGGCCAAGGACGTCATCAAGTCCGGCGGTGAGTGGATATCCTCGGTCGAGCTGGAGAACGCCCTGATGGCCCACCCGGCGGTGCTGGAGGCCTGCGTGGTCGGGGTGCCCGACGAGCGCTGGGGCGAGCGACCGCTGGCCACCGTGGTGCTGCGCGAGGGGGCGTCGGCGACGGTCGAGGAACTGCGGGAGTTCCTGGCCGGCTCGGTGGCCCGCTGGCAGCTGCCGGAGCGCTGGGCCGTCATCGACGCGGTGCCGAAGACCAGCGTCGGCAAGTTCGACAAGAAGGTGGTGCGTTCCCGGTACGCCGGGGGCGAGCTGACCGTCCGGGAGCTCACCGCGTCGTAACGACTTCAGGCGCACCGTCGCCTGTAGAGGGTAGGGACCACTCCTGAAATCCCTCCCCAGGGGCGGCCCCGGCGTTCGCACCGCGCCGGGGCCGCCCGTTCTACGCGGTTTACCCGCCCCGTCATTCTTGCGAAAGTTGTTCGCCTCTGTCCCGATGACGCGGAAATACCCCCAGCCCGGCGTGGTGCGGGCGCCGCCTGCGCTGACGCTGGCCGTACTGCCGGCCCGGCTCGCCCCGCGCCGCAGTCACCCCTCCCCGCCGGTGGCGAGCAGCACCCTTCCGACCACGGAGTTCTCCACCGCCTCGTGCGCCGCGGCGGCCGCCGAGAGCGGGTGCCGGTGCAGTGGTAGCCCCGCCTCCTCGCCGACCCGGACGCCACCCTGCGCCGCGGCGGCGGCCACGTCGACCACGGCCTGGGCCTTGGCGGCCTTGGGCTCGGTGTAGACGAGCACGAACTGCCAGCGCGCGTTCGGCGCCATCGACTGCCGGATCGGCAGCGTCACCTCGTCCCCGCCGTCGTCGGCGTAGACGCAGACCGCGCCACCGCGCCGGAGCAGCCGTACGTCGTCGGCGGCGTTGCGGGCCGCGGAGACCTCGACGATCGTGTGCACCCCGTCGGGGGCGATCTTGCGGACCTCCTCGACCACGTCCTGCTCCCGGTAGTTGACCACGAAGGACGCGCCGGCCGCCGCCGCCAGTTGCGCCTTTTCCGGGCTGCTGACCGTCGCGACCACACAGGCGTCCGCCCAGCGGGCGAGCTGGATGGCCGCGTTGCCCACCGCGCCCGCCCCGCCCTGCACGAGCACGGTGTGGTCGCTCAGCGCGCCCGCGTGCAGCCGGTCCGGCGTGTACTCGCCGGCCGTCAGGCAGCGGTGTGCGGTGAGGAAGGGGATGCCCAGGCAGGCGCCCAGCTCGAAGGAGGCGTCGCCGAGGGGCACCGCCTGCCGGACCGGCACCACCGTGTACTCGGCCGCCGTACCGTACGGCCGCTGCCACGCCGCCTCCCACAGCCAGACCCGCTCGCCGATCAGGTCCCGGTCGACGCCCTCGCCGACCGCCTCGATCACCCCGGCGCCGTCCTGACCGGGGGTCTGCCAGCCGTCCGGCAGGGGTCCCCGCGCGCGGGCCTTCCAGTCCGTCGGGTTCACCCCGGAGAACGCCACCCGCACCAGCACCTCGCCGGGGCCGGGCTCCGGCACCGGCCGGTCGACCAGTCGCAGCACCGAGGCGTCGCCGGTGCGCTCGTACACGATCGCCTTCATCCCCGTCTCCTCACCCGGCGGCCCCGGCCGGGGCGCCGTCGGCTGCGGTACCCGGCGGACGCGCGCCCATGCCGATCCCGACCGGCGCGAACCGGACAAACCCGGACGCCCACCGAGGCGGACCGCGCGGACGGGACGGGCGCCACCACCGAGCCCCCGCCCTGCGGCGGCGCCGCGCCGCACACACCGCCCGCGAGCGCACGGCCCTCGTGAGCGCACTGCCCGCGGCGGAGCACGGCCTGCGCGAGCGCACCGCCTGCGGCGTTGCCGCGTCCGGCGCACCGGTGATCAGGACGCCATGGACCCTTAAACTGCCGGGTAACGTCCATGGCGTCCTGATCACCGCCCGGTTGGGCGGTGATGTCGAGTACGAGGGCTCCGGTGGCCACCAGCAGCAGGCGGCGATCGGCGGTCACCGCCGGTTGGGCGGTGACGTCGGCTGCGGGGTGAGCGGGCCGGGAGGCGCGGTAACAGCCCCTGGCCAGGGGCCGGCTACCCGAGCCGATCCACGGCCTCCGGGGTGAGCTCCCCGACCGAGCCGAGCACCAGCGCCGCGAGCCGCTCGGCGTCGGGATCCAGCGGGTATGCCCCGTGCGGCACCGCCACCACCGTCATCCCGGCGGCGGCCGCCGACCGTACGCCGTTGGACGAGTCCTCCACGGCGACGCAGCGGGACGCCTCGACGCCCAGCCGCTCGGCGACGGCCAGGTAGACGTCCGGAGCCGGCTTGCCCCGCGCGGTCTCCTCGGTCGACAGCGTGGCGCCGAACGCGTCGGTCAGCCCCGTGGCGGCCAGCGCCGCCGCGATCAGGCGCGTCGGCGACGAACTGGCCAGTCCCAGCGGCCACCGTCGCGCCAGCTGGCGCACCACCTCGTCGGCCCCGTCGATCAGCGGTACGCGCTGCGCGTACCGCCGGGTCATCTCCTCGACCACCTCGGCGGCGACCTGCTCGGCGCTCCGGTCGACCCCCAGCTCCCCGCTGAGGTACCGGGCCCACTCGCCGGTGCTCATGCCCATCAGCCGCCGCTGCGTGTCGGCCTGCCAGGTGCCGCCGTGCGCCGCGACGTACGCCCGCCGGACCTCCTCCCAGACCGGCTCGGAGTCCACGATCACGCCGTCCAGGTCGAAGATCACCGCATCCGCCACGGTTCCATCCTGCCCCACGGGCGCGGCGCCCGCCGTGCCCGTGCCGGGCCGACGCCGGCCCTCAGTCCCGCAGCGCGGGCAGGCCGATCGGGTTCTCGCCCGGGATGACCGTGTGGGCGGCGCGGGCGATCGGTACGAGCAGCTCCCGCAGCCGGGCGGTGCGCTCCGGGCCGAGCGTCCGCCACGGGCGGGCGGCGGCGGCGTCGGTGGCGTCCTCGATCACCTGGAACCGGGCGCGGCCCTGCTCGGTCGGCTCGCCCTCCGGCGTCAGCCAGCCCCGCTCGACCAGCCGGGCGCGGGCGGCGCCCCACTGCTCCTCGCTCCACCCCCGCCCGAGCAGGTTCAGCGGGGAGATGTCGAGCGCGACCCGCCACGCCAGCGTCTCCACGGGGTCGAGATCGGCCGCGACCAGCGCCGCCACGTGCCCGTCACCGCGCTGCTCCCGTAGCGTCGTGGCGGCCTGCCAGAGCCGGGCCAACGGGTACTCGCCACGCGGCAGGGCGGCGTTGGCGGCGCCGAGCACCCGCCCGGCGGGCTCCGCCTCGGCGGCGGCGGCCTCCAGCAGCTCGGCGGCCTCGACCAGGTGCGACTCCGGCAGCTCGTAGGTCAGCTCGGCCAGCGCCTGCACCGCGCCGGTGAGCCGCGCCCGCAGCGCCTCCTCGGGGGTGGCCAGCCGCCAGACGGCCGGCAGCGCGCGCGCCACCGTGTGCGGGGCGAAGTTGAAGAACGCCGCGACCACGGGCGCGGGCTCGACGGCCCCGAGGGGCGCGGCCCGGCCGGCGAAGTAGCCGCGCCAGAAGCCCCGCAGCCCGACCGCCTCGAAGGCGGCCCGGGCGCGGGGATGGAAGTAGGTGACCGCGTGCACCGGTTCGAAGTGGGTCCACATCACCCGGGCGGCCCGCCCCGCGTCGTCCAGCGCCGTCACGTGCACCTCCGCGTCCGGTCCGTCATCGCCCCGGACGGCCGGACCGTCCGGGGTGACGCTGAACCTACTGCGAGTGGGCGAGGGGCCGGAAGCCCTGTGTGGGCCACTGCATCAACGCCGGGCGACATCCCGGGCGAATCAGCCGGTAAACCGGGTCACTGGGCCGCGAGCACGTCCACCACGAAGCGCAGCGGACCGGCCGGACGCCCGCCGGCGGCGTTGTTGCCGTACGCCAGCTCGGCCGGGATGTCGAGCTGGACCCGGCTGCCCACGGTGACCCCGACGAGGCCCTGGTCCCAGCCGGGGATGACCTGGCCGACGCCGATGGGGAAGGACGCCGGCTGCCCGCCGCTCCACGACGAGTCGAACTCCTTGCCGTCCTTGTAGAAGACGCCGACGTAGTTCGTGGTGATCGTCTGGCCCTTCTGCACCGCCGGGCCGGTGCCCTTGATCAGCGGGGTCACGGTGAGCTTCTTCAGCTCGCCCTTGCCGGCGGCGACCGTCGGCTTGCTGCCCAGGGCCGGGTCCGCACCCGCCGGCAGCTTCGGGGGAGCGCCCGGCGCGTCGGCGGCGGGGGCGCTGGCGGACGCGCCCGTCGAGGGGGTGGCCGCCGCCTGGTCCTTGTCGCCGCCGTCGTTGCGCCCGATCGTCACGAAGACGGTGATCAGCACCGCGACCACGGCGACGCCGGCGAGCCCGCCGGCCCAGGCCTGTCGGCGGCGCTTCGCCTCGGCCGCCTTCTGCGCGGCCAACTGGGCGGCCAGCCGCCGCTCCGACTTCTGGGACCGGTTCTGCGTACGCTCGCTCACGGCGTCGACTCCCTGCTGCGAAGGTGGTGGCCGGCATCGGAGTGCCGGGGGAAAGCCGACGCACACGGTACCCGTCCGGCCGCCCACCGCGCCGCCTCGACGGCCGTCGCTCCCGACACGCGTTTCACGCCGGCCCCGGCACCACCATGAAGTCGGTCACGAACGAGGTGACCCGACCGTCGGCGGTCCGCCCGATCCAGGTGCCGTAACAGCCGTCGCCCCACCCCGACCAGACCGTCACCAGGTTGGCCCCCGTCGCCTCGTCGAGCACCGCCGTGACCAGCCCGGGCACCGGCCCGTCCGACACGGCGTCGACCCCGAAGACCGCCGTCACCGCGTCCTCGTCCCAGTTCTCCAGGACCGCCAGCGCCGTCGGGTCGGCCAGGGTGCCCGTGCCGGTGTCCACGCCGTAGCCGAACCAGGCGTCGGGCTTGAGCGTGGTGAGGTCCTGGTCGCCGACGAGCGCCATCTCCCAGCGGACCGCCGGCTCGTCGTGCACCACCAGTTCGAGGGCGGCCACCCGCCGGTCGGCCTCGGTGCTCTCGCCCCGCACCACCGCGACCCAGGCCCGGGCCGGGTAGCGGCCGGGGGCCACCCCGACGGTGAACGGTTCGTCGTCGGGGCAGACCACGGGGTCGCAGCCGACCACCCGCCCCGTCGGCAGTACGACGTCGCCCACCGGGTGCGCCTCCATGACGTACGTGGCGTGCGCGTCGGCGAAGCGGGCGCCGGGCGTCAGCAGCCGGTCCAGGTCGGGGGTGTACGGCATGGGGTTCCTCTCGCGGCGGTGGCCGGCGGAGCGTACCCGCGGTGGAGCACGCCGGGCGAGACCGCGCCGCGCCGGCGGCGGCTCAGCCGTCGAGATGCCGGGCGAGGGCCTGGCGCAGGTGCTGCTTCGGGCGGGACCCGACGATCGAGCCGACCACCTCGCCGTGGCGGAAGACCAGGAGGGTGGGCAGCGACATCACGCCGTAGGTGCGGGTCGCCGAGGGGTTGGCGTCGGTGTCGATCGTGGCGACCACCATCCGCCCGGCGAACTCCGCGGCGAGTTCGGCGAGGCTGCGGGAGATGGCCCGGCAAGGCGGGCACCAGTCCGCCCAGAAGTCGACCACCACCGGCAGGTCGGCGGCGAGCACCAGGGTGGCGAAGGTGTCGTCGGTGACGGTGGTCAGCGAGCCGTCCGGCGCAGTTTCGAGCATGTTTCCTCCCGGTGGGTGATGGCGTGGGCGAGTTGGTCGCGCAGCTCCCTGCGGACCGCGTGCAGCCGGTCGATGCCGGCGTCGACCTCGGCCAGCTTGCGCCGCAGCACGGCCACCGAGTCGGGGCAGACGTGACCGGAGGCGTTGCCGGCCCGCAGGCAGGCGACGAACGGGCGGATGTCGTCCAGGCCGAAGCCCACCGCGAGCAGCGCCCGGATCTCGCGTACGACGTGCAGTTCCGTCTCGGCGTAGACCCGGTACCCGTTGGCCGAGCGGGCCGCCCGGAGCAGGCCGTGCGTCTCGTAGTAGCGCAGGGCCCGGGTGCTCGTGCCGGCGCGCTCCGCCAGCTCACCGATCAGCATCCGACCTCCCTCGTCCGACCCGACCGACGCTAGACCTTGTCACCGGCGTCAAGGCAAGCCTCGGGCCGCCCGGAGGGCGGGGCGGTACGCGTACGAAGGGTGCTCCCGGGCGGTCAGGCGGTCTTGCGGGCCGTCTTCTTCGGCGCGGCCTTCTTGGCGGCGGGCTTCTTCTCGCCCTCGTCGGCCTTCTTCGGGGTGGCCTTCTTCGCGGCCGTCTTCTTCGCCGGGGCCTTCTTCTCGGCCGTCTTCCTGGCCGGGGCCTTCTTCTCGGCGGCCTTCTTCTGCGCCGAGCGGGCCGCCGAGATCGGGGTCGGCTCCCCGCCCCCGCCGGCCGGTGCCTCGCCGCGGGCGGCCCGGGCCCGCTCCACGGACGCCTTCAGCGCCGCCATCAGGTCCACCGCGGCGGCCGGGGCCTCCTCCACCTCCTCCGGCTGGACCACCTCGCGGCCCTCCACCTTGGCGTCGATGACCTCCTGCAACGCCGCCCGGTAGTCGTCGGTGAAGGCGTCGGGCTCGAACTCCCCGGCCATCGAGTCGATCAGCGAGCTGGCCATCGCCAGCTCCGGGGGACGGACCTTCAGGTCCTCGTCGAGGAAGCCGAAGTCGGGTTTGCGGATCTCGTCCGGCCAGAGCATCGTGTTGAGCAGCAGCACGCCCTCGCGTACCCGCAGCGTGGCGAGCTGCTCCCGCTGACGCAGCGCCACCTTGACGATCGCCACCCGCTCCGAGTCGGTGAGCGCGTCGCGCAGCAGCACGTACGGCTTGGTGGCGGTGCCCTCCGGTTCGAGGAAGTAGGCCTTGTTGTAGAGGATCGGGTCGACCTGATCGGCCGGGACGAACTCCAGCACGTCGATCGCGTGCGAGGTGGAGAGGGGCAGTTCGGCGAAGTCCTCGTCGGTGAGGATCACCATCTCGCCGCCGCCGATGTCGTAGCCCTTGGCGATGTCGTCGTACGTGACCTCCTCGCCGCAGACCTGGCAGGTGCGCTTGTAGCGGATGCGTCCGCCGTCCTTCCGGTGCACCTGGTGGAAGCGGATGTCCTTCTCCTCGGTGGCCGAATAGAGCTTGACCCCGATCGAGACGAGCCCGAACGAGACGGCTCCCTTCCAGATGGCCCGCATCCCCGTGCTCCTCTCGCCCGTCCAGCCAAGGATCGCAAATGATCGAAGGACACGCGACCGCTTCCGTGCGCAAGTACAGTCGGGAGGTGCCCGGCGCGCCGCTCAAGCCGATGCTCGCGATGACCGGGCAGCTCCCGGCGGGTGCCGGCTGGGCGTACGAGTTCAAGTGGGACGGCGTGCGCGCGCTGGCCGACATCTCCGGCGGGGGGCAGCACCTGTACGCCCGCAGCGGCGTGGAGATCACCGCCGCGTACCCCGAGCTGGCCACCCTGCCCGAGCAGGTGGGCGACGCCCTGCTCGACGGCGAGGTGGTGCTGCTCGGCGAGAGCGGCCAGCCCTCGTTCACGGCCCTGGCGGAGCGGATGCACGTCCGCGACCGGAACAAGGCGGCCCGGCTGGCGGCGGTCATGCCGGTGACGTACATGATCTTCGACCTGCTCCGCCTCGACGGCGAGGAGCTGACCGGCTGGCCGTACACCCGGCGGCGGGAGGCCCTCGACGGCCTGGCGCTCGGCGGCGCGCGGTGGGCGGTCCCGCCGGTCTTCGGCGACGGCCCGGCCACCTACGAGGCGGCCGGCGAGCACGGCCTGGAGGGGGTGATGGCCAAGCGGGTCGAGTCGGTCTACCGGCCCGGCGTGCGCTCGCCGGACTGGGTGAAGGTGAAGCTGGAGGTCACCGGCGACTTCGTGGTCGGCGGCTGGCGGCCCGGGGCGCGCCGGATCGGCGGCCTGCTGGTCGGCGTGCCGCGCCCGGACGGACGGCTCACCTACCGGGGGCGGGTCGGCGGCGGCATCGGCGCGGCCATCGAGCGGCAACTGCTGCGCGAGCTGGAGCCGCTGCGCGGCGGCGTGTCGCCGTTCGCCGACGACGTGCCGCGCGAGGATGCCCGGGGCGCGATCTGGGTAACTCCCGTGGTCGTGGTGGAGGTGAAGTACGGCCAGCGCACCCCCGACGGGCGACTGCGGTTCCCCCGGGTGCTCCGGCTGCGACCGGACAAGCCCGCCGAGGAGGTCGAGGATGCCGGGTGAGCGCCTGCGGGTGGAGGTCGAGGGACGCGCGCTGGAGCTGTCCAACCTGGACAAGGTGCTCTATCCCGACGCCGGGTTCACCAAGGGCGAGGTGATCGACTACTACACCCGGATCGCCCCGGTGCTCCTGCCGCACCTGGCCGGTCGGGCGCTGACCCGGATCCGGTTCCCCAACGGGGTCGCGGGGGGCTCGTTCTTCGAGAAGAACGCCCCGGCCGCCACCCCCGACTGGGTGCGGCTGGAGACGCTGCCCGTGCCCGGGTCGAGCAAGGGGCGGGAGACCATCGACTACGTGGTCGCCGACGACCTGCCCACCCTGGTCTGGCTGGCCAACCTGGCCGCCCTGGAGCTGCACACGCCGCAGTGGCGGGTCGGTGAGCACCCCGACATGATGGTCGTCGACCTCGATCCCGGGGCGCCGGCGGCGCTGCGTCAGTGCTGCCAGGTGGCGCTGCTGATGCGCGACCGGCTGGCCGAGGACGGCATCGACAGCTACCCGAAGACGTCCGGGAAGAAGGGCATGCAGCTCTGCTGCCCCATCGCCGGCACCCAGGACGCCGAGGACGTCTCGGCGTACGCCAAGCGGATCGCGCGGGAGCTGGAGGGGGCGCACCCGCGGCTCGTCGTGTCGAAGATGGCGAAGAACCTGCGGCCGGGGAAGGTCTTCATCGACTGGAGCCAGAACAACGCGGCCAAGACGACGGTGTCGCCGTACTCGCTGCGGGCGCAGTCCGTGCCGTCCGTCTCCACCCCGCTGACCTGGGACGAGGTCGAGGCGGGCGCGGCGGGGAAGCGGCCGGCGGCCAAGCCGTACACGGCGGGCGAGGTGTTGAGGCGGGTCGAGAAGCAGGGCGACCTGCTGGCCCCGCTGCTCGGCGGCGGCCCCGAGCTGCCTGCCCGCTGACCCTTCATGTCGGTGCCCGGGGGTGCCCCGGTGATCCGCCCGCCGGGGAACGCCTTCATCGACGTGCGTGACTCTCGCTGTTAGTATCCGACAACAATCGCGGCCGGCGTGAAAGAAAATTCAGTCTGTGTCGGGCGCGCGTCCAGTCGGAGGATCGCCCATGAAACGGCTCATCGCCCGCCTCCTGGCCCTCGCGTGCGTCCTGCCGCTGCTGGCCCTGCCAGCGCAGCCCGCCGCCGCCTCGACCCTGTTCCGCGGCCAGCTCAACGGGGGCGCCGACCCCACCATGACGTACTTCAACGGCGCCTACTTCCTCTCCACCACCCTCGGCGACCGGATCGGCATCTGGACCTCACCGACGCTGGCGGGCCTGGCCACCGCGCCCGAGCGGACGGTGTGGCGGGACCCGGACCCGAGCCGCAACAAGCAGGTCTGGGCCCCCTCGATCCACCGTTTCGTCCGGCCCGAGGGGCCCCGCTGGTACATCTACTACACCGCCAGCGACGGCGTCGACGCCAACCACCGCAACTACGTCATCGAGTCCGAGGGCGACGACCCGCTGGGCCCGTACCACTTCAAGGGCCGGATCGCCGACTACGGCGAGTACGCCATCGACGGCGAGCCGGTGACGCACAACGGCCGGACGTACTTCGCCTGGACCGGCCCGGGCCGGGGCATGGGCGGTCCGGCCCAGCTCTACCTGCGGCTCATGACCTCGCCGTGGACCACCACCGGCAACCGCGTGGCGCTGCCGGCCGACGGCGGCTGCCACGAGGTACGCGAGGGGCCGACCGGGCTGCGCGGCCCGGGGCGCCTCTTCCTCGTCTACTCCGCCTGCGACACCGGCAAGCCGGACTACCAGCTCTGGATGAAGTCGATCGCGGACGGCGCCGACCCGCTCGTGGTGTCGAACTGGCGCCAGCACCCCGGCCCGGTCTTCTCCCGCAACGACGCGGCCGGCGTCTTCGGCCCCGGGCACAACGGCTTCTTCCGCTCGCCCGACGGCACCCAGGACTGGATCGTCTACCACGGCAAGACCAGCTCGGCGTACACCTACGACGGCCGCACCACCCGCGCCCAGCCGGTGGTCTGGAACGCCGACGGCACACCGAACTTCGGCCGTCCGGTCTCCCTGGCCACGCCGCAGGTGCCGCCCTCCGGGGACCCGTGGGCCAGCCAGGAGCCGGGCGCGTCGCGCGGGTACGTCTCCGGCGAGCAGCGGCACCACTTCGACCGCGCCCCCGACGGCACGCTCTCGCACTGGTGGCGGGAGCCGGCCGACGGCTCGATCCACCGCGACACCTGGGGTGGTCCGATCGCGGGCCGGCCGGCGGGCTTCCCGGTCGGCGGCGAGCAGCACGTCTTCGCCCGTACCCCCGAGGGGAACCTGCGGCACTGGTGGTGGGCCCCGGGCGGCAGCGTGCGTCAGGAGGACTGGGGTGCGGGCCTGGCCGGCGACCCGACCGGCATGCTCTACCTGAACGGGCAGAAGCACGTCTTCGGCCGCGGCACCGACGGCAGGCTGCACCACTGGTGGCAGGAACTCGACGGTACGGTCCGCCGGGACGTCTGGCACGGCGGCGACGTGGTCGGCAACCCGGTCGCGTACGCGTTCCACGACGAACAGCACGTCTTCGCGCGCGGCAGCGACAACACCCTGCGCCACTGGGTCTGGTACCCGAAGATCGCCAACAACCTGCCCAGGCTGGACGACTGGGGCGGCGTCGGCAGGGTCCACTCCGACCCGACCGGCTTCGCCTTCGGCGACCAGCAGCACGTCTTCTACCGGGCCGCCGACGGCAGCGTCGAGCACCGCTTCTACTCGCACGACCTGGACCGGGTCTACACCGACAACTGGGGCGGCAACGTCGTGGGCACGCCCTGGGCAGTCCGGCAGGGCCAGACACAGCAGGTGTTCGCTCGCTCCGCCGACGGCACCCTGTGGCGGCTGTCGTGGCGGCCGGGCGGCGCGGTGACCATCGACAGCGGCGGGACCGGCGCCACCACCGACCCGGTGGCGCTGGCCTGGCGCGACGAGACCCACGTCTACACCCGCGGCACCGACGGCACGCTCGTCGACCGGCACTGGCAGCCGGCCGGGGGCGCGGTCGCGACCTCCTGGGGCGGCCAGGTCGCTCCCTGAGCCGTCCGACGTCGCCGGCGCGCGGGCGCGTACCCGCCCGCCGGCGACGTCGACCCGGTCGCCGCGCGCCGGGGGAACGCCTGGTGCCCGCGGAGTGCCCGCACCGTGTCGGCGCCGGTGTCCGGGGCGACGCGTCGAGCCCTACCGGCCCGTAGCCCGTTGAGTAGGGTGGCGGCAGCCTGCCGAGGAGTGCGACATGAACATGACCGATGCCCTCGTCCGGGAACCGCTGACCGGTGGCCGGGCGGCGGAGGTGGACCGGCCGCTGCTCACCTACCTCGACGACGCGACCGGTGAGCGGGTCGACCTGACCGCGACGGAACTGGGCGGCTGGGCGGCGCGGGCCGCCGGGCTGCTGCGCGAGGGCTGCGGGCTGGGCGTCGGCGACCGGGCGGCCGTACTGCTCCCGGCGCACTGGCAGAGCGCCGCCGTGCTGCTGGGCGCCTGGTCGGCCGGGGTGGCGGTCTCCTTCCGCCCCCGGGCGACCGCCGGCCTGCCGCCGGTGGAGCCGGGCTCCGACGAGCCGTACGACGCGGTCTTCGTCAGCGCCGAGCGGCTCGACGACTGGCTGGAGGACGTGCCGGAGGCGCGGCACCGCTTCGTCCTCTCCCTCGGTGTCACCCCGCGCGCCAAGGCGCCCGAGGAATACCGCGACTGGCTCGCCGAGGTGGGCCGGCACACCGACGCGCTGTCCTCGTCCGCCCCGCTGACGAGCGCCCACGCGGCCAGCCCCGACGGTACGAGTTACCGCCAGTGGGGCAGCGTCGCGCTGGCCGTGGCGGAGCGCCTCGACCTGCGGGCCGGCGACCGGCTGCTGGTCGACGTCGCCGAGCACGAACAGCCGGTGTACTGGCTGCTGGCGCCGCTGGCCGTCGGCGCGTCGGTGGTGCTCTGTGCCAACCTCGACCCGGCCCGGCTCGACGCCCGGATCGCCGCCGAGCAGATCACCCGGGTGCTCTGACGGGCGGGGTCCGCGCCCACCTCCACCACCGGGTCCGCCGCCGGTGACCGTCCGGAAAGGACGAGACGGCCCGCGACCGGTACGCGCGAAGAGGGCTCGGCGCGTCTCGCGCGCCTCCGATCAGCGCTCCCCGACGCCCTGCCGTTACAGGGAGAACCAGCTCTTTCCGCAGGTCTGTCGCCGGCGCCATCGACGTGGTCTCATACCGGAAGACGACGTCATCGACCAGGTCGTGACAACCCCGCGTCGACTCCGCACCGCCTCCATTCCTGAAAGGTGCACCGATGCACAGGAGACCCATCTTCCGACTCGCGGTCCTCACCGCCACCGCCGCCACGTTCCTGGCGTCCGGTGGCGCCTACGGCGCGGTGTCGGCGGCGCCCGTGCCCGTCTCGCCGGGTGCCGCGGAGTGCGAGCCGGACGCCCACGGCCACGGCCACGGCGCGGCCCGGCTCGCCGAGGGTGCCACCGCGCAGGAGCCGGAGCTGTACGCCAAGAACGAGGCGAACGCCTACGGCGTCATCAAGGACGCCCCGCGCCTGGCCGACGGCAGCGTCACCGTGCCGACGGTCTTCCACATGATCTCCGATCATGCCCTGAGCGCGGCCGAGACGACCCGGTGGAACACCCTGATCGCGGCGCAGATGAAGGTGCTCAACGACTCGTTCGCGGGCCGCACCGCCGCGAACGCCTCCGACACCCCGTTCCGGTTCGACCTGGTCGACACGACGTGGACGGTGAACAGCGCCTGGTACACGGTCGTGCCGGGCAAGAACGAGCGCGACATGAAGAAGGCGCTGCACACCGGCGACTCCGAGACCCTCAACGTGTACGCGGCCAACATCGGCGACGGCCTGCTCGGCTGGGCGTACTTCCCGAAGGGCTACAACAACGGCCGCGACCACATCGACGGCGTGGTGATGCTCGACGAGTCGATGCCGGGCGGCACGGCGGGCAAGTACGCCCTCGGCGACACGCTGACGCACGAGGTCGGGCACTGGCTGATGCTGGAGCACACCTTCGCGCACGGCTGCTCCGCCGCCGGCGACTTCGTGGCGGACACCCCGCGGGAGGCGGCACCGCAGTTCAACTGCCCGGTGGGCGCGGACACCTGCACCGCACCCGGGCTCGACCCGATCCACAACTTCATGGACTACACGCAGGACTCCTGCATGAACATGTTCACCCCGGGTCAGGCGGACCGGATGAGCGACGCCTGGGTCGCGTTCCGGGCCGGCGGCGCCGGCTGACGCGGTACGCGGGTGGCGGCCGGTCGTCGACCGGCCGCCACCGTCGGCCCCGGACCGGCTATCCCGCGCCGGGCCGGTTCCCGGATCAGTCGAACGCGGCGCCGAACATGCCCGGCTGGTAGGAACCGCCCCGCTGATGCACGATCACGGCGATCCGGTTGGCCGCGTTGATCAGTGCGACCAGGGCGACCAGCGCGGCGGTCTGGTCGTCGTCGTAGTGCTCGCGCACCTGGGCCCAGGTCTCGTCGGACACGCCCTGGTGGGCGTCGGCGAGCCGGGTGCCCTCCTCGGCGAGGGCCAGCGCGGCCTGCTCGGCCTCGGTGAACACGGTGGACTCGCGCCAGGCGGCGACCAGGTGGAGCCGGACGGCGCTCTCGCCGGCGGCCGCGGCCTCCTTGGTGTGCATGTCGATGCACCAGCCGCAGCCGTTGATCTGGCTGGCCCGCAGCGACACCAGCTCCTGCGTGGCCCTGGGCAGCGGCGACTGCTGGATCACCGTGCCGGCGTTCGCGAAGCGCTTGGCGAACCTCATGGCGGTCTCGTTGTCGAACAGGTTGAATCGGGCGTCCATGCTTCCGTCCCTCACTCCTGGCGTTCGGTTGGACGAACACGAGATGCCGGCCAGCGGCGGCGTGTGACGGTGCCGTCCGGTGACGACCGACACAGCCGGCGGTGTCACAGAACGGCCGGTTCCGGCATCTGATGGGCGACGCAGCCGAGGGAACAGGAGCGACCCATGGTGGGCACGCCGCAGACCGCCGCCGACGACCGCCCGGATCCGGCCACCGAGGCGTTCCTCGCCCACCGCAACCTGCTCTTCACCGTCGCGTACGAGATGCTCGGCTCGGCCGCCGACGCGGAGGACGTCCTGCAGGAGACCTGGCTGCGGTGGGCGGGCGTCGACCTGGACACGGTCCGGGACCGGCGCGCCTACCTGGTCCGCGTCACCACCCGCCAGGCACTCGTCCGACTGCGTACGCTGAGCCGCCGCAGGGAGTCCTACGTCGGCCCCTGGCTGCCCGAGCCGCTGCTCACGACTCCGGACGTCGCCGAGGACGTCGCGCTGGCCGACAGCGTATCGATGGCGATGCTGCTGGTGCTGGAGACGCTGGCACCGACGGAACGGGCGGTGTTCGTGCTGCGCGAGGTCTTCGACCTCGGTTACGACGAGATCGCCGAAGCCGTCGACAAGAACCCCGCCGCCGTCCGTCAGATCGCCCACCGGGCACGGGCACACGTCGCGGCGCGCCGGCCCCGCCGGGTCGTCTCCGCGGCCGAGACGCGGTACGCGCTCGACGCGTTCCAGCGGGCGGTCGAGACCGGCGACCTGCAGAGCCTGCTCGACGTCCTCGCGCCGGACGTGGTCCTGCTCGGCGACGGTGGCGGCGTCAAGCAGGCGGTCCCGCGGCCCATCGTCGGGGCCGACAAGGTGGCCCGCCTGCTGGCCGGCGGGTGGGGCAGGGTCGCGGGCAGCACGTCGTGGCGGCCCGCGCAGGTCAACGGCCACCCGGCGCTGATCGTCCAACTCGGGGGCGAGCTGGACACGGTCCTGGCCGTGCGGATCGACGGCGGCCGCATCGCCGGGATCTACGCCGTACGCAACCCCGAGAAGCTGTCCCACATGGAACGGGAGACCGCCCTGAGCCGGTGAGCCGGGACCGGCAAGGAGCCCGGCCGTACGGGTGAGTCGTTCACGACATCAGCTCCAAAGCGCGCGGGAGGGCAACCGGAGCCCCGGGACGCACGGGAACGACCGGGTGGGCCGGCGACGTCGGGTCGACCCGGGTCAGTCGACGCTGGGAAGCTTCGGGCCGAGGATGTCGTCGGCGTCGACGATCGTGTACGCGTACCCCTGCTCGGCGAGGAAGCGCTGCCGGTGGGCGGCGTACTCCGTGTCGATGGTGTCCCGGGAGACGACCGTGTAGAAGTGCGCCTGCCGGCCGTCGGCCTTGGGCCGCAGCACCCGACCGAGCCGCTGCGCCTCCTCCTGGCGGGAGCCGAACGTGCCCGACACCTGGATCGCCACCGCCGCCTCGGGCAGGTCGATGGAGAAGTTGCCGACCTTCGAGATGACCAGGGTGCGTACCTCGCCGGAGCGGAACGCGTCGAAGAGCCGCTCGCGTTCCTTGTTGGTGGTGGAGCCCTGCACGATCGGCGCGTCCAGGTACTCCCCGAGCTGGTGCAGCTGGTCGATGTAACCGCCGATCACCAGCACCTGGTCGTCGGGGTGCCGGTCGACCAGCGCCTTGATCACGGGCAGCTTGGTGCGGGCGGTGGCCGCCATCCGGTAGCGCTCCTCGGCCTCCGCCGTCGCGTACGACATGCGTTCCGCGTCGGTGAGCGTGACGCGTACCTCGGTGCACTGGGCCGGGGCGATCCAGCCCTGCGACTCGATGTCCTTCCAGGGCGCGTCGTACCGCTTCGGGCCGATCAGGCTGAACACGTCGCCCTCCCGGCCGTCCTCGCGTACCAGGGTCGCCGTGAGGCCCAGCCGGCGGCGGGCCTGGAGGTCCGCGGTGAACCGGAAGATCGGCGCGGGCAGCAGGTGCACCTCGTCGTAGACGACCAGGCCCCAGTCGCGGGCGCCGAACAGGTCCAGGTGGGTGAAGGCGCCGCCGCGCCGCGAGGTGAGCACCTGGTACGTGGCGATGGTGACCGGGCGGATCTCCTTGCGCTCGCCCGAGTACTCGCCGATCTCCTCCTCGGTCAGCGAGGTGCGGGCGATCAGCTCCCGCTTCCACTGCCGGCCGGCGACCGTGTTCGTGACCAGGATCAGGGTGGTCGCCTTCGCCTCGGCCATCGCCGCCGCCCCGACCAGCGTCTTGCCGGCGCCGCAGGGCAGCACCACGACGCCCGACCCGCCGGCCCAGAACGCCTCCACGGCCTCCCGCTGGTACGACCGCAGCGTCCACGGCTTCCGGCCGTCCTTGCCGGCCTCGGCCAGCTCGATCGGGTGCGCCTCGCCGTCGACGTAGCCGGCCAGGTCCTCGGCCGGCCAGCCGAGCTTGAGCAGGGCCTGCTTGAGCCGGCCCCGCTCGGACGGGTGCACCGCGATCGTGTCGTCGTCGAGCCGGTTGCCGAGCATCCCGGCGAGCTTCTTGCTCTTGGCGACCTCGATCAGCACCAGCCGGTCCAGCGCCCGCAGCACCAGGCCGTGCGCCGGGTCGTTGGCGAGCTGGAGCCGGCCGTACCGGTCCATCGTCTCGGCCACGTCGACCAGCAGCGCGTGCGGCACCGGGTAGCGGGAGTACTTGATCAGGGAGTCCACCACGCCCTCGGCGTCGTGGCCGGCGGCGCGCGCGTTCCACAACCCGAGCGGCGTCAGCCGGTAGGTGTGCACGTGCTCCGGCGAGCGCTCCAGCTCGGCGAAGGGGGCGATGGCCATCCGGCACGCCTGCGCGTCGGGGTGGTCGATCTCCAGCAGCAGGGTCTTGTCCGACTGCACGATCAGGGGTCCACCGCTCACGCCAGTGCCTCTCCTCCGACTCGGGTCGTCGGCTGTCCGGGAGGCGACTGACCCGCCCCGGGCCGACCCACCAGTGTTGCACGCACGCGGGTGGCGGCGGAAAAATCTGGGCACCGGGCGCAACCGGAGCGGTACTCGCAACGTCTGTCAAAGTGACACGTGTCAGGGGAGGCGCCATGAAATACGTCCGGTCCACCACCCGCCTCGTCGCCCTGGCGCTGGTCACGCTGGTCGGCGCCGGTGCGTGCGCGTTCGATCCGCAGGCCGACGGAGGCGGGGGCGGGGGGCCCGTCCCGGTCGGGGCTGCGGAGCGGGTAACGGGGGCGAGCGGTTCGCCCGGGCCGGACCAGCGGGCGCGGCCCGCCACGGCGCCGCCGAAGCCGAAGGCCAGGCCGACGCCGGCCCGGAGCGCACCGAAGCCGACCCGTCCCGTGCGGAAGCCC
Source organism: Micromonospora sp. CPCC 205561 (assembly GCF_036906775.1). NCBI lineage: Bacteria > Bacillati > Actinomycetota > Actinomycetes > Micromonosporales > Micromonosporaceae > Micromonospora > Micromonospora sp. CPCC 205561. The sequence continues at coordinate 166,597 of NZ_JBAKHV010000002.1, read as the reverse complement.
GCCGCGTCGCCCTCCGTCGCCGGCTGTCCGCAGGGCGAGCACCAGCGCGAGGTGGAGGCGTACCTCGCCCGGCTGGGCGACTTCGGCCCCGTGCGGGTGGACGGCCGGCAGACCGCCCTCGACTGCGCCGCCATCAAGAAGTTCCAGAAGCGGTACGACATCCGCCCCGCCCACGGCCGGGCCGGGCCCACCACGTACGACGTGGCGAAGCGCCTCGCCACCACCGACACCGCGCGCTGCCGGGCCGGCTCGGGCACCACCTTCTGCATCGACCTGACCAGGCAGACCACCTGGGTGATGCGCGACGGCAAGGTGATCGAGAAGCCGACGGTGACCCGGACGGGCATGCCCGGCTACCGCACCCCGGCCGGCACCTTCAAGATCAATTACCGCAACGTCAAGGAGTGGTCCGACCCGTACGAGGTCTGGCTGCCGTACTGGCAGCACTTCACCCAGGGGATGGGCTACCACCAGACCACCACCTACCTGCACGACAAGTCGATCGGCTCACACGGCTGCATCAACCTGCTCCCGGACGACGCCGTCCGCTACTGGCGGTTGGGCAAGATCGGCAGCAAGGTCGTGCTGTTCGGTCGCCGTCCCGGCACCTGAGTCGCCCCGCCGTCCGCGCCGCCCGAGGTCGCACAACTCGTCCGATCCGGGTTTTATCCCCTGTCACTCGCGTCACCGGGGTGACACGCTGGACGCCAGACGTCGCACCGGACGGGGAGGCTGGAGATGACGGTCGACCGCGAAGTGGCCCGGAAACACGCGCTTGAACGCGACCCGTCCCCCGCCGAGGAGGTCTCCACCGCCACCGTCGTCGCGTACGCGGTCGCCGCGGTGGTGCTCTTCGGCTGGTTCCTCTTCGGCTGGCTGGTGCTCCGGCAGGGTTTCGTCGCCTCGGTCGGCGAGTCGGCCGGGGCCGGGTTCGCGCTGCTGCTGGCCGTCTCGGTCGTCGGGACGGTACGCCGCAGCCGGCGCTGACCCCGGCCCCGCTCAGTCCTGCAGCGCGGCCGCCGTGATCCGGTGCAGGGCGAAGGTGTGCAGCATCTCCGTCCGCTCGTCCTCGGCGCGCAGGTAGCCCGCCCCGATCGAGACGGGCCGGACCAGCCGGGACGCGGTCGCCCCGTGCGCGTCGACGTACCCGACCCAGACCAGCGCCCGGTCCCGGATGGCCTGCTGGAGCACGGCGAGGGCGTCACTGTGGGAATGCACCGGCGCCGGACCGGTGCGCCCGGCGCCGCCCCGCACCACCGCCGGTGCCCGCTTCGCGGCCCGGGCCGCCGCGTCACCCCGCCGGATCTGCTCCACCACCCCGAGCAGGCGGGGCATGGCCAGCTTCGGCGTGGTCAGCGGGTCGAGCGACCTCGTCGTCACCGGCACCCGGGCCGGGGCCCGCCGGCTCTTCGGGCGGGCGAGCACGGCGGCGCCGCTCGCGTCCTCCGGCACCGGTGCGTACCCGGCGTCGCGCAGCGCCATCAGCATCCGGTTGACCTGGTAGGGCGTCGACAGCACCGTGGGCGCCAGCCGGCGCAGCGCCAGCGACTCCAGCCGCCGGTCGGCGAGCACCTCGGTCAGCAGCGCCTCGTCGTCGCTGCGCACGTACGCCCCGGCGGAGCCGACCCGCAGCCCGCCGTGCTTGCGGGCCACGTCGTCCACCAGGTACGTCATCCCCTGCGGGACCGGCGTGCGGGAGCGCCGCCGGAACAGGGCGTGCAGGTCGTCGGCCGAGAAGCCCGCGTCCAGGGCCCGGCGCACGCTGGCCGGGGTGACCCGGTGCACGCTGGCCCCGCCGGCCGACTCGTGCTCGGCCACGACCTCCAGTTCGGCGGCGAGCGCCGGGTCGGGCGGGCCGGGCACCACGACCGTCAGGTCCGCCTGCACGAGGAAGTGGTCGACCGGGGCGGGCAGCAGGGCGTCCAGCGCGCGTACGGCGCTCGTCGCGTCGCCGGCCTCGGCCCGCAGGCCGAGCGGGTCGTCGCCGCCCCGCTCGTCGGTCTCCGTCACGTCGGCGACGAGCAGCCGTCCGTACGAGGTGAGCGCCCCCAGCCCCGTCACGCCGAGCGTGGCCGCCTCGGTCAGCACCTCGCGGTGCGCGCCCTCCCGCCCCCGGCTGCGCCGCGGCGCCCGCCAGTCGAGCAGGGCCAGCACCTCCTCGGGGGTGGGTCCGGTGGCCGGCTCCAGGTCGGCGAGCACCCCGAGGACGGCCCGGCGGGCGGCCGGCGCGCCGGCCCGTTCCGCCTCGGCCGAGAGCACCGTGATCGGCCGGTCCCGGTCGTCGCGCTGCCCGACCAGTCCGGCCTGTCGGGTCATGGTCAGCCAGGCCCGGGCGAGCTGGTCCCAGCGCTGCGCGAGCGTTCCCGCCCGCCACACCTCGTACCCGGCCGTGGGCAGGACCTGCTGGTCCGCGCCGTACCGGGCGGTGGTGGCCCCGGGCAGGTCGACCTCGCCGACCAGCCCCGCCGCGTACGCCGCCTCCAGCAGCAGGGCGGCGGTCGGCTCGTCCACCCCGACCGCCCGGGCCAGTCGGCGCAGGTCACGTACGCCCACGCCGCCGGAGCGGAGCACCGGGGCGGGGTCGGCGGCGAGCTGCTCCAGCAGCGCCTCGGTGTGGCGTACCACCTCCATGGCCTGGCCGGCGCCCGCAGAGTCGGCGGCCTTCGGCTCGCGCGGTGCGGTGGCCACCGGCGGTGGGCTGCTGCGCAGCGGGCCGAGTGGGCCGCTGTCGCGGCGAAGCAGCAGGCCGACCTCCCGCGGCAGCTCGACGGTGCCGGCGGCGCCGGCCGTCCCGCCGGAGACCGGCACCAGCAGGTGGTGGTCGACGAGCCAGCGCACCGGCGAGCCGGTGGGCGCGCCGCCGTTGGTCGGGTCCGGGGGCAGGTCGTCCTCGGCGCCGACCGCCGGCGCCTGCAACGCGCCGGCCGGCACGCTCCCGACGGGTGGCCCGCCGGCCAGCCGGTCCAGGATCGCCCGGGCGGAGGGAGGCGCGGCCAGCAGCGTCCGCCGCAGCTTCGCCGGGTCCGTGCAGAGCGCCGCCGCCCGCGGGTCCAGCTCCGCCGCCGGTCGGCCCAGCCCGGCGGGGTACGGGGCGACCTCGTCGACGCCGGCCGTCACGTGCAGGCCGCTCTCGGGGCCGTACAGCAGGAAGAGCGCGCGCAGCCGGCCCAGCGCGGCGCGCACGGCGGTGGGTGCGGGCGGGTGCGGGCCGGCGGTGGCCATGGCCAGCACCGTGTCGGTGGAGGTGGTTCCCTCGCCCGGGTGCCGGGTCAGCCGGGCGGCGTCCAGCACGAGCAGGGTGAACTGGTCCAGCCCGTCGAGCGCGCGGGCCACCGAGACCCGGGACTGGGCCCGGATGGCGAGCGCGGAGACGTCGGCGGGCACGGGTACGACGAGGTCCGGCCGCAGCTGGAGGAGGGCGGCGAGCGACTCGTCGGGCAGCGACCGCAGGTGGTCGGCGAGTGAGGTGGTCATCGTCGTTCCACGCTAGCCCGGCAGGGGGTCATCCCGCCCCTCGGACGTCCGGCTGACCCGGGCCGGGCGGGTACCTTCTCCGCATGGCAGCGCTCACGGTCGGCTTCGACCTCGACATGACCCTGGTCGATTCGCGTCCCGGCATCGCCGACGCCTTCCGGGCGTTGACGGCCCGCACGGGGGTGCGGGTGGACGCCGAGGCCGTCGTGTCGCGGCTCGGCCCGCCGCTGCGTACCGAGATCGCCCGCTGGTTCCCGCCGGAGCAGGTCGACGCGGCCGTGCGTACCTTCCGCGAGCTGTACCCGGCGTACGCCATCACGCCCACCGTCCCGCTTCCGGGCGCCGCCGCCGCGATCGAGGCGGTGCACGAGCGCGGCGGCCGGGTGCTGGTGGTCACCGCCAAGCTGGGCCGCCTGGCCCGGCTGCACCTCGACCATCTCGGAATGGTGGTCGACGAGGTGGCCGGCGACCTCTTCGCGGAGGGAAAGGCGACCGCGCTGCGCGAGCACGGCGCGACCCACTACGTCGGCGATCACGTGGCGGACATGGTGGCCGCGCGGGCGGCCGGCGTGCCCGGGATCGGCGTCGCCACCGGCCCCTGCCCGGCGGAGGAGCTGCGTGGCGCCGGGGCGGAGGTGGTGCTGGATGATCTCACCGGATTCCCGGCGGCGCTGGACGGCATGATCCGGCTAGCCTTGGGGCGGTAGACGTCAAGCTCGAGCGAAGCAGGGGTTCACAGGTGCCGACGGGTCGAGTGAAGTGGTATGACGCGGCCAAGGGATACGGCTTTGTCACCAGTGACGAGGGTGGCGACGTGTTCCTGCCCAAGGGCGCGCTGCCGGCGGGCGTCACCGACCTCAAGGGCGGCCAGCGGGTCGACTTCAGTGTGGTCGACAGCCGCCGGGGCGCGCAGGCGATGGGGGTCAAGCTGCTCGACGCCCCGCCGTCGATGGCGGAGCTGCGCCGCCGGCCGGCCGAGGAGCTGCACGGCCTCGTCGAGGACATGATCAAGGTGCTGGAGGCGAAGGTCCAGCCGGACCTGCGCCGGGGCCGCTTCCCGGACCGCAAGACGGCACAGAAGATCGCTCAGCTGGTCCACGCGGTCGCCAGCGAGCTGGAGGTCTGAGGCACCAGCCCGGCGTCGGCGGCCCGGCCGAGCAGCGCCTCCACGGCGGCGAACCCCGCGTCCCCCAGATCCGCGGTGAACTCGTTGACGTAGAGGCCGATGTGCCGGTCCACCACGTCGGGCTCCATCTCCTGCGCGTGCGTCAGCACGTACTCCCGGCTGGCGGCCGGATCGGCCCAGGCCCGGCGGACCGACTCGCGGATCCACCCCGCCGCGGCCCGCGGGTCGACCGCGCCGCGTCGGGCCAGGATCGCGCCGAGGGGGATCGGGAGGCCGGTGTCGGCCTCCCACCACTCGCCCAGGTCGACCAGGGCGGTCAGCCCGTGCCGCGGATAGGTGAACCGGGCCTCGTGGATGACCAGACCGGCGTCCCACCGGCCGTCGGCGACCCCCGGCATGATCTCGTGGAACGGCACGACCTCGATCCGCGCCGGCGGGCGGTCGGCCGCCCAGAGCCGGAAGAGCAGGTACGCCGTCGTCCGGTCGCCGGGCACCGCCACCGTCGCGCCGGACAGATCGGGGCGGCCGTCACCGGCGCCGGCGCGGATACCGGGGCCGGGGCCGGGGCCGGCGGGCCGGTCGGGGTGTCCGGAGCCGTCGCCGCGGGTCAGCACCAGCGGGCCGCAGCCACGGCCGAGCGCACCCCCGCAGGGCAGCAGGTGGTAGTCGTCCAGCAGCCACGGCAGCGCCGCGTAGCTGACCTTGACCAGGTCGAACGCCCCCCGCTCGGCGGCCGTGTTGGTGACGTCCACGTCGGCGTACGTGACGTCGACCGGCGGGGCGCCGGGCACCAGACCGTGCACCAGGGCGTGGAAGACGAACGTGTCGTTGGGGCAGGGCGAGATCGCCAGCGAGAGCGCCACGCCCCCACCGTAGCCCCGCCCCGCGCGGGCGCCCGACGGTGCCGGGCCCGGTGTGAGCCGGGCCCGGTGTGAGCCGGGTCCGCTGTGAACTGGGCCCGCTTCGCCGCGCCGGGCGGAGAGGACCGCGTGTGCCGCTCTGCGGGAGACCTTGTCCCGTGGCCCCTTTCGAGCTGATGTCACAAACGACTCAGCCGTACTCGCGCCCGCCACCCCGGCTCCGGACACCAGTGAAGTCCGGCCGCCTGCAGCCTTCCGCCCATCTCCGTCTCTCCGCCGTCAGGCGCTGCCGTTTGGCTCCAGCTACCAGCGTTGAAGGGTGGGGATCGTCAGGCGGCGCGGGTGGCAAGCGGCGCCTGATGTCGTAGACGATTCAGCTCGAAAGCGTCGTGGCAGCGACCTCGTCCTCCCTCTTCGGCCGGGCCGGCTCGGCCGGAAGGAATTGATGTGGTGGCGTGGTCCGCCGAGGACGGGCGAGGTTGTCCACAGGCTTGTCCACAGGTTGCGGGCGGGTGTTGAGAACTCTCCGCCGCGCCGGGGAGCATGTTCCCGTGGCAGAGCTGACGGAGGCCGTCGACCTGGGCACGGCCCTGCGGGCCCTACGCCGCCGGGCGGACCTGAGCCAGCGGGAGCTGGCCGAGCGTTCGGGGGTGCCCCAGGCCACCCTGGCCCGGATCGAGTCGGGCCGGGCTGCTGATCCACGGTTCCGCACGGTGGAGCGGCTGGTCCGGGCCGCCGGAGGGGAGGTGGTGATCGGCGTGCGCGACACCGCCGGGCCAGCCGCGACCGCCGCGACCGCCGCGACCGCCGGCCCAGCCGCGACCGCCGGCCCAGCCGATGCCACGGCGGGCCTGTCGTTGCAGGCGGTGCCGCACGACGCGCTGCGGGACGGGGCGGGGCGCCGCTATCCGGCTCACCTCGACGCCTGGGAGGTGCGGGAACCGAAGGACTGGCCGGGTGCCTGGTGGGCGAGCTGGTACAAGCTGCCGCCGGCGCTCTGGCCGCTACCGTTACCGCCCGCCACCTACGAGCGCAACCGTCGCTACCGGGACCGGCGCCGGCGTGCCGAGGAGATCCGGCGCACGGTCCGGCTGCGTCGGGTGGCGGGCGACGGCCTGCCGGCGACGTCGTGGCGGTTCGTGGCCGAGCTGCCGGGTGGCGAGCTGGTCGGTGAACTGCGGGCCCACGAGCGCAGCCCGCACCTGATGTACGGCGACGACCCGAGCGACGAACGAGAGGTGGTTCTCGACGGCGTTCTCGTCGCCTGGGACTGTCGCCGGCTCGGCATCGGGCGTCGCTTGGTCGGGATGCTCGCCGACGAGATGGACCGGTCGGGCATCCGGACCGCCCACGCGATCGTCGAGGCCGCCGGGGCCGACCTGCTGTTCGCCTGCGGCTACCGGTTCGAGGCGAGCCGGCCGTGGGCGCTACGGCTCGACCGCCGGCCCGCTACCGGGTATCGACCGTCCGGCCAGCTGGGCCAGCTGGGCCAGACAGGTCGGGCCGGCTGAGGCCGGTCAGGCCCTGTCAGGCCGGGTGAGGCGCGGTCAGGGCGGTGGCGGCCGCGGTCAGGGCGGCGAGCGCCTCGCGCATCCGCCAGGCGTCGCGGTCGCGGGGGCCGATCGGGTTGGAGACGGTACGCAGCTCCGCGAAGGGGACGTTGGCCTGCCCGGCGGCGACGGCGACGCCGTACCCCTCCATGGCCTCGGCGACCGCGTCGGGATGGCGGCGGCGCAGCGCGTCGGTGCTGGCGGCGGTCCCCGTCACCGTGCTGACGGTGAGCACCGGGCCGACCGTGGCCGTCGGGAGCGCGGCCCGCAGCGCGGCCAGCAGTCCCGGGTCGGCGGCGAGCGTGGAGCCGCCGCCGAGCCACTCCGGGGGCATCCCCAGCTCGTCCACGCCGAGGAAGCCCGCGGGTGACTCGGCACCCAGGTCGGCGGCGACCGCCGTGGTCCCGAGCACCGTGGCGCCCACCTCCACCCGACCCGCGAAGCCGCCCGCCACGCCCGCGCTGAGCACCCCGCGGTACGGCCGACCGGCCGCCTCGGCGAGCGCCAGCAGGCGGGCGGTGGTGGCGGCGGCGGCCGCCGGCCCGACCCCCACCGGGACCACCGTCGCGGACGGGTCGGTGAGGCCCGCCCGGACCGCCTCGGCCTCGGCGGGCACGGCCGTGACCACGAGCAGACCGGTCACGGTAGCGGCCCCTGCGGTTCCCGCCGCGTCTCGTCGTCCGTGCCGCCCGGCCCGCCGACCGCCGACGACGGGCGGTAGATGTGGTAGCCCGGCGGGGCCAGGGCGGGGTCGTCCAGCGGCCGGCCGGCCTGCGCCGGCGCGGGCGAGACGGGCGCCACCCCGGTCCCGGAGTCGGCCTCGGCCTCGGCCTCGGCCTCGGCCTCGGCCTCGGCCCCGGTGCCGCGGTCGGCGGTGGGGCCGCTGCCGGTCCCGTCGTCCCCGCCGGGTTCGTCGGTCTCGTCGGCCAGTTCGTCGTCGGCGAGCGGCCGACCGGCCAGCCGTTCGGCGCGCAGGCGACCCGCCACCACCACGCCCCGGACGGCGGCCACCGTGCCGACCCCCGCGGCGACGGCGATCCCGATCCGGCCGTCGAAGGGTACGAGGCCCAGCCCGCCCCCGGCGACGAACGCGAGCATGAGCACCGTCTCGGAATGGGCGAACGAGCTGGCCCGCAGCCGCTCCGGGATGCGCTCCTGGATCGAGGCGTCGACGGCGAGCTTGGCGATGCCGCTGACCATGGAGGTCACCAGACAGAGCAGGGCGACCATCGGCAGCGAGAACATCAACGCGGCGAGGATCGCCACGCCGCCCACGATGATCATGCCGCTGGACTGGATCGCGGCGGGCCGGTGGATGCGTAGCCGGGTGCCGATCGCGGTGGCGAGGAAGGTGCCCACGGCCAGCGCCGCGCCGACGAGGCCCAGCGCCCCCTCGTCGCCCAGGTCCCGGCCGAAGACGACGGTGGTCAGGTCGCCGGCCTTGATCGCGAAGGCCAGGAAGAGCAGGAGGAAGCCGTAGACCGCGCGCAGCGTCGCCGAGTTGATCAGAGTGGCGATCACGAGCCGGCCGGCCGGGCGCCCCCGGCCGAGCGGGCGGTCACCGGTGCGCCGCCCCAGCGCCCGCAGCGGCCGGGGCACCCGCTCCGGCGGCTCGGAGTCGGCCCTCGGCGGCAGGCGCAGGGAGATCACCATGCCGACCAGGAAGATGATCGAGGCCACCCGGAGCGGCCACTGCGGCCCGAACCAGAAGGCGGCCAGGCCGATCGGGGCGACCAGGGCGCCGGCCACGGTGCCGTAGACGCTGGCCCGGGCACCGACCTGGGAGAGCCCGAGCCCCTCCGGCAACAGCCGCGGTACGGCCGCCGAGCGGGCCACCCCGTAGGCGCGGGAGAGCGCCAGCACGCCGAAGGCCGCCGGGTAGAGGCCGAACCCGTGGATGTAGTCGGAGATCAGCCAGGCCAGGAAGGCCCGGCCGAGCATGGTGGCGGCCAGCGCGTACCGGCGGCCGTGGCGGAAGTGGTCGAGCAGCGGCCCCACCACCGGGGCGAGCATGGCGAACGGCACCATGGTCACCAGCAGGTAGAGCGCCACCTTGCTGCGGGCCTCGCCGAGCGGGACGTTGAAGAAGATCGTGCCGGCCAGGCCGATGGCGATCAGCGTGTCGCCGGCGCAGGAGACCGCGTGCAGGTCGAAGAGGCGGACCATGCCGACCTCGCCGCCGGCGCCCCGGGCACGGGCTCGCCCGGCCCGGCGGGTCATCCAGCGCCCACCGCTGACCGAGCCGCGGAACAGCAGGCGGACGGCCTTGATGCCGGTGCCGACGGTCCGCCCGAATACGGACCGCCCGGAGCGGGAGAACAGCGGCATGTGCACCATCCTCGCCCATCCGGTCCGTCCACGCGGCACCACTGTCCCAGAACGTCCTCGGCGGGTGCCTGTCGGTCGGCCGTACCCATGGGGAACAATGGTCTGGTGACCAGGCCCGCCTCCGCCCGTGCCGCTCGTCTCGACCAGGTCTGCGCCGCCGCCGTCGAGGTGGCCCGCGACGCCATCACCGAGGTCGACGCCTCGGACATCGGCGACCACCTACAGGCCGTCGCGGAGGGGGACCGGCTCGTCACGCACTACTTCGAGTGCCGCCTCGCCGGCTACCGGGGCTGGCGGTGGGCGGTCACCGTGACCCGCGTGCCGCGCAGCCGGCAGGTCACCGTCTGCGAGACCGTGCTGCTCCCCGGCGCCGACGCGATGCTCGCGCCCGGCTGGCTGCCGTGGCAGGAGCGGCTCAAGCCGGGCGACCTCGGGCCGGGCGACCTGCTGCCCACCCCGCCGGACGACGACCGGCTCCAGCCGGGCTACCTGCTCTCCGACGACCCCGCCGTCGAGGAGACCGCCTGGGAGCTCGGCCTCGGTCGGTCCCGGGTGCTCTCCCGCGAGGGCCGCAGCGAGGCCGCCCAGCGCTGGTACGACGGCGACCACGGCCCGTCCGCCCCGATCTCGACCGCCGCACCCGCCGCCGCGCGCTGCGGCACCTGCGGCTTCTACCTGCCGCTCGCCGGCGCCCTGCGGCGGGCCTTCGGGGCGTGCGGCAACTTCTACGCCCCCGACGACGGCCGGGTGGTCAGCGCCGACCACGGCTGCGGGGCGCACTCCGAGGCCCTGATCGACGTCGCCGAGACCCCGGTCGACGAGATGCCGACGGTCTACGACGACAGCGCGGTGGAGCCGATGGCCGTCAGCCGGGCGTCCGGCTCCGTCGAGGCCGCCGAGCCGGCGGAGCCGTACGGCCAGCCCTGACGCACCGGCGCGACCCCGCCGGGCCGGCGTCGCCGCGGGTCAGCGGCCCGCGCGGCGGCGACGGCGGTGGGCGTCGTGCCGCATCATCACGGCGAGACCGGGGAAGCCCCACAGAAAACCGGCCAGGCAGGTCCACAACCAGTCCTGGTGATCGTGCGTGACCAGCCAGTCGCGGAAGAACACCAGCAGCACCAGCCCGGCGAGCGCCCAGGCCACCATTCCGGCGAGGGCGAACGGCACCATCGGCGGGTCGAGCGGCTCGGGCCGCGGGGGCTGCTCCTTCGGCACGCGGCAAGCGTACGCGATCAACTTTTCCTGCCGGCCGGTGATCTGCGACGATGCGCGCGACAAACGGAAGATCACCTGCGAGGACCTGATGGCAGTAGCGCCGCCCGAGAACGGCACACCACCCGACCAAGCGCACCCCCGGAACGGTTTCGACCGGTTCTTCGAGATCTCCGCCCGCGGCTCGACGATGAGCCGCGAGGTACGCGGTGGCCTGGCGACCTTCTTCACGATGGCGTACATCGTGGTGCTCAACCCGCTCATCATCGGTGGTGCCGTCGACGGCGACGGCCAGAAGCTCCCCATTCCCGCCCTCGCCGCGGCAACCGCCCTGGTAGCCGGCCTGATGACCATCCTGATGGGCGTGGTCGGCCGGTTCCCGCTGGCGCTCGCCGCGGGCCTCGGCGTCAACGCGCTGGTCGCGTACGAGATCGCCCCGGAGATGACCTGGGCGGACGCGATGGGCCTCGTGGTCATCGAGGGCCTGATCATCGCGGTGCTGGTGCTGACCGGCCTCCGTACGGCGGTGTTCCGCTCGGTGCCGACGCAGATGAAGACGGCGATCGGCGTCGGCATCGGCCTCTTCCTGACCATCATCGGCCTGGTCGACGCCGGTTTCGTGCGCCGGGTGCCGGACGTGCAGAACAGCACCGTCCCGGTCAGCCTGGGCATCGGCGGCAAGCTCGCCAGCTGGCCGCTGCTGGTCTTCGTGGTGGGCCTGCTGCTGACCATCGTGCTGCTGGTGCGCCGCGTCAGGGGCGCGATCCTGATCGGCATCCTCGGCTCCACCGTGCTGGCGATCATCGTCGAGGCGGTGGCGAACATCGGGCCGTCCTTCGTCGATGGCAAGCCCAACCCGAAGGGCTGGGCGTTGAACGTCCCGGAGCTGCCGAAGAGCTGGGTTGACGTGCCGGACCTGTCACTGCTCGGCAACTTCAACGTGTTCGACTCGTGGGGCCGCGCCGGCTGGGTGGTCGTGCTGATGTTCGTGTTCACCCTGCTGATCACGGACTTCTTCGACACCATGGGCACGATGGTCGCGGTCGGCCAGGAGGGGAAGATGCTCGACGAGCGGGGCACCCCGCCGCGGGCCAAGGAGATCCTGCTGGTCGACTCGATCGCGGCGGCGGCCGGTGGCGCGGCGAGCACGTCGAGCAACACGTCGTACATCGAGAGTGCCGCCGGTGTGGCCGAGGGCGCCCGGACGGGCGCGGCCAACCTGGTCACCGGCGCGATGTTCCTGCTGGCGATGTTCCTGGCACCGCTGGTCGTGGTGGTGCCGTTCGAGGCGGCGTCCACCGCGCTGGTGGTGGTCGGCTTCCTGATGATGACCGCGGTGCGGACGATCGACTGGTCCGACTACGAGATCGCCATCCCGGCGTTCCTGACGATCGTGCTGATGCCCTTCACGTACTCGATCTCCAACGGCATCGGCGCCGGCCTGATCACCTTCGTGGTGGTGAAGCTCGCCCGCGGCAAGGCCCGGGAGATCCACCCGCTGCTGTACGGGGTGGCCGCCCTCTTCGTGCTCTACTTCCTGCGCGGGCCGATCGAATCCGTGGTGCTCTGACCCTCGGCTCCGGCCGGAAGGCTCCGGGCCGGTAAGCCGATAGCCCCGGGCCGGGAATCCGAATCGGATACCCGGCCCGGAGCAGGGCAAACTTCTCGTGAGCATGGTCATATCGCAGCTCATTCGCCAGGCTAATTAGTTAGGCTAACTATCGTGACGGAGCGGACGGTGACGGCGAAGCGCGTGCCACCGGCGCAGCTGGCACCTCAGCTGCGTGATGCGATCACCCGGCTCAACCGGCGGGTCCGCCAGGCCCGACCGGTCGGCGACCTCACGGTCACCCAGCTCTCCGCGCTCACCAGTCTCCGGCTGGCGGGCGCGTTGACGCCCAGGGAACTGGCCGACGTGGAACGGGTGCAGCCGCCGACGATGACCAAGATCGTCGCGAAGTTGGAGGAGCGCGGCCTCGTGCAGCGCACCCCCCACCCGACCGACGGCCGGCAGGTCATCCTGGCGGCGACCGAGGGAGGACGGGCCGTGCTCGACCAGTTCGAGCGGGTCCGTGACGAGTGGCTTGCCCACCGGCTGGCCGAGCTCACCGACGCCGAGCGGGACACCCTCCGGCAGGCGGCCGAGATCCTCCAGCAGGTCGCCCGCGCCTGACCCGCGCGTCGTGCCACCGCGCCGTCCGACGTCGATGACGCGTACGACCGCGAGGAGGCGCACCGAGAGTGCAGGCGAAGCTGAGCACGATGTTCCAGTCCCTACAGGTCCGCAACTACCGGCTCTTCGCGTCCGGGCAGCTGATCAAACTGATCGGCGTCTGGATGATGTTCATCGCCCAGGACTGGCTCGTCCTCGAGCTCTCCGACAACTCCGCCACCGCGCTCGGCGTGGTGACCGCACTCCAGTTCACCCCGGTCCTGCTTCTCACGCTGCTCTCCGGCCGCCTCGCCGACCGCTACGACAAGCGGATGCTGCTCTTCGTCGCGAACGCGTTCTGGACCGTGCTGGCGCTCGGCATGAGCCTGCTGGTGATCACCGACCTCGTGCAGCTCTGGCACGTCTTCGCGTTCGCGGCACTGCTCGGCGTCGCCAACGCCGTGGAGACCCCGGTCCGGCAGGCCTTCGTCTCCGAACTGGTCGGCACCTCGCTGCTGCCGAACGCGCTCTCGCTCAACGCGGCCGTGTTCAACTCCGCCCGGATCGTCGGTCCGGCCGTCGCCGGCCTGGCCATCGCCGCGTTCGACGTCGGGCCGGTCTTCCTGTTCACCGCGCTCAGCTCGGTCGCCCCGCTGGTCACCGTGATCCGGATGCGCCCCGCCGACCTGCACCGGGAGGCGCTGCCGCCGCGCGACGAGCGGGCCTCGGCCAAGGTGGTCGACGGTCTGCGCTACGTCTGGCGCCGGCCCGACCTGCTGCTGCCCATGGCGGTGATGTCGGTGATCGGCATGTCGCTGTTCAATTTCCAGCTCACCCTCGCCGCGCTGGCCAAGACCGTGTTCGAGACCGGGGCGGCGTCGTTCGGGCTCTTCAGCACCGCGCTGGCGGTCGGCGCGCTGGTCGGGGCGCTCGCCGGCACCGGGCGGCGCAGCCGCCCGTCGGTCTGGCTGGTACTCGGCGCGGCCGTCGGCTGCGCCGCCTTCGGCACCCTGGTGGGGCTCGCCCCGGCGTACTGGATGGTGGTCACGCTGCTGCTGCCGACCGGCTTCTTCATGGTGTTCTTCGCCCAGGCGGCCAACCAGCGGGTCCAGCTCGGCACGGACGCCGCGTTCCGCGGCCGGGTGATGGCCCTGTGGGTGCTCGTCTTCCTCGGCACCAACCCGGTCGGGGCGCCCCTGATCGGTTGGGTCGCCGAGACGTACGGTGCCGGCGCCAGCATCTGGATCGGCGGGCTGATCTCGCTGGCGACCGCGCTGGTCGCGCTCACCTGGCAGCTGCGCCGCTCGGGTGCCCGGCTGCGCTTCCGCGTCCTGCCGATGCCGCGCTTCTACGTCACCTCCACCGACTGCTGAGCGTCCCCGCCGTCGGAGCGGGGCGACCCGTCCCGTTCCGTTCCGGGCTCTGCGGATGACACGAAAGCGGTGGCGGTCGGGGGTCGGGGGGCTTAGCGTCGATGTGTGGAGCTCGGACGCGCGCTGCTGCTGGTCCTGGCCTTCGTCGCCGTGGCCAGCCTGCCGGCGGCGATCGCCGCGCTCTTCTGCGCCGACGAGATCATCGACCGGGTGGCCTGCGGCTACGCCGAGTGGCGTGAGCGCAGGCAGGAGCGGCGCACCATCGCCCGGCTGAACCGGGCGGTCGGGGCCGAGGCGCTGGCCCGCGACGTCGACCTCGCCGAGCTAGACCGGGCCGACCGGCGCCCGCTGGAGGAACTCGCCGCCGACCTGCGCCGGCTCCGCGTCCAGCGGGTCGGCCCCGACGGCCGCCGGTCCGTCTGGCACGGCACGGTCCTCCAGGCGTACGACGACCGGCTCCGGGCGGCCTGCCGGGCGCTCGGCATCGCCGAGCACCTGGGCGAGCTGGAGGGCGTCGACCGGGAGCTGGAACGGGTCCGGGTGGAGGGCGTGCTGCACGCCGCCGGGCTGACCCTGCCCGCCGCCCGGGCCGGCCACCGGCAGCGGCACCGCTGAGGGCGCCTCCGCATGCGGCTCTTCGTCGCGGTCTACCCGCCGCCCGAGGCGGTCGCGCACCTCGGTGAGCGGGTCGCCCGCCTGCGGGTCGGTGCGGCGGCCGCCGCCGGGCGCAACGTCCGCCTCGCCGACCCGGCCCACGCGCACGTCACCCTCGCCTTCCTCGGCGACGTCGAGGCGGAGCGGCTGGTCGAGGTGGAGAGCGCGCTGGGGCTCGCCGCCGAGTGGTCCCGCGACGGTCGCCCCGCTGCGCCCCGGCTCCGCCTCGCCGGCGGCGGGCGGTTCGGGCGGGGCCGGTTCACCGTGCTCTGGGTCGACCTGCGGGGCGAGCTGGAGCCGGTCGTGGCGCTGGCCCGGCTGGTCCGCTCGCGGCTGCGGCACGCCCGCCTCCCGCACGACGAGAAGCCGTTCCGCCCGCACCTGACGATCGCCCGCCCGGGCGACCGCCTGTCACCGCTCGACGTGGCGGCCGACGTGGCGGCCCTGGACGACTACGAGGGCCCGCGGTGGCCGGCCACCGAGATGGTCCTCGTCCGCAGCCACCTCGGCCCCCGACCCGGTTACGACCGGCTGGCCGCCTGGCCCCTCTGAGGCACCCGTCGGGCGGAGGCGCCGGCGGGGAGCCCGCGTCGCCCGGGGCGCACCCCCCGGCCGACGCGCCGGCCCGGAGGGCTACCAGGCCCAGGCCTCGGGGCCCGGACCGCCGGCGCCGACGGGCGGGAAGAGCTCGTCGAGGCGGGCGAGGGTTTCCTGGTCGAGGTTGACGGCCAGGGCGCCCAGGGAACGGTCGAGCTGCTCGGTGGTGCGCGGACCGATGATCGGGGCGGTCACCCCGGGCCGGGACAGCAGCCAGCCGAGCGCCACGTCCGCCGGGTCGTGGCCGAGGTCGCCGCAGAGCTTCTCGTACGCCTCGATGGTCGGCCGGTGCGCGGCGAGCGCGTCCGCCGAACGACCGGTCGCGCCGCGCGCGGCCCCGCCCTCGGCCATCTTGCGCAGCACGCCCGCGAGCAGGCCGCCGTGCAGCGGCGACCACGGGATGACGCCCAGGCCGTGATGCCGCGCGGCCGGTACCACCTCCAGCTCGACGTGGCGGGTCAGCAGGTTGTAGATGCACTGCTCGGAGACGAGGCCGAGGAAGTGCCGCTTCGCCGCAGCCTCCTGCGCCACCGAGATGTGCCAACCGGCGAAGTTGGACGATCCGACGTAGAGCACCTTGCCCTGGGCGACCAGGGTCTCCATGGCCTGCCAGATCTCCTCCCACGGCGTGCTGCGGGACACGTGGTGCATCTGGTAGAGGTCGATGGTGTCGGTCTGGAGCCGGCGCAGCGAGTCCTCGCAGGCCCGGACGATGTGCCGGGCGGAGAGGCCCTGCTCGTTGGGCCAGTCGCCCATCTTGCCGTAGACCTTGGTGGCCAGTACGACCTTCTCCCGCCGGCCACCGCCCCGGGCGAACCAGCGGCCGATGATCTGCTCGGTGATCCCCTCGCCGGTCTGCCAGCCGTAGACGTTGGCGGTGTCGAAGAAGTTGATGCCGAGTTCGAGGGCCCGGTCCATGATCGCGAAGCTGTCCGGCTCGGTGGTCTGCGGCCCGAAGTTCATCGTGCCGAGGCAGAGGCGGCTGACCGACAGGCCGGTACGGCCGAGGTTCGTGTACTCCATGAGGCCACCCTGCCACGGCGGCACCCCGCGCGCCTCGCGTCCACTCCGGCGACGGACCCGTCGCCGGAGTGGCGCGTCAGGAGGACTCGCGGGCCGCCGGGCCGCTGCCGAAGAGCACGTCGTCCCAGCTCGGCAGGCGCTTGCGCGGCTTGCCGCCCGCGTCGGCCGACTCGCCGGCCGCCGCTGCCGCCGGTGCGCCCGTGCGTCGGGGCCGGAGCACCGCCAGCGACGGCACGGCCGGCACCTCCTTGGGTGCGTCGGCGTCGTCGTCGAACGCGGAGCCCTGGCCGCCGCCGAGCAGCGCCGCCGCCCCGCCGCCGACCGGCCGCTGCCGCGGCGCGTCCTGCCCGGCCAGGGCGGCCGGGGAGCGCGGGTCGAGCCCGCGGCCCGAGGACGAGCCGAGTGGACGGTCGAGGGAGGCGAGCAGGGCGTCCCGCCCGGCCCGGATCGGGTCGCGGCCGGAACGGCCGTGCTCGGCCGCAGCCGGCAGGCCGTGCCCGCCCCGGCTCGGCTCGCCGCGCGACGGGCCGGGCAGCGCGTGGCCGCCCCGCTCCGGTGCCGGCTCCTGGCCGAGGATCGGGGTGGGGCGCTCGGCGCAGAGATACTGCGCCATGTCGTCGTGCGGGGTGACCGCCTGCCGGGTCTTGTCGAGATCCCAGATCGCCTGCGCGGTCGCCTTGCCCGACGGCCAGGTCGCCACGATCCGCCAGGTGCCGTCGTCGCGGCGCCACGCGTCCCAGGAGATCTTCTCGGTGTCGATGCCATGCTGGGCCAGCCGGCCGTTGACCACCTCGGCGAGCGGGGTCGGCTTCTCGGCACCCTTGAGCCGGGTGCGCCGGGCGTGCTGGGCGAGCATGGCCCGCTCCTGGAGCACCGGGCCGGCGTAGCGCAGCACGCGGTCGACCGGCACACCGGCGATCCGGGCGACGTCCTCGGCGGACTCGCCGGAGCGGATCTTCGCCTGGATGTCCCGTGGGGAGAGTGAGGGGACCGGGTCGACGCTGGTCGCCGGGGCCACCGCGAGCGGCGGGGCGCCGGGCTCGGCGTGCAGGGCGCCGGCGATCCGCTCGTCGATGGGAAGGGCGAGCAGTCGCCCGACCTCGTCGGCGAGCACCAGGGCCTGGCCGTCCTCGGAGAGGGCGACGAAGCGTACTGGGCGCATAGCGTTGCCTCCGTCCCGCTTCGCTGGCCGTCACGCCACGAGCCGGCCACCCGGGCGTCCTCGCACCACCGTACGCGCATCTTCGCGGAGGTGGGGGATGCGACACCCGCATGTCGTTACTGAGCTGCGGCGATGATCACGTTCGGTGGCCGTCGACGCTCCGCCGGCCACCGAACGTGACCGCGGTCAGAGCCGCTCGACCACGTGGTCGATCGACGCGGTCAGCGCCTCGACGTCGGCCGGCTCGACGGCCGGGAAGAGCGCCACCCGCAGCTGGTTGCGGCCCAGCTTCCGGTACGGCTCGGTGTCCAGGATGCCGTTCGCGCGCAGCGCCCTGGCGATCGCGGTGGCGTCGACGGAGTCGGCGAAGTCGATGGTGGCGACCACGTTGGAACGCAGCGCCGGGTCGGTCACGAACGGCGTCGCCACCTCGGAGCGCTCCGCCCAGCCGTACACGATCGCGGCGCTCTCGGCGGTGCGCTTGGCCGCCCAGGCCAGCCCACCCTGGGAGTTCATCCAGTCGGTCTGCTCCGCGGCCAGGAAGATCGTGGCCAGCGCCGGGGTGTTGTAGGTCTGCTCCAGCCGCGAGTTGTCGATCGCGGTGACCAGGTCCAGGAAGGCCGGGATGTAGCGGCCCGACGCCTTGATCTCGCCGGCCCGCTCCAGCGCGGCGGGGGACATCAGGGCCAGCCAGAGGCCCCCGTCGGAGCCGAAGCACTTCTGCGGGGCGAAGTAGTAGCAGTCGGTCTCGCCGACGTTGACGTCCAGGCCGCCCGCGCCGGAGGTGGCGTCGACCAGCAGCAGCGAGCCGGGATCGGCCCCGGCCACCCGGCTGATCGGCACCGCGACGCCCGTCGAGGTCTCGTTGTGCGGGGTGGCGTAGACGTCCACGCCCGCCTCGGCGGTCAGGGTGGGGGCGCTGCCGGCCTCCGACTTGCGGACGGTGGGCTCACCGAGGAACGGGGCGTCCCTGACGGACTTGGCGAACTTCGCGCCGAACTCGCCGAAGCTGGCGAACTGGGCCCGGTCGCGGACCAGGCCGAACGTCGCGACCTCCCAGAAGGCGGTGGTGCCGCCGTTGCCCAGCACCACCTCGTAGCCCTCGGGCAGCGAGAAGAAGTCGGCGAGACCGCGGCGCAGCCGGGCCACCTGGTCGCGGACGGTCTTCTGCCGGTGCGAGGTGCCCAGGAAGCTCGTCGCCACGTCGGAGAGGGCGGAGACCGCCGCCGGACGGACCTTGGACGGCCCGCAGCCGAACCTCCCGTCGGCGGGCTTGAGGTCGTCGGGAATCCGGATGGTCGGTGCGTCAGCCACGGTTGTCGAGATCCTTCCGCGTGGGCGAGAGCGGGCCCGGTGGTTCAGGCGGGCGCGGATCGACGGCGGACGCGCGCTCAGGCGCACGGCGCGGCCGGGATCCGGGCCCGGTCCGGCGACACTGCCGGCCTTCATCCTCCCACCCGCCGCCGGCCGTCCGGCCCTCGGTCCCACCTGCGGCCTTGAGGCGTACGCCACAACCCGTACCGGGTGCCCGGGTGCCGAGGCTGGCGGGCCGCGGGCACGCGAGGGCCCCCCGGCGATCGCCGGGGGGCCCTCGCGGAAGACGTCAGACGCCGTGCGGGATGGCGTCCCAGCCCTCGACGTCGCTGGGCTTGCGGGTGCCCGGGCCGACGTAGCGGGCCGACGGGCGGACCAGCCGCTGGAGCTTCTTCTGCTCCAGGATGTGCGCGCTCCAGCCACCCATCCGGGCGCAGGTGAACATGGAGGTGAACATGTGAGCCGGCACCTCGGCGAAGTCCAGCACCACGGCCGACCAGAACTCGACGTTGGTGGCGAGGACCCGGTCCGGCCGGCGGGCCTTGAGCTCGGCCAGGGCGGCCTTCTCCAGCGCCTCGGCGATCTCGAAGCGCGGCGCGCCGAGCTCCTTGGCGGTGCGGCGGAGCACCCGGGCGCGCGGGTCCTCGGCCCGGTAGACCCGGTGGCCGAAGCCCATCAGCCGCTCGCCGCGGTCGAGGACGCCCTTGACGTAGCCCTCGGCGTCGCCGCTGCGCTCGACCGCCTCCAGCATGCTGAGCACGCGCGACGGCGCGCCGCCGTGCAGCGGGCCGGAGAGGGCGCCGATGCCGGAGGAGATGCAGGCCGCGGCGTCGGCGCCGGTGGAGGCGACGATCCGGGCGGTGAAGGTGGAGGCGTTCAGGCCGTGCTCGGCGGCCGAGATGAAGTAGGCGTCGACGGCCTTGACGTGCCGCGGGTCCGGCTCGCCCCGCCAGCGCTTCATGAAGCGCTCGACGATGGTGGAGGCCTTGTCGATCTCCTTCTGCGGCACCGCCGGCAGGCCCAGACCCCGCGCCGACTGGGCGACGAAGGAGAGCGCGGTGACCGACACCCGGGCGAGATCCTCGCGGGCCTGCTCGTCGGAGATGTCGAGCAGCTGGTCCAGGCCCCAGTAGGGGGCCAGCATCGCGACGGCGGACTGCACGTCCACCCGGATGTCGCCGGAGTGCACCGGCACCGGGAACGGCTCCGCCGGCGGCAGGCCGGGGCCGAACCGCCCGTCGACCAGCAGCGCCCACACGTTGCCGAAGGAGACCTGGCCGATCAGATCCTCGATGTCGACCCCGCGATAGCGCAGCGCGCCGCCCTCACGGTCGGGTTCGGCGATCTCGGTCTCGAAGGCTACGACGCCCTCCAGCCCGGGTTTGAAATCGGCCATGTCGCTCTCCTGGGTCTGCTCGATGCGCCCGCTCGGGCCCTCATCCGGCGCGGCCGGCCGAGCGCCTCAGGCGACCCTCGTCAGGGATGTGTTCGTGACATCTTGCCTGCTGGGTAACCGGATCCGCGACCCGCTGGGACTGTGCCGCACGCGACATCCCCCGGCGGCGGCGGTCCCGACCCGTCGGCGACACTGGGCGGTACGGGCTGGCCTGCGCCGCAGGGGGTGGGCCGGGCCGGGAAGAGGGGGAGAGAACGTGACGGGGGACACAGTCCGTCCGGCCGCCATGCGTAACGAGTACGCCGCGGACCTGGGCCTTTCCGAGGCCGACCTGGCCGCCGACTGGCCCACCCAGTTCGGCCGCTGGTTCGCCGACGCGATCGCCGCCGGGCTCCCCGAGCCGAACGCGATGGTGGTCGGCACCGCCGACGCGCAGGGGCGGCCCAGCGCGCGGACCGTGCTGCTGAAGGGGTACGACCCCGAGGGCTTCGTCTTCTTCACCAACCACGGGTCACGCAAGGGCGCCGAGGCGGCCGCCAACCCGTACGCGAGCCTCGTCTTCCCCTGGTTCCCGATGCAGCGCCAGGTGGTGGTGGCCGGCCGGGTGGAACGGGTCGACCGCGCGGAGACGGAGGCGTACTTCGCCAGCCGGCCGCGCGGCTCGCAGCTCGGAGCGTGGGCCAGCACCCAGTCGCGGGTGATCCCCGGGCGGGACGTGCTGGACGAGGCGTACCGGGCGGCGGCGCAGCGGTTCGCCGACGTCGAGCCGATCCCGGCCCCGCCGCACTGGGGCGGGCTGCGGGTGCGGCCGGAGTCCGTGGAGTTCTGGCAGGGCCGGGCCAGCCGGCTGCACGACCGACTGCGGTTCCGGCTCGCCGGTCCCGGAGGGTGGATCGTCGAGCGGCTGGCGCCGTGACCCAGCTCAGCGACGCCCGGCCCCGGGGGCTGCGCCGCTTCGCCATCGACCTGCGCCCGCTGGCCGTGCCGGCGTACCGGCGGATGTGGCTCGGCAACGGCATCGCGATGTTCGGCATCCAGCTCACCGCGGTCGCGGTGCCGGTGGAGATGTACGCGCTGACCGGCAGCTCGCTCTGGGTCGGCCTGATCGGGATCGCGGCGTTCGTACCGCTGCTGGTCTTCGGGCTCTGGGGCGGCGCGGTGGCCGACGCGCACGACCGGCGCAAGGTGCTGCTGGTGACCGCGGCGGTGCTCTGGGCCGCCACGTTCGGCCTGGTGGTGCAGGCGGCGCTCGGGATCGGCAGCCCGGGGCTGCTGCTCGCCCTGGTGGCGGTGCAGTCGGTCGCCTTCGCGGTCAGCTCGCCCACCCGCAACGCGATCCTGCCCCGGTTGGTGCCGGCGGAGCTGGTGCCGGCGGCGACCACCCTGAACTTCACCACCTACACGGCCGCCTCGGTCTTCGGCCCGCTGGTCGCCGGCCTGATCTTCGCGTGGTGGGGCACCGACCTCGGCCTGCCGATCGCGTACGCCGCCGACGCGGTGCTCTACACGGTCGCCGTCTGGGCCACCGCGAAGCTGCCGGCCATGCCGCCGGAGCCGGACCCGGACGCGGCCGCCACCCCCCGGCGGGCCGGGCTGGCCAGCATCGTCGACGGGCTGCGCTACCTGGCCACCACGCCGGTGCTGCTGCTCTCCTTCGTCATCGACCTGATCGCGATGGTGCTGGCGATGCCCCGCGCGCTCTTCCCGGAGATCGCCGAGTCCCGCTTCGGCGGCGGCGCGGCGGTCGGCTGGCTCTACAGCGCGATCGCGGCGGGCGCGATGCTCGGCGGGCTGACCTCCGGCTGGATCGGGCGGCTGCGCCGGCAGGGGCTGGTGCTGGTCGCGGCGGTGGTCGGCTGGGGGCTGGCGGTGGCGGCGGCCGGGCTCGCCGGGCAGCTCTGGCTGATGGTGCTGCTGCTCGCCGTGGCCGGGGCGGCGGACCTGGTCAGCGCGGTCCTGCGGCAGTCGATGCTGCTGGTCTACGCGCCGGACCGGATGCGCGGGCGGCTGATGGGCGTCAACACGGTGGTGATCGCCGGCGGGCCGCGCCTGGGCGACCTGCGGGCCGGTGCGGTCGCGGCCGGCTTCGGCGGCGGTGTCGCCTGGGTGGGCGGCGGGCTGCTCTCCGCGGCGCTCGCGGTGCTGCTCGCGGTGGCGTTCCCCGTGCTGCTGCGCTACCGGGCGGCGGCCCCCGGCGCCGAGCGCCCGTGACAGCCGTGCCCGAGGCGAGCGACGGCGGGGCCGGAACCGTTAGGGTCCCCCGCATGGACACCCCCGACCAGCGTCCGCCCTCGGGCGCCCAGTGGACCATTTCCGCCGCCGGCCACGAGGCCGTCATCGTGGAGGTGGGCGGTGGGATCCGGACATACCGGCACGACGGAACCGACCATCTCGACGGGTACGACGTCGACGAGATCTGCCCCGGCTGCGCCGGGCAGGTGCTCGCCCCCTGGCCGAACCGGATCCGCGACGGGCGCTACACCTTCGGGGAGCAGTCGTTGCAGCTCCCGCTCAGCGAGCCGGACCGGGGGGTGGCCATCCACGGCCTGGTCAACTGGGTGCCGTGGCGGCTGGTGGACCGGTCGCCCGACGCGGTGACGGTCGGCTACGACCTGCCGCCGCAGCCCGGCTACCCGTGGCCGCTGCGGCTGCGGACCCGGTGGAGCGTCGGCCCGGACGGGCTGCGCGCGGAGCACGAGGCGACGAACCTCGGCACCGAGCCCGCGCCGTTCGGTTTCGCCGTGCACCCGTACCTGCGGGTGCCCGGGGTGGCGGTGGACGACCTGTCGATGCGGCTGCCGGCCCGGACCCGGGTGCAGGCGGACGGGCGGCTGCTGCCGATGGGGGTGACCCCCGTCGCCGGCACCGAGTACGACTGGACCAGCCCACGCCGGATCGGCGCCGCCCGGCTCGACCTCACCTTCGGCGACGTGATCCGCGACGACGACGGGGGCTCGGCGGTCAGCCTGGTCGCCCCCGACGGCACCACGGGCGTGCGGATCTGGGCCGACCGGGAGTTCGGCTGGTGGCAGGTGTTCACCGGCGACGCCCTCACCGGCGAGCGGCGACGCCGTTCGGTGGCGGTGGAGCCGATGACCTGTCCGCCGGACGCGTTCCGCTCGGGGCGGGACGTGGTGACGCTGAAGCCGGGCGCGACCTGGCGGGGCGTCTGGGGCGTACGGCCCGGGGCCTGAGCGGGGGAGCACGTGGAGTTCGGCGAGGTGGTCCGGCGGCGCCGGATGGTGCGCAACTACGACCCGGACCGCCCGGTCCCGCCCGACGTGGTGGAGCGGCTGCTCGACCACGCCGTCCGGGCGCCGTCGGCCGGCTTCGCCCAGGGCTGGGGGTTCCTGGTGCTGGAGGCGCCGGAGGACCGGGAGCGGTTCTGGGCGGCGGCCACCCCGGGCGGCGGCGGCCGGGAGCGGTGGCTGGCCGGGATGCGCCGGGCACCGCTGATCGTCGTCCCGCACGCGAACCGCTCGGCCTACCTGGAGCGGTACGCGGAACCCGACAAGGGGTGGGCGGACCGGGCGGAGGAGCGCTGGCCGGTGCCCTACTGGTACGTCGACACCGGCTTCGCCGCCCTGCTGATGCTGCTGACCGCGGTGGACGAAGGGCTGGGGGCCTGCTTCTTCGGCATCCCCCCGCAGCGGCTCGACGCGTACCGGGAGGCGTTCGGGGTGCCGGCGGAGTACGCGCCCGTCGGGGCGGTCACGGTGGGCTATCGTGCCTCCGACCACCGGTCACCGTCGCTGCGCCGGGGACGCCGCCCGATGGGCGAGGTCGTCCGGCGCGGGCGGTGGAGCTGACCGAACCGTGGTTTTCGTCCGGTTGTGAACGGGACGCCGGGTAGCGAAACTGACATCAGGGAGCAGAACGCGGCGGGGCGCGGGCGGCTACGCTGGCACGGCCAACGGTGCCGCAGGTCGCGGGGTCGCGCCGCGACCCCGACCGGTTTCCTGGGCCGGCCGGGCCAGGGGGAGGGGAGCGTGCCGTCGTGATCTTCAGAGCGGTCCGGGACGGGCGTCCCTACCCGGAGCACAACCTGACGCTCAAGCAGTGGGCGGAGATCCCGCCGAGGCCGCTGCGCCTGGACCAGCTGATCACCACCAAGCGCGAGCTGGCGCTCGACAAGCTCCTCGCCGAGGACTCCACCTTCTACGGCGACCTCTTCCCGCACGTCGTGCAGTGGAACGGCGGGCTCTACCTGGAGGACGGCCTGCACCGCGCCCTGCGGGCGGCGCTCCAGCAGCGCAACCAGATCCACGCCCGGGTGCTCGTCCTCTCCGGGCCGATCGAGTGAGCGGGCGCCACCGGCCGTCGGCACCGTCCTGACCTGCGGGTCCGCCTCCGGTGCGGGGCGCCCGCGCCCGGTTGCGCCGCTCGCCGAGCGGCTGTCGTACGGGAGCCGTACCGTCAATGCAAGACGAC
This sequence comes from Micromonospora sp. CPCC 205561, assembly GCF_036906775.1. Taxonomy (NCBI): domain Bacteria; kingdom Bacillati; phylum Actinomycetota; class Actinomycetes; order Micromonosporales; family Micromonosporaceae; genus Micromonospora; species Micromonospora sp. CPCC 205561. Next base: position 141,945 of record NZ_JBAKHV010000002.1, on the reverse strand, counting down.
GTGTCTGACGAGGACGGTGAGGGCCATGGCCCGCGACGGTGAGATCAACGAGCCCACGAGGGAGTTCCCCGGCTACCCGACCGCCGAGGCGCTCCGGGATCGGTCAGACGTCACATCCGAGCCGGCGCCGGGTGCGCCACAGCCGGGGGGCGGGCCCGCCCGTGGCCTGCTCTGGGTGCTCGGCGCGGCGGCGATGGCGGTGGTCGTGCTGCTCGGGGTGCAGGCCACCGGTCTGCTGCCCGACTTCCGCAACCCGTTCGCCAAGGAGCAGACCGACCGCAGTCAGCCCCCGCTGCTGAAGTCGATCCAGGATCTGAGCCGCTACGTCGCGGCGGAGGGCAACTTCCAGGTGGTCGTCGATCTCCAGAACGACCGGCGCAACGTGCCCGACTGGCTGCTCAGCCAGCGCACCCTCTTCGTCGGGGCGGGCAGCGTCGAGGCGTACGTGGACTTCACCAAGATCTCGGAAGGGGCCGTGGTCGAGTCGGCCGACGGCAAGTCGGTGGAGATCAGGCTGCCGGCGCCGCAGCTCGGCAAGACCAACCTCGACCTGGAGAAGAGCTACGTCTTCGCCGAGGAGCGGGGCCTGCTCAACCGGGTCGGCGAGCTGGTGAAGGGCGACCCCAACCGCCAGCAGCAGGTCTACCAGCTCGCCGAGGAGCGGATCACCACCGCGGCGCGGGACAGCGGCCTGACCCAGCGGGCCGAGGAGAACACCCGCAAGATGCTCGAAGGGCTGCTCCGCTCCCTCGGCTACGAGAAGGTCACCGTCACCTACACCGCCCCCTGACGGCCGTCCCGGAAGAACGCGACGACGCCCGCCCCGGTGAACGGGGCGGGCGCCGCGATCCCGGCCGAGGTGACGGCGGGCGGACAGGTCAGTAGCGAACGGCGTGGCGATCCTCGTTCGGCATCAGGAGCCAGAGGACCAGGTAGACGATCACCTGGGTGCCGGGCAGCAGCAGCGACAGCAGGAACAGCAGCCGGATGAAGCCGGCAGACCTGCCGTAACGCTGGGCCAGGCCGGCGCAGACACCGGCGATCATGCGCCCCTGACGGGGCCGGACCAGTTTGCGACTCATCGTCGTACTCCCACTCTGCGGCGTTCGCCGCGTCTGCCCTCAACGGTAGAAAGGGGCGGCCACCCCGCCCTCGGTCGCGAGGAGGATCGGCGCGCGTTTCACCCGTAGGTGGTTACCCGCGTGCCGCTGCCGCGACTCCTCCGCGGGCGAGGCTCCGGGGCGAGCCGCCGGCCCGCCGGCACCGCCGACCGTCCGGAACGCGGGCGGGCGTCGGGTCGGGCGGGTAGGCTCGCCGGTCGGACACCCACACCCCGGGTGCCGCACGGCCGCCCGCACCGGGCCGGCCACGACCGGGCCGGACCCCCACGAGGGGACGACGGCGAGGAAGTGCACTCATGATCAGCGTTTTCGACCTCTTCAGCGTCGGCATCGGGCCGTCCAGCTCACACACGGTCGGGCCGATGCGGGCCGCCCGCACCTTCGTCGCCGGGCTGAAGGCCGACGGGTTGCTGGCCGACACGGTACGGGTGCAGGCCGAACTCTTCGGCTCGCTGGGCGCCACCGGGCACGGCCACGGCAGCGACCGGGCGGTCCTGCTCGGGCTGGCCGGTGAGGCCCCGGAGACGGTGGACACCGACGCGGTCGACGCGCGGATCACCCGGATCCGCGCCGAGCGCCGGCTGGCCCTGCTGGACGCGCACGAGATCGACTTCGACCCCGGCCGTGACCTGGTGCTGCACCGGCGGCGGTCGCTGCCGTACCACCCCAACGGGATGACCTTCGTCGCGTACGACGACAGCGGCGCGGAGCTGCGCGCGCGGACGTACTACTCGGTCGGCGGCGGGTTCGTGGTGGACGAGGCGGCGGCCGGGGCGGACCGGATCAAGCCGGACGCCACCCGGGTGCGCCACCCGTTCCTGACCGGCGCGCAACTGCTCGGCGTCACCGCGTCGACGGGGCTGTCGATCAGCGACGTGATGCTCGCCAACGAGCTCTCCTGGCGCGGCGAGGGCGAGGTGCGCGCCGGCCTGCTGGAGATCTGGCGGGTGATGCGGGAGTGCGTCGAGCGGGGCTGCTCGCGCGACGGGGTGCTCCCCGGCGGCCTGAAGGTCCGCCGCCGCGCCGCTGAGCTGCGCCGCAGCCTGGCGACGGAGTCCGATTCCGCCGACCCGCTGCGGGCGATGGACTGGGTGACCCTCTTCGCGCTCGCCGTCAACGAGGAGAACGCGGCCGGCGGCCGGGTCGTCACCGCGCCGACCAACGGGGCGGCGGGGATCATCCCGGCGGTGCTGCACTACTACACCCGGTTCGTGCCGGGCGCCTCCGACGAGGGGGTGGTCCGGTTCCTGCTGGCGGCGGGCGCCATCGGCGTGCTGTTCAAGGAGAACGCGTCGATCTCCGGCGCCGAGGTGGGCTGCCAGGGCGAGGTGGGTTCGGCCTGCTCGATGGCCGCCGCGGGGCTGGCCGAGGCGCTGGGCGGCAGCCCCGCGCAGGTGGAGAACGCCGCCGAGATCGGCATGGAGCACAACCTCGGTCTGACCTGCGATCCGGTCGGGGGCCTGGTGCAGATCCCCTGCATCGAGCGGAACGCGGTGGCTAGCATCAAGGCGATCACGGCCGCCCGGCTGGCGTTGCGCGGCGACGGGGTGCACCACGTGTCGCTCGACAAGGTCATCAAGACCATGCGCGAGACCGGCGCGGACATGAAGGTGAAGTACAAGGAGACGGCGCGCGGCGGCCTGGCCGTCAACGTGATCGAGTGCTGAGAGGGCCCTCGTTCACCGACTGCTAACCTGTCGTCCGTCCGGTGAGGCGGGAGGCGGCGGTGACCTCTGGCGTCGCGGCGTTGTGGTCGCACCGCAACTCCCTGCGCATCCTGGTCCGGCGCGACCTCGCGGTGAAGTACCAGCAGTCCGTGCTCGGCTACCTCTGGTCGTTGATCGAACCCCTCGGCATGGGGGCGATCTACTGGTTCGTCTTCGGCGTCCTCTACTCCCGCGACACCACCCGCCACCTGGGTGAGGCGGCCGACTCGTACCCGCTGTTCCTGATCACCGGGATCTTCGCCTGGATGTGGACCAGCTCGGCGCTGAGCGAGGCGACCAACGCGCTGACCGGCCAGTCCCGCCTGATCACGACGATGAACGTGCCGCGGCAGGTCTTCCCGATCGGCCGGGTCACCGGCCGCTTCGCCGAGTACGCCGCCGGCCTGCCGATCCTGGTCGCCGTCGCCGTCGGCTACGCCGCGTACGGCCGGATCGAGCCGGGCTGGTCGCTGCTGGCCCTGCCGCTCGCGGTGGCGGTGCAGGCCGTCCTGCTGGTCGGGCTGGCGCTGCTGCTCTCGGCGGCCAACGTGCTGATGCGCGACGTCGAGCGCTTCATGCGGCTGGTCATCCGGGTGCTCTTCTACGCCACGCCGATCATCTACCCGCTGAGCCTGGTGCGGGACGCGGACCTGCCGGGCTGGCTGAAGGTCGGCTACGAGCTGAACCCGCTGGTCGGCATCTTCCAGCTGCACCACGCGGTCTGGTACCCGGACGAGTTCCCCGACCCGCGCCTGCTCGCCTCCACCGTCGGCGTCAGCCTGCTGGTGCTCCTCGTCGGCTGGTGGTCGTTCCGCCGGCTCGAACCCGCCGTGCTCAAGGAACTGTGACGATGGCCGACGCGATCATCGAGGCGCGGGGACTGGGCATCCGGTTCGTCCGCAACCGGCGGCGGCAGCTGCGGCTGCGGGAGCTGTTCATCCACCGCGGCCGGCGGGGTGCCGCGGACGGCCGGTTCTGGCCGTTGCGCGACGTGTCCTTCTCCGTGGCGGCGGGGGAGACCGTCGGCGTGATCGGCCGCAACGGCACCGGCAAGAGCACGCTGCTGCGGCTGATCGCCGGCGTGCTGATCCCCGACGAGGGCCGGATCACGGTGCGTGGCGACGTCGCGCCGCTGCTGGAGCTCTCCGCCGGGTTCTCCAACGACCTCACCGGGCGGGAGAACCTGTACCTGGTCGGGGGACTGCACGGGCTCTCGTCGGGCTACCTCAGGCGGCACTTCGACGACATCGTCTCGTTCGCCGGTGAGCAGGTGGAGCGCGCCATCGACACGTCGGTGCGGCACTACTCGTCCGGCATGAAGGTCCGGCTCGGCTTCGCGATCATCTCGCACCTGCCGCACCCGATCCTGCTCATGGACGAGGTGACGGCGGTCGGGGACGCGGAGTTCCGAAAGAAGTGTTATGCGACGATCGACCGTCTGCTCGGGGAGGGGCGCACTCTGGTGCTGGTGTCACACAACGAAAAGGACCTGACCCGGTTCTGCCGTCGGGGGTTGTACCTCGACGGGGGCCGGCTGAGCGTCGACGGGACGATCGCCGAGGCGCTCGACGCGTACCACACCGCGGTCCCGCGGTGACGCTCGCGATCGTGCTCGCCGCCGACGCCCCGGCCGCGAGCCTGCCCACCAGCTCGGGCGAGCGCCTCGTCGACCGGCTCACCGGCCAGCTCCACCGGGCCGGGGCGGACGAGGTGCGCCACGCCGCCGACCTGGACGAGCTGGCCGCGCTGGTCGACGCGGCCACCGGCCCGGTCCTCGTCACCGGCGCCGACCTGGTCGCGCACACCGCCGTCCTGCGGCACCTGGCCACCAGCCCGGTCGGGCCGACGGTGGCGCTGGTGCTCACCGACCCGCCCGGCGACGGGCGCACGGCCGTCCGCGAGGAGCGCGGCCAGGTGGTCGACGCCGGGCCGGCGGAGCGGCTGGACGGCGGGGCCACCGGGGTCTTCGGCGGCGCGCTGCGGGTCGGCGTCGACGACCTGCCGTCGCTCGCCGCCGCCGCCCGAGCGGCCGCCGCCCGGGTGGTGCCCGCCGGCGCGGCGTCGGCCGGGCCCGCGGTGGACCGGCTCTTCGCCGGCCTCACCGGGCTCGGCGCGTTGACCTTCGCCCAGCGCGTACGCCTGCTCGTCGCGCACCGGGTGGCCGATCCGGCGGGGCTGGCCGCCGCGGAGGCGGCCGTGGCCGCCGTCGACGAGGACCGCGCCGAGCTGAGGCTCTCGGTCAAGGAACGCGACGACTTCTTCACCACCTTCTTCGTCAGCACCTGGTCGCCGTACGTGACGAAGGCGTCGGCCCGGCTCGGGCTCGGCCCCACCGCCGTCACGATGATCTCGGTGGCCTTCGCGGTGGCCGCAGCCGTGCTCTTCGGTGTCGGCGGCCGGCCGGCGCTGGTCGTCGGGGCGGTGCTGCTCTACCTCGGTTTCGTGCTGGACTGCGTGGACGGCCAGGTCGCCCGCTACACCCGGCACTTCAGCGCCTGGGGCGGCTGGCTGGACACGATGGCCGACCGGGCGAAGGAGTACGTGGTCTACGCCGGCCTCGGCTACGGGGCCACGCAGGCCGGCTTCCGCTACGGCTGGGCGCTGGCGATCGCCGCGATCACGCTGCAGACCGTGCGGCACATGACGGACACCTGGTACGGCGTGCTGCACGACGAGGCGGCCCGGCGGCCGAAGTCGGTCGGCACCGCCGGCGGCGGCATCGGCGACAAGCTCAACGCCGCGTCCAACCGGGTGCAGGCCGACACGGGCTCCGTGTCGTACTGGCTGAAGCGGACGGTGGTCTTCCCGATCGGGGAGCGGTGGGCGCTGATCGCGCTGACCGTGGCGCTGTTCGGGCCGCTGGTCAGCCTGTACGCGGTGCTGGCCTGGGGGGTGCTGGCGTTCGCGTACACCGGGGCGCTGCGCACGCTGCGGGCCCGCTGGATGCGGGTGCCGGTGCTCGACACGGTCGACGCCACCCTGCACCGCGACGACGGCCCGCTGGCCCGGCTCCTGCCGGCGTTCCGCCCGGCGGGGCCGCTGGCCCTGGCGATCGTCGCGGCGCTGGGCCCGGCGGCGCTGCTGCTGGCGGCGCTGCTCAGCCTGGACGGCGGGGGGGCGGAGGGCCTGCGCTGGGCGGTGCCGGTCGCGTTGGTGGTGCTGCTGGCCGGCGGGCTCGGGGCCGGCACGGCGCACACCGGGCCGCTGGACTGGCTCGTGCCGGCCGCGTTGCGGGCCGGCGAGTTCCTCTTCGCGGTGGCGGTGGGGGTGGTCGGCGACGTGCCACCGTGGCTGGTCTTCGGGTACGTCTTCGTGCTGACCCTGCACCACTACGACCTGACCGCGCGGCTGGAGAAGCGGCAGGTCGCCCCGCCGCTGCACGACGCCACGCTGGGCTGGGACGGGCGGTCGGTGCTGCTGGCCCTGGCCGCGATCGCCGGAATTGCGGGTATCGGGATGGCTACACTCGGTACGTACCTTCTCATGGTTTTCGTGGGGAGTGTCGCCCTCGCCTGGGTCGTCCTGCCCGCCCGCGCCGCGCGGGCGTCGGTGGGCCTGGCCGGCGCGGGAGGTCGCTCGCCGGGCTGACGGAGGGGCCGGCCGATGACACTGATCAGCTTCGTCGTGCCGGCCTTCCGGGTGCAGGGCTACCTGCGCGAGTGCCTGGACTCCATCCTCGGCCAGCCGGTCGCCGACATCGAGGTGATCGGCGTCGACGACTGCTCGCCGGACGACAGCGGCGAGATCCTCGCCGAGTACGCGGCCCGGGACCCGCGGATGCGCGCGGTCCGGCTGACGGAGAACGTCGGGCTCGGTCCGGCCCGCAACATCGGGCTGGACCGGGCCGTCGGCGAGTACGTCTGGTTCGTCGACGGCGACGACTGGCTCACCCCGGACTGCCTGGTCGAGGTCGCCGAGCGCCTGCGTGCGACCCGGCCCGACGTGCTCCTCGTCGACCACGTCCGGACGCACTGGAACAACGCCGCCAGCCGCAGCGCGATGACGGAGGTCTTTCCGGAGCCGCCCGGCGAGGAGACCTTCCGGCTGCGGGACCGGCCCGAGACCATGCGGCTGCTGCACACCGCCTGGAACCGGCTGGTCCGCCGGGAGTTCCTGCTCGACGAGGGGCTGCGCTTCGCCCCCGGCTGGTACGAGGACGTCTCGTTCAGCTACCCGGTGCTGATGGCCGCCGGGCGGATCGGCGTGCTGGACCGGGTCTGCGTCAACTACCGGCAGCGCCGGGCCGGCGCGATCACGCGCACCCGTGGCGACCGGCACTTCGAGGTGTTCGACCAGTGGCACCGGGTGTTCCGGCTGATGGACTCCTGGGGCCCGGCCGTCGACGATCTGCGCCCGGCGGTCTTCGAGCGGATGGTCTGGCACTACCTGACCGTGCTCGGCAACGGCGAGCGGATCGCGCCCGGGCTGCGGCCCGCCTTCTTCGCCCAGATCACCGCCGACCACGCGCGTTGGCTGCCGCCCGGCGGATACCCGGCGCCGCGGGGCGCGGAGGGGCTCAAGCACCGCCTGGTGGCCGCCGGCCGCTGGCGTACGTTCAGCGCGCTGCGCACCGCGTACCGGGCGCGGGACGCGGCCCGGCGCACCGCCCGCGGCACGAGGCGGCGGGTCGCGCCCCGGGTCCGGCGCGCGGCCCGGCTGGCCCGGGACACCGTGCTGCGCGAGTACTACCGGGCCGAGCTTCGCGGCCCGGTCGACCCGGGGCTGGCCGTCTACGCCGCCTACTGGTACCGGGGCTACTCGGACAACCCGGCCGCGATCTTCGAGGCGGCCCGGCGGCTCGCGCCGGAGGTCCGCGGGGTGTGGATCGTCCGGCGGGACCGCGTGCACACGGTCCCCGAGGGCGTCGAGCACGTCGTCGCCGGGACGCCCGCGTACTACCGGGCGCTGGCGCGGGCGCGGTGGCTGGTGAACAACGTCAACTTCCCGGACCACGTCCGCAAGCGGCCGGGCACGGTGCACGTGCAGACCCACCACGGCACCCCGGTGAAGGTGATGGGGCTGGACCAGCAGCGGTACCCGATCGGCGCGGTAGGGATGGACTTCGCCGGGCTGCTGCGCCGGGTGGACCGGTGGGACTACAGCGTCAGCGCGAACAGCTTCTCCAGCCAGATGTGGGAGCGCGCCTACCCGGCCTCGTACACCACGCTGGAGGTCGGCTACCCGCGCAACGACCGGCTGGTCACCGCGACCGAGGAGGAGGTGCGCGGGCTGCGCGCCGGGTTCGGCCTCGGGCCCGGCGAGCAGGTCGTCCTGTACGCCCCGACGCACCGGGAGCACCTGCCCGGCTACCGGCCGCCGTTCGACCCGGAGCGGCTGCTCGACGTGCTCGGCCCGGCCGGCCGGCTGATGATGCGCAGCCACTACTTCCACGACCGGGACCGGCCCGCCCGGCACCCGGAGGGCGACCGGGTACGCGACGTCAGCGACCACCCGCGCGTCGAGGAGCTCTACCTCGTGGCGGACGTGCTGATCACGGACTACTCCTCGGCGATGTTCGACTACGCGGTGCTCGACCGGCCGATCGTCGTCTACGCCCCCGACTGGGAGGCGTACCGGTTGGCGCGCGGGGTCTACTTCGACGTGACTGCGGAGCCGCCGGGCGCGGTGGCCACCGACTTCGCCGACCTGCTCGACCTGTTCCGCGCCGGCGAGGTCGACTCGGAGACGGCGCGCAAGGCCCGGCAGCGGTTCCGGGCCCGGTTCTGCGCGCTCGACGACGGCCACGCCGCCGAGCGGGTGGTCCGGCGGGTCTTCCTCGGCGAGGAGCCCGAGGCGGGCTGGTCGCCCCGGTCGCGGGAGGGCGGAGGGGTCCGCTGACCCACCGTGTCGCCCGCCCGGCGGCGTCACAGGGCCGACACAAGCCGAACATGGAACGTTTACCCGATGTGCGGATCGCATGATCCTGGTCACAGTCATTCGGGGTTCGGTCGACGAGCTGGGGGGAGGGCACGGTGACCACCGTCGCGCTCAAGGATGTCACCAAGGTCTTCAGGGACGGCACCCTCGCCGTCGACAGCGTCAACCTCGACGTCGACGACGGCGAGTTCATGGTGCTGCTCGGCCCGTCGGGCTGCGGGAAGTCCACGGTGCTGAGGATGGTCGCCGGGCTGGAGGACCCGACGTCGGGCGCGGTGATGCTCGACGGCGAACTCGCCAACGACCTGCCGCCGCGCGACCGGAGGATCGCGATGGTCTTCCAGGACTTCGCGCTCTACCCGCACATGACCGTCGGCGACAACATCGCCTTCCCGCTCCGGCTGGCCGGGCTGGAGCCCGAGCCGCGCGGCGAGCGGGTCACCGACGTGGCGAGCGCGCTGGGCATCGGCGACGTGCTCGGCCGCAAGCCCAGCCAGCTCTCCGGCGGGCAGCGCCAGCGGGTCGCGATGGGCCGGGCGATCGTCCGCCGCCCCGGGCTGTTCCTGATGGACGAGCCGCTCTCCAACCTCGACAGCGGGCTCCGGGCCGAGCTGCGGGCGGAGATCTCCGGCCTGACCCGGGAGCTGGGCGTCACCACCATCTACGTCACGCACGACCAGGCCGAGGCGCTCACCATGGCCGACCGGGTCGCCATCATGCGCAAGGGCGTCCTCCAGGACGTCGGCACCCCCACCCAGGTCTACGGCCGCCCCGCGACCCTCTACGTGGCCGCGTTCCTCGGCAGCCCGCGGATGAACCTGCTGGAGGCGTCCGTCTACGTCCACCTGGACCGCTACGTCACGCTCACCCTCGGCGACCAGGCGCTCTACCTGCCCTGGGACGACATCCGGAGCCGGGCGGTCGCGCACTACCACGGCGAGCGGATCGTGGTCGGGATGCGGGCCGAGGCGCTCACCCCGGTCGCCCCGGACACCCAGGGCCCCGTGCTGCACGGCCGGATCCGCTACCTCGAACACCACGGCCACGAGTCGCTGGCCTTCCTCGACATCGGGGCCACCGCGATCGTCGTGGACGAGATGGGCACCCGGGTCGACGCGCCGAGCGGCCAGCGTGGCCTGCGCCGCTTCGGGCAGGTCATGCAGCGGCTGACCGGACGCGCCGCGGAGGAGGCCGCCGCCGCCCCGACCACCGGGGCCCGCACCAGCGTGCTGAACGACCCGGGCCGGCACCACCGCCGCCCGGCCGAACTCGCGGTCCGGCTCGCGCCGTACCCCGCGGTCTCCGCCGGTCACGCGTTGGCCGTCTCCGTACGCATGGACGCGCTGCACTTCTTCGACGAGCGCGGCGACCGGATCGACGTCGGCTGGCGCTGACCGGCCCGGTTCCCACCCGCCGGGCGGGGTTGCCGGCGAAGTTACCGGCTAGTAACGTCGGGCCATGACAATCGACTCGCGCCAGGTGGCGGCCGGCATCCTGGAAGCCGTGCCGTTCGCCCGTACGCTCGGCATCGAATTCGTCGAGGTGGCCCCGGAGGCGCAGGGCGGGGTGCGGGTGACCGTGCGGCTGCCCGACTCGCCGGCCACCCACAACCACGTCGGCGGCCCGCACGCCGGAGCCATGTTCACCCTCGGCGAGACCGCCTCCGGCGCGGTCGTGCTGGCCGCGTTCGGGCCGCAGCTCGACCGGGCCACGCCGCTGGCGGTACGGGCCGAGATCGCGTACCGCAAGCTGGCCATGGGCCCGGTGCTGGCCACCGCGCGGCTCGGCCGGCCGCCGGCGGAGGTGGTCGCGGAGCTGGCGGCCGGCGGGCGGCCGGAGTTCCCGGTCGTCGTCGCGATCGCCACCGAGGCGGGCAAGCCGACCGGCGAGATGACCGTGGTCTGGACGCTGCGCCCGAACTGAACCGCCGGCACAGCCGGCCGAAAGCGGTTTGCGGGCGGGGAGGTTTGGATAGGTTCGTAGCTGTGCTGGGCCTACCTGCTCACGTGACCGCCTGCCTCTTCGATCTGGACGGTGTGCTGACGCAGACCGCCCGGGTGCACAACGCCGCCTGGGCCGAGACGTTCGACGCCTTCCTGAGTCGACGCGCCGCCGCGACCGGTGAGCCCTTCCGCCCCTTCGACCCCGGGCCGGACTACAACCGGTACGTCGACGGCCGGCCCCGCGCCGACGGGGTGCGCACGTTCCTCGCCTCCCGCGGGATCGTGCTGCCCGAGGGGGCACCCGACGACCCGCCGGGCGCCGAGACCGTCAACGGCGTCGGCAACAGCAAGAACGTGCTGCTGCTGGAGCGGCTGCGCGTGCACGGCGTGGACGTCTACCCCGGCTCGGTCACCTACCTGAAGGCCGCGGCCGCCGCGGGCCTGCGCCGCGCGGTCGTCACGGCCAGCGCGAACGGCCGGGAGGTGGTGGCCGCGGCCGGCCTGGAACCCCTGCTGGAGGCCCGGGTCGACGGGCTGGTCGCCCGGGCCGAGGGGCTGCGGGGCAAGCCTCACCCGGACACGTTCCTGGCCGGGGCCGCGCTGCTCGGGGTCGACCCGGCGAACGCCGTCGTCTTCGAGGACGCGCTGGCCGGGGTGGCCGCCGGGCGGGCCGGCGGATTCGGCTACGTGGTCGGCGTCGACCGGGTCGGCCAGGCCGCCGAGCTGCGCGCCCACGGCGCCGACGTCGTGGTCACCGACCTCGCCGACCTGCTCGACGCCGGGCGGCCCGCGTGATCCGGGAGCGCGCCTATCCGGTCGAGCCGTGGCACGTCCGGGAGACCCGGCTGGACATGGACGTACTGGCCCAGTCCGAGTCGGTCTTCGCGCTCTCCAACGGGCACGTCGGGCTCCGCGGCAACCTCGACGAGGGCGAGCCGCACGGCCTGCCCGGCACCTACCTCAACTCCTTCTACGAGCTGCGCCCGCTGCCGTACGCGGAGGCCGGCTTCGGCTTTCCCGAGTCCGGCCAGACCGTCGTCAACGTGACCAACGGCAAGCTGATCCGCCTGCTGGTCGACGACGAACCGCTCGACGTCCGCTACGGCGAACTCCTCGCCCACGAGCGGGTCCTCGACCTGCGCGCCGGCACCCTGCACCGGGAGCTGCACTGGCGCTCCCCGGCCGGCCGCGAGATCAAGGTCCGCAGCACCCGGCTCGTCTCGTTCACCCAGCGCGCCGTCGCCGCGATCAACTACGAGGTCGAGGCGGTGGACGGCCCGCTGCGGCTGATCCTGCAATCGGAGCTGGTGGCCAACGAGACGCTGCCCGCGCAGAGCAAGGACCCGCGGGTGGCGGCCGTGCTGGAGTCGCCGTTGCAGGCCGAGGAGGAACTCACCACCGCCGACGGCGGGCTGCTGATCCACCGGACCAAGGTCTCCGGGCTGCGGGTGGCCGCCGCCATGGAGCACGAGGTGTACGCCCCGGGGCGCACGACCAGCCAGTCCGAGGGGTACGAGGACTGGGTGCGTACCACGATCGGGTGCGTGCTCCAGCCCGGCGAGACGCTGCGCGTGGTCAAGTACCTGGCGTACGGCTGGTCGAGCCGCCGGTCGCTGCCGGCGATGCGCGACCAGGTCGAGGCTGCCCTGACGGGGGCGCGGCTCGACGGCTGGGACGGGCTCCGCCGCGAGCAGCGCGAATACCTCGACGAGTTCTGGGACACCGCCGACGTGGTGGTGGAGGGCGACCCCGAGATCCAGCAGGCCGTCCGGTTCGGCATGTTCCACGTCCTGCAGGCGGGCGCCCGGGCGGAGCGGCGGCCCATCGCCGCGAAGGGGCTGACCGGCCCGGGGTACGACGGGCACGCGTTCTGGGACACCGAGATGTTCGTCCTGCCGGTGCTCACCTACACCCACCCGGCCGCCGTGCGGGACGCGCTGCACTGGCGGCACGGCACCCTGGCCGCGGCGCACGAGCGGGCCCGGACGCTCAACCTGGAGGGGGCGGCGTTCCCCTGGCGCACCATCGAGGGACCGGAGTCGTCGGGGTACTGGCCGGCCGGCACCGCGGCCTTCCACATCGCCGCCGGCGTCGCCGACGCGCTGCGGCGCTACGTGCAGGTCACCCAGGACACCGAGCTGGAACGCGAGATCGGGCTGGAGCTGCTGGTGGAGACCGCCCGGCTGTGGCGGTCGCTGGGCCACCACGACCGGCACGGCCAGTTCCACATCGACGGGGTAACCGGCCCCGACGAGTACACGGCGGTGAAGAACGACAACATCTACACCAACCTGATGGCGCAGCGGAACCTGATCGCCGCCGCGGAGGCGGTGATGCGCTACCGGGACGAGGCGTTCCACCTGGGCGTCACCGACGAGGAGGCGGCGGCCTGGCGGGACGCGGCGGCCGCCATGCACATCCCGTACGACGAGGAGATCGACGTCCACGAGCAGGTCGAGGGCTTCACCCGGCTCCAGGAGTGGGACTTCGCGCGCACCCCGCCGGAGAAGTACCCCCTGCTGCTGCACTATCCGTACTTCGACCTCTACCGCAAGCAGGTAATCAAGCAGGCGGACCTGGTCCTGGCCATGCACTGGCGGGGCGACGCGTTCACGCCGGAGCAGAAGCTGCGCAACTTCCTCTACTACGAGCGCCGCACGGTGCGGGACTCGTCGCTGTCGGCGTGCACCCAGGCGGTGCTGGCCGCCGAGGTGGGCCACCCGGAGCTGGCGCACGTCTACCTGCGCGAGGCCGCGCTGATGGACCTGCACGACCTCAACGAGAACACCCGCGACGGGGTGCACATGGCCTCGCTCGCCGGGGCCTGGATCGCACTGGTGGCCGGGTTCGGCGGGCTGCGCGACCACGACGGCAACCTGTCCTTCGCGCCCAGGCTCTCCAGCCGGCTCGGACGGCTGGAGTTCTCGCTCCAGTGGCGCGGGATGCGGCTGAAGGTGGACGTCGGACCGGACGAGACCACGTACTCGCTGGGCCACGGCGACCCCGAGGACGTGCTGGAGCTGCGCCACCACGGCGAGCGGGTCCGGGTCACCTGCGCGCGGCCGGTGACGATGCCGATCCCGCCGGCGGAGGTCACCGGGCCGGTCCCGGAGCAGGCCCCGGGCCGGGCACCCCTGCTCCGCCTGCCGGAGAGCGCACCGTGACGGGCCGCCGGCCCGCGTTCGTCACGGCGGGCCGGCGGTGCCGGTCAGAGCGGCTTGCCCTGTGACGGACGGCCGGCGGCGTCGCGGGGCGCCGTCGCCCGCGGATCGTCGGCCGTACGCGCCTGGGCCGCGTCGTCCGCCCAGTCGCGTCCGCGTTCGCTGTCCTGTTCCCGCCGCTCCCGGTCGGTGCTCTGCGGCCGGGACTCACCCTGCTGCTGCGCCATGGCGATCCTCGCGATCCGTCGGGGCGCGGTTGCGCCGGTACGGTCTGCGGTCACCCGCCGCCTACCCGGGCCCCCCGGCGACAAACGCCGGGCCGCTTGCCGCCGCCGGGGACGGGTATGCGGACCGGAGGGGTACGACCCGAGGACGTACGGAGGCGGCATGGACGTGCGCAGCAGCGCGGTGGCGATCCCGGCGGGGGAGGCCGAACTCCCCGCCGACCTGCTGGTCCCGGCGGAGCCGGCCGGCGTGGTGCTCTTCGCGCACGGCAGCGGCAGTTCCCGGCACAGCCCGCGCAACACGGCCGTGGCGCACGTGCTCAACCGCAACGCCCTCGGCACGGTGCTGGTCGACCTGCTGACCCCGGCCGAGGACCGGATGGACGCCCGGACCGCCGAGCTGCGCTTCGACATCCGCCTGCTCGCCGGCCGGCTGGCCGCGATCGTGGACTGGCTGGCGGCGGAGCGGCCCTTCGGCGCGGTGCCGATCGGGCTCTTCGGGGCCAGCACCGGGGCCGCCGCCGCCCTGGTGGCGGCGGCGGCCCGACCGGATCTCGTCGGCGCGGTGGTCTCCCGGGGCGGCCGTCCCGACCTGGCCGGCCCGGCCCTCGATCAGGTGCGCGCGCCCACCCTGTTGCTGGTCGGCGGCCTGGACGAGCAGGTGATCGTGCTCAACGAGCAGGCGCGCGCCGCGCTCCCGGGCACGGCCGAGCTGACGTTGGTTCCCGGCGCCACCCACCTCTTCGAGGAACCCGGCACCCTGGAGCAGGTCGCCCACCGGGCCGCCGGCTGGTTCACCACCCACCTCGCCGGGCCCCGCTGAGGGCGGCACCCCGGGCTGCTCCGGCTCACCCAGGCTGCCCGGCCGGCTCCGGTGGGGGCGGCGGCGCGGTGGGGCGCTCACGGTGCTGCTGGACGGTGTCGATGATCCGCCAGACGACGGCGGTGATCGGCACCGAGACGAATGCGCCGGCGATGCCGGCGATCAGGGTGCCGGCGGTGACCGCCACCAGGATCACCGCCGGGTGCAGGCGCACCTGGCGCTTCATGATCAGTGGCTCCAGCAGGTTGCCCTCCATCTGCTGCACCGCTATGACGGCGGCCAGCACGAGCAGCGCGGTCACCGGTCCCTTCGCCGCGAGCGCGACAAGTACCGCCACCGCCCCGGCGACGGTCGCGCCGATGATCGGGATGAAGCCGCCGAAGAACGTGATCAACGCCAGCGGGAAGGCCAGCGGCACCCGGAGCACGACCAGCGCCAGGCCGATGCCGATCGCGTCGATCGCGGCGATCAACATGGTGCCCCGGCTGTACGCGCCGAGCGTCCGCCAGCCCTCCCGTCCCGCCTCGGCGGTCACCGGCCGGTTCGGCCCGGTCATCCGGGACAGCGTCCAGTGCCACATGGACCGTCCGTCCTTGAGCAGGAAGAAGAGCAGCACGAGGGCCAGCAGCGCCGAGCCGAGCACCTCGGCGGCCGTCCGGGCGCCGGACACCGGGTCGACCGATCCCTCCCCGACGCCCCGCCGGGCCTGGTCGAGCAGCCGGTCGAGCTGCTGGTCGCTGACCGGCAGCGTGGAGGTCACGAAATCCCTGGTCCGTTGCAGGCCCTGCCCCAGTTCCTGGCTCAGCTCGCCGAACTGGTTGGCGGTCAGGTTCCAGACCATCGCGCCGACGCCGACCAGCACGCCGAGCAGGAGCAGCACCGTGAGCAGGGCGGCCAGCGCGGCGGGCAGCCGCAGCCGGCGCAGCGCGAGCTGCACCGGGTCGAGCAGCGCGGTGAGGAAGATCGTGGCGGCGAGGGCGATGGCCAGCGGGGCGAGCAGGACCGCGATCCTTCCCAGCAGGTACAGCCCGGCGACGATCACCACCAGGCAGGCGCTCCACACCACCGCCGAGCGGATCAGCCAGGGAAGCGCGGTCCATGCCTGCCGGGGGCCCGCGCCCCGGCCCGTCGTCCCCTCGGGCGTCTGCCCGGCACCGTCTGCGACCACTTCGGCCCTCCTCGATCTCCGGCGAGTCGGTACCCGGTCGCGCTCCCTCCGACACCCGCGTCCCCTCTCACGCTAGATGGGCACGCCGGGCGTCGCGGTGCCGTTCGACCGTTTGCCGGCTCCGGCCGGTCGGCTGTCCGGTCGCGTTTGCGCCCCCCACCCGGGGGAAGTCAAAGATCAGATCCCATTCGAGGAGGACCCCGCGATGAGCGACTTCATGGACAAGGCCAAGGACTTCGCCGACAAGCACGACAAGCAGGTCGACCAGGGCATGGAGAAGGGCGGCGACACGGTCGACCAGCGCACCGGCGGCAAGTACGACGAGCAGATCGACAAGGGCGTCGACCAGGCCCAGGCGCGCACCGGCGAGGGCGACCAGATTCGCTGACGCCGCCGGTACTCCCGGGTCGCCGAGACCGGTGGCCCGGGATCGTGCTTTCTGACGGATCGACGCCGACCGCTGGCAAGCATCGACCAATCTCGCTACTATCCGCAGTCGGAACATGACTCAACGTCGAGTCTCCCCCGACCGGACCGGTGCCCCCTCCTGGGTGCCGTGACGAGAGGAAGTCAGCCGGTGACCGAGGCGCCCGAGACGACCGCCCCCCAGCGCTACCCGTTCAGCGACCCCGATCGGCTCAACCTCGATCCGCGCTACGCCCGGCTGCGCCGGGAGGAACCACTCGCCCGGATCCGGATGCCGTTCGGCGAGCCGGCGTGGCTGGCCACCCGGCACACCGACGTGCGTACGGTGCTCGGCGATCCCCGGTTCAGCCGGGCCGCCTCGGTGACCCGGGACGAGCCGCGCAACTCGTCCCGGCGGCAGGAGGGCGGGATCCTGTCGATGGACCCGCCGGAGCACACCCGGCTGCGGCGGCTGGTGGCGAAGGCGTTCACCGCCCGGCGCGTGGAGGAGCTGCGCCCCCGCACCAGGGAGGTGGCCGAGGAACTGGTCGACGGCATGCTCGCCGCCGGCCCACCGGCCGACATGGTGGAGCACCTGGCCACCCCGCTGCCGATCCGGGTCATCTGCGACCTGCTCGGCGTCCCGGTGGCCGACCAGGACCGGTTCCACACCTGGTCCGAGGCGATCGTGTCGACCACCTCGCTCAGCCCCGAACGGGCCCAGGAGTACATCGACAACCTGTTCGCGTACATGGGCGAGCTGATCGCCCTGCGTCGACAGCGGCCCACGGACGACCTGCTCGGCGCGATGGTCCGGGCCCGCGACGCGGACGACCGGCTCGCGGAGGAAGAGGTGGTCCGGCTGGCCGCCGGGCTGCTCGCGGCCGGGCACGAGACAACCGTGACCCAGATCCCCAACTTCGTGTACGTGCTACTCACCCACCCCGACGAGTGGGAGCGGCTCACGGCGGAGCCGAGCCTGGTGCCGGCGGCGGTGGAAGAGCTCATGCGGTTCGTGCCGCTCGGCGCGTCCTCGGCCTTCGCCCGCTACGCGCTCGAGGACGTCGAACTCGGCGGCGTACTGGTCCACGCCGGCGAACCGGTGGTGGTGTCGATCGCGTCGGCCAACCGCGACGAGACGGTCTTTCCCGAGCCGGACCGGCTCGACCTGACCCGCCAGGCCAACCCCCACCTCGGCTTCGGGCACGGGGTGCACCACTGTGTCGGCGCGCAGCTCGCCCGGATGGAACTCCAGGTCGTCCTGGAGACCCTGATCGGCCGTACGCCCAACCTGCGGCTGGCCGTACCGGAATCGGAGCTGCCGTGGAAGAGCGGCCTGCTGGTCCGGGGCCTGCTCGCCCTGCCGGTGAGCTGGTGACCCGGTGAGCGCGACGAGTGAACAGTGGCGGGTGCACGTCGACCCGACCCGCTGCATCGGCTCGGGGATCTGCGCGGGCACCGCGCCGAAGCACTTCGTGCTGGTGGGCGGCCTGTCCCGCCCGGTGGCCGAACGGGTGGCACCGGACGACGCGCTGATGGACGCGGCGGACTCCTGCCCGATGGAGGCCGTCATCGTGTCCGAGGCGGACAGCCTGCGCCGGATCGCGCCGCAGCCCTAGGTCGGTCCGCGCCGCCGGTGGTCCCGCCCGCTGAGGCGCGGCCCACCGGCGGCGCGGGGGGTCAGTGCTGCTTCTCGCGCAGCTCCGACATCGAGGTGGCGCGGCCGCTGAGCGCGTCCCGCAGCCGGTCCACGAGGCCGGCGCCGGGGTTGAGCAGCTTGTTGGCGGGCGGCCGGTCCGGCGCGGCCGGGTGCGGCCGGGTCGGGGCCGACTTCTTGGCCGCCTCCACCTTCTCGGCCAGCTCGACCATCTCCTCCCGGGCGACCGCGGCACGCAGGCGGGGGAAGAGGTCCGACTCCTCGTCCTGGACGTGGTGCCGGATCGTGCTGGTCAGGTGCGCTAGCAGCTCGTCGAAGCGCGGGTCGGACGGGTCGAGCGACTCCAGCTGCTTCATGGTCCGCTCGGCGTCGGAGTGCTCG
The DNA here is from genome assembly GCF_036906775.1 of Micromonospora sp. CPCC 205561. Lineage (NCBI taxonomy): Bacteria > Bacillati > Actinomycetota > Actinomycetes > Micromonosporales > Micromonosporaceae > Micromonospora > Micromonospora sp. CPCC 205561. The sequence goes on along the minus strand of NZ_JBAKHV010000002.1, from coordinate 123,479 downwards.
GAGATCTCGTGCTCGGCGATCTCGTCGCCGTCGGGCAGCGCCTTGCGGGCGGTCGGGTAGACGTACATCTCCTCGGCGACCGCGTGCCGGATCAGCTCGGCGATCATCACGTCAGCCAGCTGCCGGCGGTGCTCGGGGGTGCCCTGCCGGCTCTCCAGCTGTACGAAGAGCGCCTCGACCTCTCGGTGGTCCGCGGTCAGGACGTCGACGACGTCCTGACCGGCGCTGTGCTCTGTCTTGGTCATGTCGGCCCCTACCGGTTGCGGAACGGTCGGTTGTGTGGCTCTGGTACCCCCGAGGCGCCCGTCGAATCCCCCGGTGTCGCCGTACGGGCGCGGGGCCGGCCCTCCGCACGGAGGACCGGCCCCTGCCGTCGGTGTCGGTTTCGGGTGTCAGGAGGAGTAGCCGCGCTCGGCGACCCAGTTCGCGACCTTCTCCAGCGTCATCCAGTACTCGCCCTCCGGGGCGGCGGGGTCGGCGACCCGGAGCAGCGCGCCACCGTCCCGGTAGCCCACCAGGGTCAGGTAGTGCCCGCCCTCGTACGAGTGCGGGCTGCCGGCGGTGTCGACGGCGGTGCCCTTGATGTTGGCCACCACCGGCCGGCCCTGGTCGAGCGCCGCGACGGCGTCGGAGCGCAGCCGCTCGACCTGCTCGGGCTTGGCCACCGGCCCCGGGATCTCGGTCGTCCGGTACTTCCCGCCGGTCAGCTCGTTCAGCACCCGGGTGATGTCCAGGGCCGAGTCGGTGCCGGCCTCGGTGGTGCCGAGCCGCCTCGCGACCTCGTCCTGCGGAAGGGGCCTGCCCAGCGCGGACAGGGCGATCCGGGTCGCGGCGGGCCCGCAGTAGTAGAAGTTCGGCTGCGCCTGGTACTCGACGCCCAGCACGCGCTCGGCGCGCCGGTCGGCGCGGCCCGGGTGGCCGTCCCGGCCGACGTATCCGGAGCCGACGGGGGCGGTCGCCGCCGGTGCCGCCTCGGCGGCCACGGCCGGCACGGTGAGACAGCCGCCGGCCACCAGCAGGCCGGCGACGGAGAGGCCGCTCTTCTGCACGATCGGGTTCATGGTCGGGCTCCAATCGGGGGTTGACGCCTCCGGGGGGACCGGGGGCGCAAGCACCGGGAAAGGCGCTCGGCTCGGGGATTCGTCGGCCGGCCGCGCTCGGCGCGCGGGCGTACCCGGAGATGCAACGGCGGTTCGCCGGCGGGCATTCCGGGCCCTCGGCCGGGCGTACCGGCCGCACGACGAGGTGCAACGGCGGCACGCGCGGCGGGATTCCGGGGCGCGGGTGCCACGCGTCACGACGCCACCGGCGCGGCGGTGCCGTCGAAGGCGCGGCGGTGCCGTCGAACCGGCCAGGGGGGACCGCAGGGGGCGCGGCGCGCCGCCGGGCGTCGGCGGTACGAACCGGTCAGGCCGTCACAGACTTCCGAGCAGGCGCGTCACCGCGATCTCGATGACCACCCGGTCCGGATTCGGGCGGGGCGGACGGTAGCGCTCGGCGTACCGGCGCTCGGCCTCGGCGACGGCGGGCCCGTCGGAGCGCACGACCGCCCGCCCCTCGATGGTGAGCCAGCGCCGCCCGTCGACGTGGCAGACGGCCACCGGGGCGCCCCCGGGGCCGGCGGCGGCGACGTGCCGTGCCTTGCGGGACCCGCCGCCGGTGATCACCCGGGCCAGACCCGCTGTCGCGTCGAAGGTGACCCCCACCGGTACGACGTGCGGCGTGCCGTCCGGCCGGAGGGTGGTCAAGGTGGCCAGGTGCCGCTCGCGGCAGAACGCGGTGACCCGCTCGTCGTCCGGTGCCAGCCGGTGGTCTCCCGCCATGTCATCGCCCCGTCATCGCCGTGCCGGTCACGGCACGGGGCGGCGGGCCCGGTCGGAACCGGACGGCACGTCCGGCAGGCCGGCCGCCGGAGGGCTCCCGGCGCGCCGCTGCCGGACCAGCCGGCCGAGATAGAGCAGCGCGCCGGTCAGCACCGCCATGTCGTCCAGGTAGATCGGGTCGGGCAGCAGGTCGATCGGCAGGACGGTGTAGAGCAGCGCCCCGTAGAAGGCGACCTTGCCGCTGACCCCGAGGGTGCCGAGCAGCCGGCGGGTGCGGATCACCCGGACGGCCAGCACCACCGCGCCGACCAGCGTGACGACGGCCACGACCCCGACGAGGACCCACGCCTGCCTGGACATACCGCCACGCTAGCCCAGCGGGACCCGTTCCGCCCGACGGTCAGTACGCGGGGACGGCGGCCCGGCCCCGGGCCACCGACGGCGCCTCCCGGCCGGAGACCGCCGGGAACTCGCGGGTCTGCTCGGTCGTGGCGGCTTCGATCAGCGGCAACAGCGACTGCGACTCCCGCGAGGGAGGACTGACCGCGGCGAACGCCTCGTCCCGGAGGCTGCGTGCCGCCTCGGCGGCGGTCTCGGCGGCCCGCCACGCGGCCTGCTCCCGCTCCCGGGCCGCCCGCTGCCGGGCGAGCAGGTTGTCGCGTACCGCCCTGCGCAGCACCAGCTCCTGCTCGACCGGGTGCAGTCGGGGGTCCCAGCCGCCGCGGTGCGCGAAGACGTCGCTGAGCTGCTCCACCGACAGCTCCTTGCGCCAGTACGCGTCGAGCGCGGCCCGGTGCAGGAAGCGCTCGCGCTCGGCGTACTCGGCGGGCGTCCGGACGGTACGCGGAAGGGGCATCGCCTCGGCGCCGGCGAGCCGGCGGACGTCCGCCTCGGCGGCCTCGTACGACTGCCAGGCCGTCTCCACCTCCTCCTGGGCCGCCAGCCACTCCGACCGCAGCCGCGCGGCGGTGGCGGCGGCTCGTTCGGCGGCCACCGCGACCTCCTCCGCGTACCGGGAGCGGTCGCGCGCCTCCTCGGCCCGTTCCAGCTCGCTCGGCATCGCGGCGCGCCGGATCCGCGCGCCGGGGTCGAAGCGGAGCCGGCCGGGGCGCAGCAGCAGGCCGGCCACGGTGACGGCGACGACGCCGAGCAGGCTCAGCCAGATCACGGCGGCCCGGGGGACATCCGGCAGTACGAAGGAGAGCACGGTTTGCATGGTCGGCACCTCGCGGTCGGTCGAGGGGATTTCGTGGTCGGGCCCGGGTGGACGGGCCGGTGGGGCATCGTGGGCGCGGGGCGTACCGCGGCGGTGGCCGCCTCCGGCGCCAGGCGCGGCGAGGCCGCCCGGCGGAGCCGGGGGACGACGCCCACGGCGCCCGGTGCGGGCGCAGCGGCGCCGCCGCCGAGAGCGGTCGGGCGGACTGGCGCCCGCGGACGCGGAGCCGGCGGGTCAGGCGGTGGGCGGACCGCGCCGGGCGGGGACGCCGCGGCCGGGGTCGTGGGCCGGAACGTGCGGCCGGACGGCCGGGACGACGGAGATGCCGGCCGGGGCGTCGGTCCGCCGGACCTTCGGCGGGGCCGCGGCGTCGGTGAGCCGCTCGACCGCCGGCGCCGGGTGCGGCAGCGGCTGCGCGGCGCGGGCGCTCGCGGCCTGGCCGAGGGCGGCGGGGGAGGGTGCCGGGGCCGGCGCGACGCTCGCGCCGCCGAGGCCGACGGCGAGCACCAGCGCGGCGACCGCCAGCCGGGTCAGCTCGCGTAGCGAGCGCAGCGTGACCGACCAGAACGGGTCGGACGCTACGGACGACACCCGTCCAACCTACCGCCCGTGCCCGGCCCGCGCAGCGCGGCGACGGCCCGGATCCGGTGACCGGCGCCACGAAGTCCGTAGTGGACCGCGCGGGGGCGGCGCCCTGGACCGGCACCGGGCGGCGGGCCGGACGTGCGACGGCCCACCCGGCGGGCGAACCACCGGATGGGCCGTCGTCGTGCGGGTCCGCGTCAGCCGTCGGCGCCGACCACGGGCGGAGCGGCGTCCGCGCCGTTGCCCCAGACCATGTCGTCCTCCGTCAGCCAGGTCATCCGGCCGTCGGCGTTGTCGTCGTCGTGCGGCCCCTGCCCCGCGCCGAGGACGCCGGGACGGTTGGCCCCGCCGGCCGCGCCTCGGGCGCCGCCCGGGCGCCCCGCCCCGCTGGCCGCCCGGTCACCCGCGCCGGCCATGCCCTGGCGCGCCGCGTCCCGGGTGCCGTCGAAGCGCCGGCCCATCCCCGTCGCGGACCGGTTGTCCGCCGTCGGACTGCCGCCGGCGGTGCGGACCGAGGAGGTCGGCGCGTTGCCGGCCGAACCGGCGAGGGCACCGGTGCCGAGCACGCCGCCGGCAGCCCCGCCGCCCTGCGGGCCGAACTGGAGGCCCGGACCGCCACCGGCCGAGGCCGTCGAGGTGCCACCCGGGCCACCCGTACCGGCGACGGTGCCGGTGAGCAGCGCGGCGCCGGCGAGCGAGGTGCCCGCGGCCACGCCCCCCGGGGTGCCGCCGACCGTGCCGCTGTTCGGATGCCCGCCGCCGACCGCGCCCGGGACGAGCGTCCCGGATTCGCCGCCGCCCGGCCCGGAGCTCGGCGTGCCGGGGGCCGCGACGGTGGCGCCGCCGGGCTTCCCGGCGAGGCCGCTGGTGGTCGGCGCGGCCGTCGGGGTGGTGGAGTCGGGGGCCCTGCGCGGCGTCGTCGTGGAGTCGCGGCTGGTCGCGCCCGGGGTGTCCGGGTCCGGCGACGGCGGCGGGACGATGCGGCCGTAGGCGGAGAGGTCGTAGCCGGCGGCCAGCTCGGCCACCACCTTGACCATGCGCTGGTGGGCCTTCTCCTGCTCCGCCTTGTCCTGCTGGTGGCCAAGCAGCCCGCCGACCAGCGCGCCCGGGACGCCGAACATCGCGCCCTTGACCGCGCCCGCGGCGGCCTTGTCGTGGTCGTCGGTCTCTTCCGGGCTCTCCGCCTGCTCGCGCGCGGTGCGCAGGTCGGCGGCCATCAGGGTCAGGCCCCGGCTCACGTCCGCCATGCCCTCGCCGAGCTTGTCGGCGTAGTCGGTGACGAGCGTCAGGCGGCGCTGGAACTCCTGTGAGGCCGAGCCCGTCCAGGTGTTGGCCAGCTTGTCGAGGTCGCCGCTGAGCTCGCGGGACAGCCCGTCGAGCATGCCCTTGAGCGCGGTCCACTGAGCGGCGACGCCGTCGACCTGGCCCGGCTGACCGGCCATCACGCCGTCGTAGAGCTGCTGGTGACTGAGTGGCTCGTAGCGCTGGGTGTACTCAGACACGCGGTTCCTCCTTCCGCTTCAACGCGTCGTCCACCCCGGTCAGCGCCGCGGCGATGTCGGTCGCGTTGGCCGCGTTGCGCTCCTCCGCGGTGCGGTAGTTGGCCAGGATCGTCGCAGTGGCGCTCTGCGCGGCCTTGACGGCGGCGCGCAGCCGGTCGACCTGGTCCACGTAGGACTGGTGGATGTCGGAGTAGCGGCGGGCGTTCTGGGTGGCGTCGGCGAACGAGCCCAGCGCGGGAGGCCGGCACTGCATCTCCGTGCTCAGCTTCCGCAACGCCTTCTCCGCCTCGGTCAGCCGGCTGGCCAACTTCTGGTGGAAGTCCTCCAGGGACATCAAATCGACTGTCGTGCGCCCGGTCATGGCAGCATCCCCGTAGTCATCGTCGATAACCGTTGGCAGGGTCAGGCTAGTCGACCGGTGCGACTCGGGCGACCCGCCGCCGGCACGGATCCGACCGTGCGAACTCAGCCCTCCGCGTTGGCGGTGGGGGAGGACGCGCCGGGCGAAACCGGTGCGTCCGACGCCGGTCCGCCGGTGGGCGTCGCCGGCGCTCCCGACGGGGTGGCCGGGCCGCCCGTCGGCCGCGCCGGGCGGGCCGGCTGGGCCGAGGGCGCGGGGCCGGGGGCGAAGTGCGAGAGCGCGTCGTCGCGCGACAGCGTCGGCCCGGTGGGCACCAGGGCCAGCAGCGACGCCGGCACCGCCAGCGGCCGCACCCCCTCGTAGCCGAGCGCCGACATGGCGCCGACACCGAGCGGGTACCGGACCCCGAGGACGTTGATCAGGTAGACGGTGGCACCGGGGGCGGCCGTGCCGCTCTCGCCGGCCCCGGGCATGGCCTGCACCAGCACGCCCTTGCCCCCGGGCAGCAGGACGCCCTGGGCGGTGCGCACGCCGTCCCGCGCGGTCTGCCGCACCGGCACCGCGCCGGGCGCCGCGCCGGCCAGCTCCGGCGGTACCCGGTCGAAGATCTCCAGCGTGGTGGTGGGCGGGCCGCCGGCGGCGCCGGCCCGGTAGGTCGCGCAGACGACCGTCCGGCCCGTGGTGACCGGGTGCAGCGCGGGCAGGGCCTGCGGCATCCCGGCCTCCTCCGCCCGCTGGTCGGTCAGGAGCCTGCCGGCCTGCGCGGGGGTGATCTCGGTGACCTGGCCGCCGTCGCGCAGCAGCAGCAGCGCGCTCATCTCCCCGATCGCGGAGAGGCCCTCCCTGGTGAGCACGTAGTGCTGCCCCGCCGCCCGGAAGACCTGACCGACCCTGGCCGGGCGCTCGGTCAGGGTGCTCGCCTCGTCCGCGCCGGCGATGGCCGGCTCGCGCAGGACCGGCCCGGCCGGCACGGCGTTGAGCAACTGCTGCCCCACGCGCAGCCGGGGCGCGTTGGCCATCCGCAGCGCCGCGAGCGCGGAGTCGCCACCGGTCACCTGCAACCGGGTGTCCGCGGTGAGCAGGTGCCGCTGGCCGTCGGCCTCCACCAGCACGGCCCGGTCGCCCAGCGGCACGCCACCGGGCAGCGGACGGTCGATCACCACCCGGGTGCCGGAGTTGCGGGGGTCGGCCGGGTCGGGGACGTCGCAGACGGACCAGGGCAGGCCCGTCAGGGACTTCTTGTCGGGCAGCGCGTCCGGGGCGCCGACGATGCCGACCGTACGCCCGCGGGGCCGGTCGCGGATCGACGCCTGGGACATCGTGCGCACCTGCGGGGCCGGCTCGTTGATGATCAGTCGGGCGGAGGCGTAGTTGAGGGTGGGATGCAGCTGCCCGTCGACGAAGACGTACGTCGCCCCGGTCTCCCGCTCGATGACCAGGGTGTTCGGCTCCAGCGGCGCCTTGTTGCCCGTGAACTGCCCGTACGCGCCGACACCGCCGAGCACCACGGCCGCGGCGATCGTGCTGCCGAAGACGGCCATGCCCAGCCGCCGCATCGGCAGGTTGCTGGTCTCCGGGTCGCCCGACAGCAGCGCCGAGACGATCCGGCGGGTGACGAAGCGGTACGCCTGCACCTGATCGCGGCGGGTCCGCATGACTTACCTCCGGCCGGGGTGGGTCCGCGACGAGCAGGTCCGAGTCGGTGTCGCGGGCTTCCCTACGATAAGGGGCCGTCGACGGGTCAACGTGACCAGCGCCCGACCCGATCCGGCGGACGCTCCGCCGTCCAGAGAGGACTGTCAGCGATGACGCAGGTTCAGGCGCCACCCGGTCGTCCGGCACCGCAGCCGTCCGGCGTCGCCCGGCGGCCGGTCGTACCGGCCGACCGGCGCGACCGCGGTCGGATCGGGCCGGTCGCGGTGGGGCAGCTCGTGGTGCTGGAGCTCTGCGCCCTGGCCGCCTGGGCGGCGCTGGGCGGGCCGGTCTGGCTGGCCGCCGTCGTCGGGCTGCTGTCGCTGCTGGTGGCGGTCGCGGCCTTCGCCCGCCGGGGCGGCCGTTGGTGGTACGAGGACCTGCTGCTGCGCCGGCGGATGCGGCGCCGCCGGGAGGCGGCCAAGGGCAGCGTCGCGGCCGGCGGCGGGGCCGACCCCAGGCTGGCGGCCCTCGCCCCCGAGCTGACCGTGACGGAGCTCACCGACCGTGGCACCCGGCTCGGCATCGGGCAGGACGCGCAGGGCTGGTTCGCGGCGGTGGCGCTCCAGGGCCGTGCCGGGGCGCCCGCCGGCTCGGTGGACGCGTCGGTGGTGGACCGGGCGCTGCGCGTGCTCGCCGACTTCACCGGCCCGGTCACCCGGGCCCAGGTGGTCTCCCACACCCTGGTCTGGTATCCGTCGCCGGGAGCGCCGCCGGCCGCCCACCGGACCGTCTGGGTGGCGCTGCGGCTCTCGGTGCGCGACGCCCGGGTCGAGACGGTCAGCCGGGGCGGGGGCATGCCCGGCGTGCACCGCACGCTCTCCGCCGGGATCGGCCGCCTGGGCAAGGCGTTGACCGCTGCCGGCCTCGCCCACCAGCCGCTCAGCCGCGAGGAGCTGCGCGCGGCGGTGGTCTCGGCCGCCGGGCTGGACCTGGCCCCGACCCCGCCCTCTGAGACCTGGACCGGGCTGCGCGGCGGCGGCTGGACGCAGCGTTGCCTGGCCCTGCGGCCCCGGGCCGGCGCGCCGTTCGGCCCGATCGTGGACGCGGTGACGGCCACCTCCGCCCCGTCGCACACCCTGGCCGCCGTGGTGCTGCCGGGCGGCCGGGTCGCCCCGCCGATGCTCCGGGTGGCGGCGCCCGACGACCACGTGCAGGCACTGGAGAAGACCGTGCTGGAGGTGTCCCGCCGGTGCGGCGCCCCGGCCCGCCCCGTGGACGGCGAGCACGCCCCGGGGGTCTACGCCACCGCTCCGGCCGCCACCACCGTCAGCACCCTGCAGGCGACCGACTGATCCGCGGCCCCCACCGCGCGGCCCGCGCGGCCCGCGCGGCCCCCCCCCGGGCAGGGCGGGTCAGGGGCGGAGGTTGACGATCCAGCCGTAGAGGCCGACGACCCAGACGGCGAGCGGGACCAGCGCGATGATCAGCATGATCTCCACGATGTCGAGCAGCCGGCCCCAGACCGGGGAGATGCGCTTCCCGGCCACGGTGAGGCCGTAGATCAGGCTGACCACGGCCGCGAGCACGAGCCCGCCGAGGATAAGGCCGAGGCGGACCGCCGTCGAGCCGCCGCCGAAGGTCGCCGCGGCGGTCAGGGCGAGCCCCGCCGTGCCGGCGAAGAGCACCGGGGTGCGCTGGGCGCGACCGAGGAACGGCCGGGCCCGCAGCAGCGACAGCAGCGCCAGCACCAGGCAGAGCAGCACCGCCGGCAGGCTGCCGTCGAGCGCGAGCACCACCTGGGCGCCGAGCACCAGCAGCGACACCGTCCAGAGCAGGCCGGTCAGGAACTCGTCGGCCCGCTCGCTGAGCTGGAGGACCTGCCGGCCGTCCACCGACTCGGTGTCGGTCTTCAGGTCGTCGGGGCCGGTCGGGATGGACGGGACCGGCAGCCGGGCCAGCCGGTACGCGGCCATCGGCAGCGCCGGCACCGCGCCGAACGCGACGGCGGCGACGACCGCGGCGGCGGCCGGCGCGTCGGTGTCGAACGCCAGGCTGACCAGCGCGCCGAAGCCGGTGCCGGCGGCGACCGCGACCGCGCCGAAGAAGAGCGGAAGACGGTCGCCCACGGCCAGCGCGGCAACCGCCGCGCAGACCACCACCGCCGTCGCGGCGAGGAGCACGTGCGGGGCGGCCAGCCCGGTCAGCGGGCGGTCGCCGGCGAGCAGCAGCAGGCCGCCGACGCCCGCGTACGCCAGACCGACTGCCGCGAGCACCGACCCGGTCGCGCTGTCGGCGGCGGCCCGGGACAGCACGGCCGCGCTGACCACCAGGGCGACCGCGACCACCAGCGCGGCCAGCGCGCCGGGCAGCTGCGGCGGCCCCGTGAAGAGCGCCGCCACCGCGCCGGCGCCGAGCGCCGCCGCGGCGAAGAGCACCGCGAAGGAACGGGTGGTGCCGACCTGCCAGGCGCCCGGGCGCTGGTTGGTGGCGGTGGCCACGGCGTCGACCACGTCGTCGAAAACGATCTCCGGCGCGGTTGCCGACCGGGGGTTGAAGTAGAGCACCTCGCCGTCGCGGACGCCGAGCTGCGTGGCCGTGCGGCCGCCGTCCAGCGGCTGGCCGCCGAGCCGGGCCAGGCTCCAGCCGCCGTGCCGCACCCCCTCGTCGGCGAGGTCCTCGCCCGCGTAGCGGAGCAGGGTCGGCAGCAGGTCGGCGAGGGGTACGTCCGACGGCAGCGCGAGATCCATCCGGGTGCGGGGCGCCACGATGGTGATCCGGCTCAGGCCGCCGGTCGCCGTCTTCGTCGCCACAGTGGCCTCCTCGCGCTCTCTACGATCGCCCCTGGGCCGGCGGTGCCGACGCACGGGCTCCTGACGCCCACGGGAGATTACCTACGATGGCGGGCACGTACGATGCCCACCCGACGACTCCGGTCGCTCGCCGAACTTCATCAGGGCCGCTTCTGGGAGGAGACAGCCGTGAGCACGGTGGTGTTCCGCCGGCTCCCGCGTCAGCCGGGGCCAGCGCTGCCGCGAGGCGAGGTGCTGCTGGAGTCGCCTCCGGAACTGCCCGAGCCGACCCCGCGCGGGATGGGGCAGCTCCTGATGATCCTGCCCATGGTCTGCGGCGTGGGCGCGATGGCGTTCCTCTACGCCGGCCGGGGCGGCGGCACGATGACCTACATCGCCGGTGGCCTCTTCGGCGTGTCCATGCTGGGCATGGCGATCGGGTCACTGAGCCACGGCAACAACGACAAGGCCGAGCTGAACGCCGACCGGCGCGACTACATGCGCTACCTGGCCCAGATGCGCAAGCGCACCCGGCGCGCCGCCGAGCAGCAGCGGGCCGCGATGGCGTGGCGGCACCCGGAGCCGGACGCGCTCTGGTCGATCGCCGCCTCGCGCCGGCTCTGGGAGCGGCGGATCACCGAGGACGACTTCGGCGAGACCCGGATCGCCACCGGCCCGCAGCGCCTCGCCGTGGAGATCGTTCCCCCGGAGACCAAGCCGGTCGAGGACCTGGAGCCGATGAGCGCCATCGCGCTGCGCCGCTTCGTCCGCGCCCACTCGACCGTGCCGGACCTGCCGACCGCGCTCTCGGTGCGGGCGTTCAGCCGGGTGGTGCTGCGCGGCGACCGGGAGCCGGTGCTCGACCTGACGCGGGCGGCGCTGGGCCAGCTCGCCACCTTCCACGCCCCCGACGACCTGGTCGTCGCCGTCGTCGCCGCGCCGGACCGGCAGCCGGCCTGGGACTGGGTGAAGTGGCTGCCGCACAACCACCACACGGCCCGCACCGACGCCGCGGGCGCCCGCCGGATGGTCTTCGCCAGTCTCGCGGAGGCCGAGGAGGCGCTCGCCGGTGAGCTGGCCGGCCGGCCCCGGTTCGCCCCCGAGGCGAAGCCGCTGACCACCGCGGCGCACCTCGTGGTGGTGGTCGACGGCGGCGAGGTCTCGGCGACCTGCCAACTCATGGGACCGGGGCTGCTCGGGGCGACCGTGATCGACCTCTCCGGCACCGTGCCCCGCGACGCCGGCCGCTGGCTGCTCTGCCTCGACGTGGGCGACGGCAGCTCCCTCGAACTGGTCCGCGGCGCCTCCTCGTCCCGGCTCGGCCGGCCGGACCGGCTCACCGCGGCCGCCGCCGAGGGGCTGGCCCGGCAGATCGCCCCCTACCGGCTCTCCCAGCAGCAGACCACGTCGGAGGAGCCGCTGGCGCGCAGCATGGAGCTGCCCGACCTGCTCGGCGTCGGGGACGCCGCGACTGTCGACGTGCAGCAGACCTGGCGCCCGCGCAGCCACCGCGACCGGCTGCGCATCCCGCTCGGCGTCGGACCGGACGGCAACGTGGTGGAGCTGGACTTCAAGGAGTCCGCGCACGAGGGCATGGGTCCGCACGGCCTGATCATCGGCGCGACCGGTTCCGGCAAGAGCGAGCTGCTGCGTACGATCGTCGGCGCGCTGGCCGTGACGCACTCCTCCGAGGAGCTGAACTTCGTCCTGGTCGACTTCAAGGGCGGTGCCACCTTCGCCTCGCTGGACGCGCTGCCGCACACCAGCGCGGTGATCACCAACCTGGCCGACGAGCTGCCGCTGGTCGACCGCATGCGCGACGCGCTGGCCGGCGAGATGACCCGCCGCCAGGAGGTGCTGCGGGCCGCCGGGAACTACGTCTCCCGGTACGACTACGAGAAGGCCCGGGCGGCCGGCGAGCCGCTCGAACCGATGCCCAGCCTGCTGATCATCTGTGACGAGTTCAGCGAGCTGCTCGCCGCGAAGCCCGACTTCATCGACCTCTTCGTGATGATCGGCCGGCTCGGCCGGTCGCTCGGCGTGCACCTGCTGCTGGCCAGCCAGCGGCTGGAGGAGGGCAAGCTGCGCGGCCTGGACACCCACCTGTCGTACCGGGTCGGCCTGCGCACCTTCTCGGCGGTGGAGAGCCGGATCGTGCTCGGCGTGCCGGACGCGTACGAGCTGCCCAACGCCCCCGGACACGGCTACCTGAAGACCGACACCAGCACCATGCTGCGGTTCCGGGCCGCGTACGTGTCCGGGCCGTACCGGGCGCCGGGGCAGGCCGCCGCGTCGTCCCGGGCGCTGGTGCAGCGCCGGATCGTCCGGTACGGGGTGGACTTCGTACCGGTGCAGAACCCGACGCTGCCGGTGGCCACGGAGCCCGAGCCGGAGCAGCCCGCCGACGGCAAGGTCGTGGCGATGCTGGACGTGCTGATCGACCGGCTCAAGGGGCGGGGCCGCCCCGCGCACCAGGTGTGGCTGCCGCCGCTGGCGGAGCCGCCCGGGCTGGGCGAGCTGCTGCCGCCGCTGAGCGTCGACCCGAAGTTCGGGCTCTGCACCGCCTCGTGGGGCGGGCGCGGGCGGCTGGCCGCTCCGGTGGGCGTCGTGGACCGGCCGTACGAGCAGCGCCGCGACCCGATGCTGGTGGACCTGGCCGGCGCGGGCGGCAACGTGGTGATCGTCGGCGCCTCGCTCAGCGGCAAGAGCACGATGCTGCGCTCGATGCTCGCCTCGCTGGCGCTCACCCACACCCCCCGCGAGGTGCAGTTCTACTGCCTCGACTTCGGCGGTGGCGCGCTGCGCAGCCTGGACGGGCTGCCGCACACGGCCGGCGTGGCGGGGCGGCGCGACACCGAGGCGGTCCGTCGGACGGTGGCCGAGGTGGTGGCCGTCCTCGACGAGCGCGAGACGCGCTTCGCCCAGCACGGCATCGACTCGGTGGCGAGCTACCGCCGTCGCCGGGCGGCCGGCGAGTTCGCCGACGACCCGTTCGGCGACGTCTTCCTCGTCGTCGACGGCTGGAACACCCTGCGCCAGGAGTACGAGGAGCTGGAGCAGACCATCACCACCCTGGCCAACCGGGGCCTGGGCTTCGGCGTGCACGTGGTACTGACGGCCGTGCGGTGGGCCGAGATCCGGATCAACATGCGCGACCTGCTCGGCACGAAGCTGGAGCTGCGCCTCGGCGACCCCAACGAGTCGGAGATCGACCGGCGGGCGGCGGCGAACGTGCCGACCGGTTCGCCGGGGCGCGGCCTGACCCGCGACAAGCTGCACTTCCTCACCGCGATCTCCCGGATCGACGGGCGCCGGGACATCGACGACCTGACCGAGGCGTCCATCGCCCTGTCCCGGCACGTCGCGTCGGCCTGGACCGGTCGGCCGGCCCCGAAGGTGCGGCTGCTGCCGCGCAAGCTGCCCGTCGGCGAGCTGATGCGCATCGTGGACCGGTCGGCCCCGGGCCTGCCGATCGGCGTCAACGAGTCGGCGCTGGCCCCGGTCCACCTCGACTTCGTCAACGAGCCGCACCTGACGGTCTTCGGCGACGCCGAGTGCGGCAAGACCAACCTGCTGCGGCTGATCGCGCGGGGCATCACGGAGCGCTACACGCCGGCGCAGGCACGGCTGGTCATCGCCGACTACCGGCGCGGCCTGCTCGGCGCGGTCGAGGGCGACCACCTGCTCGACTACGCCCCGTCGAACCAGGTGTTCGCGAAGGGGCTCGGCTCGATCCGCAGCGCCCTGTCCAACCGGCTGCCCGGCCCGGACGTCACCACCGCGCAGCTGCGCGACCGCAGCTGGTGGAAGGGGCCGGACCTCTACATCCTGGTCGACGACTACGACCTGGTCGCCTCGGGCGGCAGCAACCCGCTCAGCGCGCTGCACGAGTTGCTGCCCCAGGCGCGCGACATCGGCCTGCACCTGATCGTCACCCGGCGGGTGGGTGGCGTCGCCCGGGCGCTCTACGAGCCGGTCCTGCAACGCCTGCGCGAGCTGGACCAGCCCGGCCTGCTGATGTCCGGCAACCGGGAGGAGGGCGCGGTCTTCGGCACGCTGCGGCCGAGCCCGCAGCCCCCGGGCCGGGGCACGCTGGTGCGCCGGCGCGACGGTCAGCAGCTCATCCAGACCGCCTGGGCGGAGCCGGTCTGAGGGGCTCGCGCAGCGGCCGGGTCGGCGGGACCGACCGGCGTGCGGGGATCCGGTAACCTGCGGCACGAGCGTCGCAGCCGACGAGAGGACCGTTTTGAGCACATCGTGGACGCCCGGCGGCATGGGCGCGGCCGGCCTCGAGGGCATCCTGCGTCAGGCCCAGGAGCAGCAGCGCAGGCTCGCGGACTTCCAGCGGCAGCGCGCCGAGCTGCGGGTCACCGGGGAGAGCCCGGACGGCCTGGTCCAGGTGACGGTCGACGGTGACATGAAGGTCGGCGACATCGAGATCAACGCGCGGGCGATGCGGCTGGACAGCTTCAGCCTCGCCGAGTCGCTCCAGGCCGCCGTCGACGCCGCGTACGAGGCGCACGCCGAGCGCCAGCGCGAGCTGCTGGAGGAGATGCTCGGCGGCTCCGACCTGGTCCGGCGGGCCGAGGCGGGCAAGGTGACCCCGGAGGAGTGGTTCCAGCAGTTCGGGGTGGATCTCAACGACCCGCTGCGCCGGCTGCGCGGCTGACGAGGGGAGAGGGCCAGTGGCCAACACTGTCGACGTCGACGCCATCCGCGAGGCCGGGCAGAAGCTCGCCGCCGCCGACGGCCCGATGGCGTACCTGCGCAACGCGCAGCGGGCGTTGGAGGGCGTCAAGCTCTCGACGATGTCGATGACGCTGCTCGGTCTCTCGGCCGTCAGCGCGCACAACGACGCCGTCGACGGCCACCTCGACAACCTGCGCAGCGGCGTCCAGCACCTGGAGCGGGCCGCCGCCAATCTCGAACAGAGCGCGCTGAACTGGGAGAAGTCGGACCAGCCCTGGGTGGTCAAGTGACCTCGCGGGTGCGGGACGCAGGGAGGGCTCGATGCCGGAGATCCTGATCGCCAATTCCTCGGGTTCGGTGGTGGGGACGCACAGCGTCGCCGCCCAGACCGCCCCCGTCCGCTCGCTGGCCGGGGCGGCCCGGGCCAACTGGGCTTGGCTGGTCGGCGCCGCGTTCCTGACCGCCGCCATCGTCCACCTCGAGACGTTCGACAACGACGAGGTCAACCAGTCCATCAAGGAGTGGGGCGACGCGGCCCGCTTCCTGGGCGGCGACCAGTTCGGCGCGGCGCTGGAGAGCGTGATCCCCTCGAGCGAGGAGTGGGACTTCGACGACCGGGACGCGTTCGACGCCTTCGTGCGGAAGCTGAACGCCGAGATCGGCGCGCTCGCGGAGGCGCTCAACGCCAACAAGGAGGCGTTGACCGCCGTCCGCGACCACTTCAACGCCTCGATCGACGCCCTCGTCGGCGCACTCGTGCCGATCCTCATCGCGGTCATCGCGGCCGTGGCCCTGCAGGCGTTCCCGGCGACCGCCCCGCTGGCCCAGGCGATCGGGGTGGCCGGCCTGACCGCGACCGCGGCGATCCTCGGGCTCATCTTCACCGACATCGGGGCGCTGTTCTCCACGGTGGCGTCGGCGTTCCGCGGCAACAGCCAGTACAACTTCGTCTCGGACTCGCGTCCGGGCTGGGCGACCGGGAACGCCGACCCCGACATCAAGGACATCCGGATCGACTGGGTGAAGGATCCGGGCTTCTACCGGGCCTGAGCGACCGGGCCGAGAGGTGGGTGGCACCGTGTGGCAGAGCGCGATGTTCGGGTACGCGCTGGCGACCGTCCCGGTCTTCATCGTCCTGGGGGTGGTCGCGCAGCTCTCCCGGTCGCGGGCGGCCCGCAGGGCGATGGAGCTCGTCCTGCTCAGTGGAGTGGCGGCGTTCGGCCTGGCCCTCGGCACCCTCGCCGACGACGCGGTGCAGTGGGTGATCGTATCGATGTTGACCGTCGTCTTCGTGGTCGGATTGGTGATGCACGTCCGCTCGTACTCCCGGTCCTCCTAGGTCGAGACTCCCCTCGCGGGGGTTTACGCGCAGCGTGCAGGGCAGGGCTGCGGTTGATGGACAACGTCCGCTACGGTCTTGACTGAGTGTCCGTCGGTGGGGTTTTTGCCTTGCGGCGGGGGAGGACGCGGCGACTGCGCCGCCACAAGATGACGGAAGGGTGTGAAGCATGGCGTTCGAGGTCGAAGCAGCGACTCTGCATACCGCCGCGGGTGACGTGCGCTCCACGCGCAGCGAGGTCGACGGCGAGCTCAAGAAGCTCTGGAACGTGGTCGACGACCTGGCCATCGCCTGGAAGGGGCAGGCGTCCACCGGCTTCCAGTCGCTGATGCAGCGCTGGAACGAGGACACGGGCAAGCTGCTGACGGCGATGGACAACATCGCCGACCTGCTCGACAAGTCGGGTACGACGCACCAGGTCAACGACGAAGAGCAGCAGCAGATGCTGGACAAGTTCCACTCTGCACTCAACCCGTGATCCGCCGACACGAGCAGGGGAGGAACTCATGAGCATCAAGGTCGACTACGCGGTCCTCGAGAACAGCAACCAGCAGATGATGGCCATCTCGCGGACCATCGACGAGAAGCTGGACACGCTGCGTTCGATGCTGTCGAAGCTGCAGTGGGACGGTGAGGACCGTGCCGCCTACGAGCAGCACCAGGCGCAGTGGGACGCCGCCGTCCGGGACATCAACAAGATCCTGAACGACATCGGTGGCGCGGTGGGCATCGCCCGCGAGAACTACGTCAGCACCGAGATGAGCAACGCCAAGGCGTGGAACTGACACAATCGCCGATGCGGCTCCGGTCCGGTTCGACCGGGTCGGAGCCGCATCGCGTTGTACGCCGATAGGTCCTGGGAGAATCATGCGTGCGGGGAAGCCTTCGTGGCCCAAGCTCAGGCTGGCCGTCGCCGCGCTGGCGCTGGCCGTCGGCGCCGGCTCCGGCCCACTGGCCGCGCCATCTCCGGCCCGCGCCGACACGGTGCGCGGACTCCAGTGGTACCTCGACGCGCTCAAGATCCCGCAGGCCCACCAGATCACCAAGGGTAGGGGTGTCACCGTCGCCGTCATCGACACCGGGGTCAACGCGACCCTGCCCGACCTGCGTGGCCAGGTCCTGCCGGGCAAGGGCGTGACGTCCGGCGCGGCGGCCGACGGCCGCCGCGACGACGACACCAGGGCGGCCCACGGCACGGCGATGGCGGGGATCATCGCGTCCCGCGGCGGTGGCGCGATGCGACACCTGGGCATCGCCCCGGAGGCGAAGATCCTCCCCGTCGCGATGGGCAGCTCCTTCAACTCGGGCGACCTCGCCGAGGGCATCCGCTGGGCGGCCGACGCCGGCGCCGACGTGATCAGCATGTCCGTCGGCACGGGCACGGCGGCGACGCCCGAGGAGATCGCGGCCGTCCGGTACGCCCTGGACAAGGACGCCGTGCTGGTCGCCTCGGCCGGCAACCGCCTGCAGAACACCCGCGTCGTCACCAGCCCCGCGAACATCCCCGGCGTCATCGCGGTGACCGGGCTGGCGAAGAACGGCGAGTTCTTCGCGGAGAGCGCCACCGGCCGGGAGGCCGTGCTCGCCGCGCCGATGGAGAAAATCATCTCCCCCCGGTCCGCGTCGGTGTCGTCCAACGGCTACGGCATCGGCAGCGGCACGAGCGACGCCGCCGCCATCATCTCCGGGGTGGCTGCCCTGGTCCGCGCCAGGTACCCGGACCTCGACGCGGCCAACGTGGTGAACCGCCTCGTCCGCACCGCCCGCGACAAGGGTCCGAGCGGGCGCGACGACCGGTACGGCTTCGGCGCGGTCGACCCGCTCGCGGCGTTGACCCGCTCCGTGCCGGCGGTGCGGGCTCACCCGCTGCTCGGCGCCGCGGCCGGTGCGACCCCGTCGGCGGGCGGTGCCGAACCGTCGGCGGACGACGGACCGGCCGTGTCGATCAGCATGAAGAAGGGCTCCGGCGCGCTCCTGCAGGGCGCGCTCTGCCTGCTCGCCCCCGTCGCGGTGCTGATCCTCGTGGTCGTGCTGGTACGCCGGTCCCGGCGGAGGCCGGCCGCCGGGCCGCCCGGCTTCCCGGCCGCCGGCTACCCGCAGCAGACCGGCCCGCCCGGCTACCCGCCGCCCGGCAGCCCGCAGTTCGGGGCGCCCGGCTACCCGCCGCTCCCCGGTCAGCCGCCGGCGCCCGGGGGCGCGCCGGGGTGGCCGGCCGGCAACCCGCAGTTCGGTGGTCCCGGTCACCCGCCGCCCGGCGGAACCCCGACGGGCCCGCCCGCTCCGCCCCAGGCGGGACCCCCGCCCGGGTACGGCCCGACGCCCGCCGGCGGACCCGACCCGTACGGTGTGCCGCCGGCACCCCGGGCCGGTGCGTGGCCGCCGCCCGGCGCCGGGCCGACGGCACCGCCACCTCCGCCGACTCCCGGCGGGCACCAGCAGTAAGCCAGATTGTCAGTCGGCGACGGGGAGGAACCGATGTCGGACGAAGAGACGAGCCCACGGGTGGACAGGACGGAGCAGCCGGAGGAGATCCGGGTGGACACTCCGTACATGCCCATCAGCCCGGTGGTGCCGACGGTGCGCCTCAGCGGCATCACGATGGACAACGTCAACCGGGCGCAGACCCCCTCCGGCCTGGTGCCGGGGGCGGGCGAGAGCGGCGACAACACGGAGTGGGACGCGTCCAGTCTGGACAAGGCCATCGAGTGGCTAGAGTCGCACGCCTCCTTCCTGAACAAGCAGTCGTACACGATGGTCGAGATCCAGGACCGGATGGGCGGCGCGGCGGCGGGCGGGATGGCCGGCGTGGGTGGTGGCGCGTCGAGCCCGTTGGGCGCCTTCGACCGGGCGGGTGACCTGGCCCGGAAGCACAACAGCCTCTTCACCACCACGCAGCAGAGCGTCCGCAAGCTCGCCGAGGACCTCTACAAGGCCGCCAACGCGCTGCGCGAGGTGAAGGAGAACTACGAGACGGCGGAGCGGGCCAACGCCATGTCGGCCGCCGAGATGGAGCGCGCCTTCAGCGCGGCCTCCACCGGATCCAACGGCTGAACGGGAGGGTGACAGGATGCCGAGCTGGGAAGAGATGTGCCAGCAGATCGTCGTCGCGGGCAGGCCGGGCGACGTCACCAGCGCCGCGTTGGGCTGGGAGCAGCTGCTGAAGAACCTGAACTCCGTCAAGGAGAGCCTGGACAAGAACGTCACCGACCTCGGTGAGGTGTGGAAGGGCCCGGCGTACGAGTCCTTCAAGACCCACGTCAAGCAGATCGCCACGGACACGGGCAGGGTCGTCGAGGACGCCGAGAACCACAACGGCATCGTCCAGTCGTTGAAGAGCGCGGCGGACAAGCTCAGCGCCGCGCAGGCCGACTTCCCCATCCCCGCGAGCTGCGTCAACGACGTGCTGGAGGCGCGGAACGGCCGGCTCGTGATCGACACCGGCCTGTTCGAGATGAAGGTCAAGCCGGACTTCCTGGGCCTGCTCGACCCGCTCACCTCGCTCGCGGACTGGCTCAACGACAAGTCCGACGAGGCGGCCAAGGTCTACAACCAGGTCAGCGGCGACTACACGGCGATCGACTCCGGCACGCCCGGCCAGACCACGCCGGGCACCACCCAGAGCCCCA
The DNA here is from genome assembly GCF_036906775.1 of Micromonospora sp. CPCC 205561. Lineage (NCBI taxonomy): Bacteria > Bacillati > Actinomycetota > Actinomycetes > Micromonosporales > Micromonosporaceae > Micromonospora > Micromonospora sp. CPCC 205561. The sequence goes on along the minus strand of NZ_JBAKHV010000002.1, from coordinate 103,914 downwards.
ACGTGGAGACGCCCGATCTCGGCGGTGGCCCCGGTGCCGGCAAGACCGGCGGCGTGCCGGGCATGGGCGGGATGCCCTCCACCGGCGGCATCGGCGGTGGCGGTGGCACGCCGTCCTTCAGCGGGGCCGACATGCCCGGCTCGGGCAACCCCGGGATCGGCTCCGGCGCCCACCCCGACCTCACCGGCGGGGGCGGCTACGACCCGAGCGGCGGCTACGACCCGAGCGGCGGTTACACGCCGAGCACCGACAGCCTCGCCGACGACTACGGCAGCGGGCTGGCCGGGGCCGGCGCCCCGAGCGTGCCCGCCCTCGGCGGTGGCGGTGGCGGCGGCGTGCCGGGCACCTCGGGGCTCGGCGCCGGTGGCGGGCTGGGCGCCGGCGGTGGCGGCGGGCTGGGCGGGGGCATGATCCCCGGCGGAGGTTCGCTCGGCCGGCCGGTGAGCCCCAACATGGGGCCGATGATGGGCGGTGGCGCGGCCGGCGCCAACCGCGGCGGCGGCCGGGGCGCGGGCGGCAAGCTCGGCGCCGGTGGCAAGCTGGGTGCGGGCGGCATGGCGCCGATGATGGGCGGCGCGGCCGGCGGAGCCGGTCGCGGCGGCGGTCGTGCGGGCGCGGCGGGCGCGGGCGTCAAGGGCGCCGGTGCGGGCGCACGGGGCGTCGGCGGCATGGCGGGCGTGGGCGGTGGTGCCGGCTACGGCGAGGACGAGGACGCCCGCAACACCTGGCTCGAGGAGGACGAGGACGTCTGGGGCGTCGACGGCGGGGGTGCGCCCGGCATCCTGCGCTGAACGCCTCGACCGAGCGCCGTCCACCCGCCGGTGGGCGGCGCTCGGTGTCGGTCCGGTCCGACCGCCCCGACCAGCAGACCAGGAGGTCAGATGATCATCGAGGATGTGTCGTTCCCCGCCGGTCAGCACTGCGAGACCACCACGCTCGGCGCCCTGCTGCGCCACGAGGGGCTCGACCTCTCCGAGCCGATGCTGTTCGGCCTCGGCGAAGGTCTCGGCTTCGTCTACTGGGACGCGAGGAACATGGACTTCCCGTTCCTCGGCGGCCGTACCAGACCGACCGAGATCACCCGGGCCGTGGCCGACCGGCTGGGCCTGACGCTGCACATCAAGGAGACCGCCTCGCCCCGTAGGGCCTGGCAGAACGTGGCCGCCGCCCTCGCGGCCGGCCGCCCGGTGGGCCTGCAACTGGACTCCTACCACCTGGACTACTTCACCACGAAGGTCCATTTCGGGGCCCACTTCGTCGCGATGTACGGCTACGACGACACCCACGCCTACCTGATCGACACCGCCCAGCAGGGCGGCACCGTGACGACCACGCTGACGAGCCTGGAACGGGCCCGCAACGAACGCGGCCCGATGACCGCCCGCAACCGCTCGTACACCATCGCCGAGCGCGCCGACCGGCCCGATCCGGGCGACGCCATCCGGGCGGCCATCCGCAACAACGCGCAGGCGTTCCTCGACCCCCCCATCGCCAACCTCGGTCACCGGGGCATCGGCAAGGCGGCCCGACAGGTGACGCGGTGGCTCGACCGCTCCCGCGAACCGTCCCGCGACCTTCCGCAGGCCGCCGCGCTGATGGAGGGCGGCGGGACGGGCGGCGCTCTGTTCCGCGCCATGTACCGCGACTTCCTCGCCGAGTGCGCCACGATCGTCGACGACGACAACCTCCGCCTCGGTCATCGGCTCTACGCCGAGATCGCCCCGCTGTGGACCGAGGTCGCCCGCCACATCGAGGTCGCCGGGGAGACCGGCGACCCGGACCAGCTGGCCCGCGCCTCGGCGATCCTCACCGAACTCGCGGAGCGGGAACGCCACGCCATGCGGGTCCTGGCCGACATCCGCGCCGACTGACCACGTCGCGACCGACCTTGCGCCGTCAGCCCGTCGTGGCGGCGTCGGTGCCGGATGGTCGGCGGCCCGGGCGCCAGCCCCGGCGCCGGCCGAGGATCAGGATCGGTTTCACCGACAACAGCAGCCCGGCCAGGAGCGCGCCGACGGCGGCGGTCCAGAGCGCGACCGTCTGCTGCCAGGCCAGCGGGTCCGCCGTGGAGGGGGGTGCCGGCATCGCGCCGGCCGGTGGATCGGTACGGGTGCCGAGCAGGCTCGCCACGGCCCGGTACGGGTTGACCACCCCGTACCCGATCTCGGCGTTCTTCCCCTCCGGCGGGCTGTCCGCCGTGCGGATCAGCCGGTCGGCGACCTGCGCCGGATCGAGATCGGGGTGCGCGGCCCGGACCAGCGCGGCCACCCCGGAGACGTACGCGGCGGCGAAGCTGGTACCGCCCTGCGGCTCGGCGATCCAGCCGCTGCCCCCCGGGGCCGGGCCGAGGATGTTCAGCCCGGGTGCGGCGATGTCGACGTAGTCGCCGACGACCGAGCTGCCGACGTGGCCGCCCTCCTCGTCGACCCCGGCGACCGCGATGACCCCGTCGTACGCGGCCGGGTAGGCGGGGCGGTCCTGCTGGTTCTCCTGGCGGTTGCCGGCGGCGGCCACCACGACCACGCCCTCGTCCAGGGCGTGACGGACCGCGTCGGCGAGCTGCCGCGTGGGCAGGGTCACCAGCGACAGGTTGATCACGTCGGCGCCGTTCTGCACCGACCACCGGATGGCCTCGGCGATCTGCCCGGGCAGCCCCTCGTCGGCGGTGGTCCTGGTGTCGGGCAGGACGCGTACCGGAAGGATCCGGGCCTGCGGGGCGATCCCACTGAACGAGGGGCCGTTGCCCTCCTTGCCGGCGATGATGCCGCCGACGATCGTGCCGTGTCCGGCCAGGTCGCAGCGGCCCTGCTGCTGCGGCAGGCCGTTGAAGTCCCGGCCCTGGTCGACCTGACCCCGCAGCACGGGATGGCTGGCGGAGACGCCGGAGTCGATGACCGCCACCGTGACGCCGGCCCCCCGGGAGATCCGCCAGGCGGCGGACGGTTCGAGTCGCCGCAGCGGCCACGGCGTCTCGGCGGGGGCGGACGTGCCGGCGGGGCCGCAGCGGGGGACGGCCGCCGAGGCGGGCGCCGGGGCCGCGACGGCGGTGCCGAGCAGGAGCAGCACGGTGGCGGCTCCACGCGGGACCGCACGGGCGCCGCGCCCGGTTCGGCGGGGTCGCTCGGTCCCGCCCGGTCGGTAACTCTCGCGCACGCGGTGAGATTACCGCCGCGGGCCGCGCCGGCGTCGTCCGCCACCGACGACGTCCGGTTCGGGAAGGGGCGGCGGGAGGCCGGGCCCGGCGCGCGCGGGCCGTCGGGGCCGGCCGGGTGGCGTCCGTCAGGAGCGTTCGGTGGCCTCGGCCGGCTCCTCGGTGAAGAGGGCGAGCAGGTGACCGACCTGTCGATCGGCCTCGGCGGGGTGCCGGAACCGCCCGGCCGGGTTCAGCGTGTACTCGTTGCGCCGGCCCACCCGGGTGCGGTGCAGGTAGCCGCCGGCCTCCAGGTCGGCGACGATCGCCTGGGCGGCCCGTTCCGTGACGCCCACCTCGTCGGCGACGTCGCGGAGCCGGGCCGTGGGGTTGCGGGCGATGGCGAGCAGCACGTGCCCGTGGTTGGTGAGGAACGTCCAGTTCCGGGCGCTCCCGCTCTCCCCTGTCGTCGCCATGTCGCCATGGTATGGCGCGCTCTGCCACTTCGCCTCGCGCCCTCGCGTGCGGCGGCCCCGCGCGGACCACGGGGCTCCCGGGCGGCGCCCCGTCAACGTATGAAACGCATATCACGTATCCCTTGACGTATCTTGCACTGCGTGTGACGGTGTGTGCAGCCCGCGTCCGGCGTCGGCCCGGGTGACCAGGTCGTTCACGTCAGGGAGCGAGGTGGCGGGATGAGCCGTCCCGGATCGCCAGGCATTCAACCGGGCCCGGAACGGACGCCTCCGGCGCCGGCCACGGACACCCCGGCCGGCGTCACGCACGCCGTACCCGCGGACCCGGAGCAGGCCCTGGCCGAGCTGCACGCCGGCAACCGGCGCTTCGTGACCGGCTCCCCACGCCATCCCAACCAGGACGCAGACCACCGTGCGGCGGTCGCCGACGGGCAGCACCCCTTCGCCGTGATCGTCGGCTGTTCCGACTCCCGCCTCGCCGCCGAGATCATCTTCGATCGCGGGCTCGGTGACCTCTTCGTGGTCCGCACCGCCGGGCACACCATCGGTCCCGAGGTGCTGGGCAGCGTGGAGTACGCCGTGACGGTCCTGCGTACGCCGCTGGTGGTGGTGCTCGGGCACGACTCCTGCGGCGCCGTCCAGGCGGCGCGCGCGGCGGACGCCACCGGCACCCGGCCGGCCGGGCACCTCTGCGCCGTGGTGGACGCGGTGGTGCCCAGCCTGCGCCGGGCCGCCGCCGAGGGCGTGGACGACCTCGAACGGATCGTCGACATCCACATCGCCAACACCGTCGAGGCCATGCTGGAGAGGTCCGCGGTGCTCGCCGCGGAGGTGACCGCCGGGCGGTGCGGGGTGGTCGGGATGTCGTACCGCCTGAGCGCCGGCGAGGTGAGCACGGTGGCCTCGGTGGCGGCCGGCACGGCGTCGCCGACCGCCGCCGTGCCCGCCTGACGACAGCCGACCGCCGCCGCCGTGCCCGCCTGACAGCCGCTCTGCGGCCCGCCGGCGCGGCCCGGGGTGGCGCACGCGGCGGCGGCCCGTGACGACGCGACAGGGCCGCTCCGCGTCCGCGGGGCGGCCCTGTCGTCGGGGCGTCTCTAGAGCAGTGACACGTGGACGTGGTCCGTGTGGTTCGACGGGCCGCTGTAGGAACTCCAACCGGTCGCCGGGAACCAGATCTGCCGGTTCCAGATCACGTAGTAGATGCCGAGCCGATCGGCGTTGCGGACCAGGAACGCGGTGAGGTTGTTGCCGTACATGTAGGTGTCGTCGTTGTGCCAGGGGGAGAACCCGCTGCGCTGCAGCGACCAGTCGCAGGCCCGACCCTTCGGATGCTCGTACGGCCCGCCGGAGCGGTAACAGCCGACGAAGCGGTCGAACTTGGCCCGCTTGACCTCCTTGTACATGTGCAGCGTCCGCGCGGTGATGCAGCCCGAGGTGGTCGGGTCGTTCTCGGTGCAGCCCAGGGGCTTCCAGTCGCCGTCCGCGGTACGCCCCGGCGCCATCCGGGCGACCGGCGAGGTGGCGACCACCTTGCCGCTGGTCAGCCCTCTCCCGCCGACGAGTGCGAGCGCCTTCTCCGCCTCGCGCTTGCCGCGGGCCATCTCGTTCGTCAGCTTCGTCTGCTCGCGGACCTCGGCGTCGAGGGCCAGCTTGGCCTGCTCGGCGCGGGTCTTGACCTCGTTCACCGCGGCGAGCTTCTTGGCGTTGACCATGTTCAGCTCGTCGAGGGCGGCGGCGCGCTTGACGAACGAGTCGGGGCTCGCGGTGTCCAGCAGCATCGACACCGCGCCGATCCGCCCGGTGCGGTAGGACTGGGCGGCGATCTGGCTGACCTGCGGGGCGAGCGCCTCCAGCTCGGCCTGCGACCGGTCGACCTCCAGGGCCAGTTCGAGCTGGCGCTTCTTGGACTTCTCCAGCTTGGCCTTGGCCTGGACGTAGCTGCGGTTCCGCGCCTCGATCAGGTCGTCGAGCAGCTTGGGCTCGTTGTCCCCGTGCCCCGAGGGCTTGGGTGGGGTGGTCGGTGCCGCCGCCGCCGGAAGGGGTCCGACGAGGACGGCCAGGGCGGCGAGCACGGCCACCACGGGCGTCGACCAGCGGCGTAGGGGTGCCGTCACAGTTTTCCCTTCCGTCGACCGCCGACCGGGTTAGCTGACGGGTTCGGGGCGGAAGTGGCCCCTACCGCTGTCGCGGATTCACCCCAGTTACCTGGGTCCCCGGCTCGCCTGGCGGCGATTGGGCGGCGGTACCGCAGGCGCCGCTGCGCGCCTTCGGCGGTGACCGGCAGCGAGGTTACCCGAGAGTGCTCCCGGGGATCTACGTCCCCAAGCCGACCAAATGCGTTGTTTCCCAGCGGCGGAGGGTGAGCAGTGACGCGTCTATCAGCGCCGACGTCCCTTTTGGTCACGCTGCGGAGTCTCACCATGCGGTGTCCGTACTGTCCCGGTCGGGCCAGCGGCCGGCGGCGGTGGGCGGCGGGTCCCCGGCGCGCGGGCCGCTGAGCGCCTCCAGCGCCTCGGAGCGGTCGGCCGCGGGCCGGGGGGCCGGGGCGGGCGTGGTCGCGGCGACGCCCTGCCCGGCGGCGGCCCCGCCGCGCCGGCCGGCCGTGGTCACCACGGCGGCCAGCCCGGTGGTCAGGGGCACGGCGGCGATCAGACCCAGGGTGGCGACCGCGCTGCGGACGATCTCCTGGGCCAGGAACTCGCTGGTCAGGATCTGGGTCACCGCCCGGGAATCGGCGGTCAGCAGGAGCAGCACCGGCAGTGAGGCACCGGCGTACGCCAGCACGATGGTGTTCACCGTCGAGGCGATGTGTGCCCGCCCGACCCGGGTCGCCGCCCGGTAGAGCTGCCCGCGGGACAGCCCGGGGTTGGCGTGCGCCAGCTCGGTGACGGTGGCGGCCTGGGTCACCGTCACGTCGTCGAGCACGCCGAGGGAGCCGATGATGATCCCGGCCAGCAGCAGGCCGTGCAGGTCCACGTCGGCCTGGAACATCGACAGCGTCGTGGCGTCCTCGCTGCCGAAGCCGGTCAGATGGGTCGCGGCGGTGGCGATCGTGCCGAGGACGCCGGTGAGCACCAGGCTGCCCAGGGTGCCGAGCACGGCGACCGAGGTCTGCGCGGTCACGCCGTGGGTGAGGTAGAGCACCACGAACATGATCAGGGCCGCCCCGACGACCGCGACCAGCAGCGGTGGGCTCCCGGCGCTGATGCCGGGCAGCACGAAGGTCAGCAGGATGGCGAAGCTCGCCGCCAGGCCGGCCAGCGCCGCCAGCCCGCGCCACCGCCCGAACGCGACGATCGCCGCCGCGAAGAGCGCCACCAGCCAGATCAGCGGCGCGCCCCGCTGGTGCTCCGAGATGCTGTAGGCGCTGACGGTGGGGTCGGCGGGGTCGGTGAGCTCGACCAGGATGATCTCGTCCCCGACGGCCACGGTCGGAGCGCCGGGGCCGGCCGGCACGGGCGTCTCCACCTGCTGGCCGGCGTCGGGGCCGTCGTCCACCCGCACGGTGACCGTGCCGCAGGGGCCCTGCGCCGCGTCCGGGCTCCCCTCCGGGGTCTCCGGGGCCGGCGGGCACGGCTCCGTCACCACCCGGGTCACCGTGCCGTGCTGACGGGGCGGTTCGTCGCTGCCGGCCGCGGGATCGGGTGCGTCCCACGGCCAGAGGGCCAGGGCCGCGACCAGCGTGGCCACGAAGAGAGGCACCACCGTCGCGACGAGGATCCGCCGCACCCCCGGCGGGGCGGACGGAGCGGGACGGGTGTGGTCGGCGCCCATCGAGTTCTCCCAACGAATCCGGGGCGGGGTACGGGCCAACGGGCCGGTCGGTTCAACGCCGCGGCACGGCGCGGCCGGAGGAGAGCCTCCGGCGGCGGGTCGGTCACGTACCGCGGCCGCCGGCCCGTCCCGGTCGGGGACGGCCGGCCGCCGCGCGGTCGGGGGCGCGGGGCGGGCGGTACGCGATCCGGAGGGTCACCGGCCGAATGGTAGCCACCCCGGCATCCGGGCGCAGGTCGCGCGGGGTGGTGTCGGTGCGCGCGTCGGCGCGTGGGCCCGGCGGCAGGTCGTCGGCCCGGCTCCCGCGGTCGGGGTCGGCCGGGCCGCCCGGCGCGGGCCGGGTCAGCCGCGCTTCATGAGGCGACCGACGGCGGCCATCATCTCGGTGGCCATCTCGTCGGCCCGCCCCTCGGCCGCGCCCTCGTGCATGCAGTGCCGCGCGTGCCCGTCGAGCAGGCCGAGCGCGACCTTGTCCAGGGCGGCCTGGATCGCCGAGATCTGGGTGAGCACGTCGATGCAGTAGCGGTCGTCGTCGACCATCTTCTCGATGCCACGGACCTGCCCCTCGACGCGGCGCAGCCGCGCGAGCAGCTGATCCTTGGTGGCGGTGTAGCCCCGGATCGGGGTGGGCGTCGGTGTGGTCATGCGGTCGAGGATACCGTACCCCTCGGGGGTATGGTACGTTCGTCTCCGGCCGGTATACCCCCACCCGGTACCGGTACTTGAGCAAGGGCGGCATTCCGCCTCCGCTTTACCCCTGGGGGGTATAGGCTGGGGCGTCGAGAGGAGAGTTCGATGGTCACCACGACGTACCAGGTGCAGGGCATGACCTGCGGGCACTGCGCCAGCGCGGTCAGCGCCGAGGTCGGCGCGATCACGGGCGTCAGCGACGTCCAGGTCGACGTGGCCGCCGGCCGCGTCACCGTCACCAGCGAGAGTCCCCTGGACACCGACACCGTGCGCGCCGCCGTCGACGAGGCCGGCTACGACCTCGTCGGCGCCTGACGGCCACGGAGAAGACGAGGCATTCCATGAACACGGCGACGAAGCTGAGCGCCTTCGCCCTGGGCGTCGCGACGGTGTTCGGCGCGACGTACGGGGCCGCCCGGGTGGCCGGTCCCGAAGCCGCGCCCGCCGAGAGCCGTCACGACGCCACCGGCGACCACGGGGCCGGCGGCGAGGCCGGCCACGGGGGCGAGCAGGGGGGTGCGGCCCACCTGCCCGGTGGGCTGCTCGTCTCGGAGCGCGGCTACACCCTGCGCCCCGTCGACGCCCCGGCCGGGCAGTTCGCCTTCCAGGTCACCGGTCCCGACGGCCGGGCGGTCACCGCGTACGAGGTGGCGCACGACAAGCGCATGCACCTGATCGTCGCCCGGCGCGACCTCTCGGGCTTCCGGCACGTGCACCCCGAGATGGGGCCGGACGGCACCTGGCGGGTCGACTCGCCCCTCGGCGGGCCCGGCGTGTGGCGGGCGTTCGCCGACTTCACGCCCACCGGAGGCGAGGCGCTGACGCTCGGCGTCGACGTGACCGTCCCCGGCGCGCTGACCGGGCGGCCGCTGCCCGCCCCGGCGACCAGCACCACGGTCGACGGCTACACCGTCACCCTCGCCGGCGCGCCACAGCCCGGCCGCACCGCCGAGCTGACCCTGACGGTGAGCCGCGACGGCGCGCCGGTCACCGACCTGGAGCCCTACCTGGGCGCGTACGGCCACCTGGTGGCGCTGCGCCAGGGCGACCTGGCCTACCTGCACGTGCACCCGAACGGCGAACCGGGCGACGGGCGGACCAGCCCCGGGCCCGAGGTGCGCTTCGCCGCCGAAATGCCGTCGGCCGGCGCCTACCGGCTCTACCTGGACTTCAACCACCGTGGCGTCGTGCGTACCGCCGAGTTCACGGTGATCGCCGGCGCCCCGGCGACCCCCGGCGTACCGGCGGCGAGCACGCCCGCCGCCACGACCACCCCGACCGCCGGCGCCGACCACGGCGCCCCCGGCCACGGGCACGACTGACGGGACCCGTGATGACGACCAGCAGCAAGCCCCTGCCGTACGCGCCGAACCAGATCGAGCTGGCGATCGGCGGGATGACCTGCGCCTCCTGCGCCGCCCGGATCGAGAAGAAGCTGAACCGGATGGACGGGGTGACCGCCACGGTCAACTACGCCACCGAGAAGGCCACCGTCCGGTACGCCGGCGAGGTCACCCCGGACGACCTGATCGCCACGGTGGAGAAGACCGGCTACACCGCGGCGCTGCCGCCCCCGCCCGCCTCCGCCGGTGGCGGCGGCCCCGCCGCCGAGCCGGTGGACGAGCTGCGCGGCCTGCGTACCCGCCTCTGGGTCTCGGCCGTGCTCACCGTGCCGGTGGTCGTCCTGGCGATGGTCCCCGCCTGGCAGTTCGACTTCTGGCAGTGGCTGTCGCTGACCCTGGCCGCCCCGGTGGTGGTCTACGGCGGCCTGCCCTTCCACCGGGCGGCCTGGATCAACCTGCGGCACGGCGCGGCGACGATGGACACCCTGGTCTCCCTCGGCACCCTGGCCGCGTTCGGCTGGTCGCTCTGGGCGCTCTTCCTGGGCACGGCCGGCACGCCCGGGATGACCCACCCGTTCAGCCTCGCCATCAGCCGCAGCGACGGCGCCGGCAACATCTACCTGGAGGCGGCGGCCGGGGTGACGGTGTTCATCCTCGCCGGCCGCTACTTCGAGGCGCGGGCGAAGCGGACGGCCGGGGCGGCCATGCGCGCCCTGCTGGAGCTGGGCGCCAGGGAGGTCGCGGTGCTGCGCGGCGGCACGGAGACCCGGATCCCGGTGGACCAGCTCGTCGTGGGCGACCGGTTCGTGGTCCGACCCGGCGAGAAGATCGCCACGGACGGGGTGGTCGACGAGGGCACCTCGGCGGTCGACGCCAGCATGCTCACCGGGGAGTCCGTCCCCGTGGAGGTCGGCCCCGGTGACTTCGTGGTCGGCGCGACCGTCAACGCCGGCGGCCGGCTGGTGGTCACCGCGACGCGGATCGGCGGCGACACCCAGCTGGCCCAGATGGCCCGGCTGGTCGAGCAGGCGCAGAGCGGCAAGGCGGCGGTGCAGCGGCTCGCCGACCGGGTCTCCGGCGTCTTCGTGCCGATCGTGATCGCCCTGGCGGTGGGCACCCTCGGCTGGTGGCTCGGCACCGGGGCCGGTCCCGCCACCGCGTTCACCGCCGCCGTGGCGGTGCTGATCATCGCCTGCCCGTGCGCCCTCGGGCTCGCCACGCCGACGGCCCTGCTCGTCGGCACCGGCCGGGGCGCGCAACTCGGCATCCTGATCAAGGGACCGGAGGTGCTGGAGTCCACCCGGCAGGTGCACACCGTGGTGCTGGACAAGACCGGCACCGTCACCACCGGCCAGATGACGCTGGTGGACGTGCTCCCGGCGGCCGGCGAGGACCGCGCCGAGCTGCTCCGGCTCGCCGGGGCGCTGGAGTCCGCGTCGGAGCACCCGATCGCCCGGGCGGTCGCCACGGGTGCGGCCGAGGCGGGCGCCCTGCCGCCGGTCACCGGGTTCGTCAACTCCGAGGGGCTCGGCGTGACCGGGACGGTCGAGGGCCGGGAGGTGCTGGTGGGCCGGCCCCGGCTGCTGCGCGAGCACGGTCTCGACGTACCGGAGGAGGTCGCGCGGGCGGCGAGCACGGCGGAGGCCGAGGGGCGCACGGCGGTGCTCGCCGCCTGGGGCGGCCGGGCCCGGGGCGTCCTGGCGGTGGCCGACGTGGTCAGGCCGACCAGCCGGGCGGCGATCGCGCGGCTGCGCGAGCTGGGCCTGACTCCGGTGCTGCTGACCGGCGACAACTCCACCGTCGCCGAGGCGGTCGCCGCCGAGCTGGGCATCGACGAGGTGATCTCCGACGTGCTGCCCGCCGAGAAGGTCGACGTGGTGCGGCGGCTCCAGGCCGAGGGGCGGACGGTGGCGATGGTCGGCGACGGCGTCAACGACGCCGCCGCGCTGGCCCAGGCCGACCTCGGCCTCGCCATGGGCACCGGCACGGACGTGGCGATCGAGGCCTCCGACCTGACCCTGGTCCGGGGCGACCTGATGGCCGCCGTGGACGCGATCCGGCTCGCCCGGCGCACCCTCGGCATCATCAAGGGCAACCTCTTCTGGGCCTTCGCCTACAACGTGGCGGCCCTGCCGCTGGCCGCCGCCGGCCTGCTGAACCCGATGATCGCCGGCGCCGCCATGGCGTTCTCCTCGGTCTTCGTGGTCGCCAACAGCCTCCGGCTGCGGGGCTTCCGCCCGGTCGCCTGAGCCGCGCCCACCGCGCCGCCGGCCCTCGGGAGGGGCCGGCGGCGCCGTGGCCGGCACCGGTCGCCACGGGCGGGGCGGCGGGCGGTTGGGCGGCGGACGGTTGGGCGGTGGCGTCGGGGGGTACACCAGTGACGTACCGGCACCGCAAAATCGGAGGTTGACATGGGTTTCGATGACAAGATCAACAACACGACCGAGGACGCCGCCGGAAAGCTGAAGGAGGGCGCCGGCCGCGCCACCGACAACGAGCGGCTCGAAGCCGAGGGGCGCAACGAGCAGGCCGGGGCCAAGCTGAAGCAGGCCGGCGAGAAGATCAAGGACGCCTTCAAGAGCTGACCGCGTACGCGGGGCACCGCCGGGTCGGCCGAGAGCCGACCCGGCGGTAGGCGCGTACGTGTCCCCCGGGTCGCCCACTCGTTGGCAGGACGACGTCCCCGGTGCCGCCCGAGCCCGTGCCGTCCCGCGGGACGGTCGAGATCCCGAACGGAGGGTCCCGTGTCCCGATCCGTCGTGTACGCCCGGCGCGCCGCCGCCGCGGTGGCGCTCGGGGTGCTGGCCATGGGATGTCAGGACGCCGCGCGGCAGGAGGCCACCCCGACCGCCGCCGCCCCGCCGGGCCCGACGGCACCGGTGAGCGCCACCAGCAGCCCGTCCCCGGTCGCCACGACGGCGGCCAACACCGCGGAGGTCTGCCGCGAGGTCGACCGGGTCATCCTCGCGGGCAGCCGGAAGATCGCCACCGACTCGGCGGCCACCGTCACCCGGGACCTGACCGGCGAACAGGTCGCCGACCAGCTCCGACGCAACCTTGCCGGGCTGGCCGACGACGTACGCGCCCAGGCCCGCCGCGCCGCCGACCCGGAGATCCGCGCCCTGATCGAGGAGACCGCCGACCGGATCGACGCCGGCTCCCGGGCCGCCCGCCCGGCCGCGTGGATGGACTCCACCTTCACCGGCATCCCGCCGAGGCTGACCCGCGAGTGCCGCGCCTGACGGCGGCTCAGCGCCGGCCGCGTACCTGGCGGGTCGGGGCGGGGCCGGGGCCGAGCGAGGCGCGGTCGGCGGCGGAGGTGCCTGACGACCAGCCCTCGGCGTCGCGCACGGTGAGCCGGCCCCGGACGACGCCGGGGAAGAGGGTGTCGAGCCGCTCACGTACCGCCTCGGCGCGGGTCGCGAGCACCGGCAGCAGCCGCTCCGGCCCGTTCCGCGCCGCCGCCTCCCGGTCCGCCTCCTCGGTGGCGGCCCGCAGCCGCTCGCCGATCCGCAGCGCGAAGGCGTTCAGGAAGGACTCGTCGTAGTCCCGGGTCCGGCGCCCGCCGCCCTTCGCCCGCCGTTCCCCCCTGCCCCGCAGCATCGCGGCTGTGGCCTGGACCAGCAGCGAGGTGTAGAGCAGCTCGACCGCCTCCAGGTCGGCGGGCCAACCCAGCACGGTGGTGAAGCCGAGGTCGTCGGACCAGACGGCCTCGCAGCGGTTCGCCGCCGCCACCTCCTGCGCCAGCAGTGCCTTCGCGCCCCCGTACGGGGCCTCGGTGCCGAGGCGCACCCCGCCGGGCCGGTCGGTGGGCTCGGCGACGCCGGCCAGCAGCGCCTGGTCGATGCTGTGCCGGGCGATCAGCTCCTGGGCCTTGCCGGTCAGCGCCTCCGCCTCGGCCGGGTAGGTGGTCGACTCCGCCTTGGCCAGCAGCGCCCGCACCCGGTCGAGCATCCGGGAGCCGCCGCCCGACCCGCCGCGCGCGGCGGCCGGCCCGGGCGCGCCCGGCGGCGGGCGCAGCACGGCGATCGGCGGGAGCCCCTCGACCAGCGCCAACGCGTCGACCGCCGCCCGCAGCGCGGTGAACCGGTCGCACCCGGTGCGGGCGGCCCAGGCGACCAGGTGGCCCGCGTCGGCGTCCCACCAGACCTCCGCGCCGAGGTCGCGCAGCTGCTCGTCCCACCACGGCGGCACCGGCCCGGCCGGGTCGCGGCGCTCGGCGGCGAGGGCGTCGGTGACCAGCCCGGCGGGGCGGGGGCCGAGCCGGCGGGCCGCGAGCCGCGCCAGGTCCACCGGCTGCCAGCCGCGCTGCGCCTGCCGCCCGACGCTCCGGGCCAGGCGACGCAGCAGGGCGGCGTCCACCACCGCCGCGCCGTCCGCGGCGCCGGTCCCGATCATCAGCCGGTCCAGCTGCCGCTCCGCGAGGCGTACGTCGGTGCCCCGCACCGCCGCGAGCGCGTCGCTGATCAGTTCCTCGGCGTCCGGCACGGCGTGTCCTCCTGGGGTCTGCTTCGGCGCGCCCGGGAGCGATCGTCGCCTGCCCGCAGAAGGTACCTCCGGGCGGGCCCGCCGTCCGCCGGTCGTGACCGTTGCCACCAGCGCCCGCCTGGACCGGCGCATGATTCGGCCCTCGCGGGGGTAGATCGTGCTCCGACGGCACGTGAGGCGAGGTAGCGGATGGCGGGTTCGTGGTCCCCGGGCGGCTCCGGCGCGCCGGACTTCCGCCGGTCGGTCCTGGCCGCCGCGGTGATCGGCGTGGCGGTGATGGCGGCCGTCGACGAGATCGTCTTCCACCAGCTCCTCGGCTGGCACCACTTCTACGACCGGTCCACCCTCGCCGTGGGGCTGCTCTCCGACGGCCTGCTGCACTCCGCCGAGCTGATCGCCCTGGTCGGCGGCTTCTTCTGGTTCGCCGACCTGCGCCGTCGGCGCGCCCTGGTGCCCGGGGCCGCCTGGGGCGGGTTCCTCCTCGGCGCCGGGGCGTTCCAGCTCTTCGACGGGATCGTCGACCACAAGGTGCTGCGGCTGCACCAGATCCGTTACGGCGTGCACCTGCTGCCGTACGACGTGGTGTGGAACGCGGCGGCCGTGGCGCTGCTGCTGCTCGGCGCGTGGGTGACCTGGCGGGTACGCTCCCGCGCGGCGCGTGCCGCCCGGTGACGTCGCTGGCGCACCCCGGAACCGGCGGAGAGTCGGCGACGCTGCCCCTGGCGGCGGTCGCGGTGCTCGCCCTCGGCTACCTGCTGGCCGTGTCGCGCGACGGGCGCGGCTGGCGGCGCCGGCGTACGGTCGCCTGGCTGACCGGCTGCGCGGTGCTGGCGGTCGCCCTCGGCCCGGTCGGGGGCGGGGCCGGCGACCCGCGCGCCCACATGGCCCAGCACCTGCTGCTCGGCATGGTGGCCCCGCTCGCGCTGGCCCTCGGCGCGCCGGTCACCCTGCTGCTGCGGGTCGTCCCGCCGCCGGTCGGCCGCCGGATCGGCCGGTTCCTGCGGGCCCGGCCGGTGCACGTGCTCGCCCATCCGGTGACGGCGGCGCTGCTCACCACGGGCGGTCTCGCGCTGGTGCTGCTCACCCCGCTCTACGCGGCGGCCGAGCGGGACCCGGTGCTGCACCAGGCCCTGCACCTGCACTACGTCGCCGCCGGCTACCTCTTCGCCTGGTCGGTGGCCGGCCCGGACCCGGCCCCGCGCCGACCCGGGCCGGCGGTGCGGGTCGGCGCGCTGCTCGGCGCGGGGGCCGGGCACGCCGTGCTGGCCAAGTACCTCTACGCGCACGCCGCCACCCTGCCGCCGGGGCTGCCCGACCGGGACGTCGCGGCGCTGCGCGCCGCGGCCCGGTTGATGTACTACGGCGGCGACGTCGGCGAGCTGCTGCTCGCCGTCGCCCTGTTCGTCGCCTGGTACCGGCGGGGCCGGCCACGCCGGCCGGCGCTCCCGGACGGCGACCGGCGCGGGGCCACCCCGGTCACCCCGGTCAGCCGACGTACGCGTTTCCGGCCGTCATCCGCAGGGTGAAGCCGTCCTCGTCGCGCTGCCAGGTGACGTGGTTGCAGGACTGGTAGGTGATCCACAGACCGAGCCCGCCCGGGGCGCCGTCGGAGACGGGGAGCAGCCCGCAGAACGGGTCGACCGGCCCGTGGCCGCCGTCGCTGACCGTCGCGACGATGCGGTCGTCGCCGGCCCAGACGCGCAGCCGGACCGGTGGCCTGCCGTGGCGCAGCGCGTTGGTGACGATCTCGCTGACCGCGACGACGAGATCCTCGACGTCGTCGGCCGGCACCTGACCCTGGTCGGCCTTGTGGACGGCGGCGCGCGCCTCGGCCGCGGTCGGCTCGGCCAGCTCGACGACCGGCGGGCGCGACTGGAGGGGGTCGGGCACGACCGGGGGGTGCTGCCGCAGGTAACGCGCCGGCGGCGTCCAGGTCGCGCTGGGCACGTGCCGGCCGTCGGGGGTGGCGAACCGGGGGTGCGTCCGGGCCACGTCCGCCAGCACCCGTGCCGGCGTCATCCGGGTGTCGTAGGCGCACATGCTCCAGAGCGGGAAGTCGTCGTACGCGTGGTTGATGGCAGACTCGTACCGGGCCCACCAGTCCCAGGTCGCGCCGAACGAGACCGACGGCACCTCACCGATGATGCGGATCTGCCCGGCGCCGGCGGCGACCTGCTCGGCGAGGAGCTGACGGTAGGAGCGGATGGCGACGGCGGGGCGGGCGTAGACGTCGCCGCCGGGCAGGAAACCGACCGCGCACCCCGTCGGCAGCGCCGAGCGGACCAGCCGGGCGGTGCGCTCGCCCAGCGCCACGAAGGTGGGCTCGCCCGCCTCGACCCCGCCGAGCAGGAACGGCACCACCACGGCGAGCAGCTCGTCGTCGGAGTCGTAGCGGACGGCCTCGTGGAAGTAGCCGTCGTGCTGGGCGGGGGCGCCGGTCCTCACGGGACGACCTCCACGCGGATCCCGGGCAGGCTCAGCAGGTCGACCAGGCGCGCCGGGGCGGAGCGTGGGGTGCGTAGCACGGCGGTCGCCCCGCGCCGGTGCGCGTAGTCGGCGAGGAGGGTCAGGGCCCGGTGGTCCAGGAAGCGCAGGTCGGACGCGGAGAGCACCAGCTCGTCGTCGGTCGGCCGCAGGTCGGCGCGGTCCAACGCGGTGCGGAACTGCTCGTGGTTCGACATGTCCAGTTCGCCGGCGATCGCGGCGTGCCCGTCCTGCGGCGGGACGGCGTGCACCCGGAACAGCAGGTCCTCGACGTTGGTCGACGGGTGCATGCAGGCCAGCTCGGCGACGGCCCGCTCACCCAGGGTCGGCCGGTGGTAGGCGCACACCGCCGAGAACGGGCTGGTGCGCATGTAGCGGTCGATGAGGTGCTCGTACCGGGTGAAGACGTCCAGCTTGGCCGGGGTGCTGACGAGCTCGGTGGCCTCGGCGACCACGCGCAGGCCGGTGTGGCCGTCGGCCAGCGCCTCGGCGGTGGCCGACGCGTAGGCGGCGACCTGCGCCGCCGGGTCGATGACGTGGTCGGACGAGTAGGTCGAGACCAGAGGGACCACCGTGGCGGCGCCCCGCCGGGTGGCGGCGGCGAAGCCGGGCAGGGCGCGCAGCCGCTCGGCCACCGCGTCGCCGGGCCGCGGGGTGATGTACCAGAAGCGCTCGCCCGCGGCGAGGCTCGCGGCCAGGTGGCGCTCCGCCTGGTCCGCCAGGGACTCCGGGTCGTCGTACGTCCAGCAGACGTGATTGCCTTCCCCGCTGTGCCGCTCCGGGGCGATCACGATGGCTGCCTCACGACACGAGTGTAGGCCGCCCGGCGAAGGGTGCCGAGCCGGCGACCATCCCGCCCCCGGCGGGAGGCCGCCCGCCCGTCACGCCGCCGCCTCCGTCGTCGCTGTCGTCAGCGTCGTCTCCGCCGGCTCCCTCTCCGCCGCGTCCGCCTCCGGCCGTCCGGGCCGCCCGGTGCGGGCGACGGCCCGGTCAACCGCTCCGCGTTCCGCTCAGGCGCGCCGTGCGGGGGAAGGACGCCCAGATGTTCTTGGTGGTGCCCGTGGCGTACCAGGCGACGTCGAGGGAGAGGGCACGGGCGAGTTGCAGCCCGCGCCCGCCGGTCGCGACGGGCTGGTCGTCGGTGAGTTCCGGGCGGGAGCCCAGGTCGTGGTCGGCGACGTCGAGGATGAGGTACTCGTCCGTGGCGAGCAGCCGGACGATGGTGGGCGGGATGCCGTGCCGCAGGGCGTTCGTGGCGAGTTCCGTGGCGATCAGCACGACGAGTTCGGGAATCTCCTCCAGCGCCTCGCCCTCGCCGAGCACGTCGCCGGTCAGCTCCTCGTGCAGGGAGGCCCGCAGGGCCCGCAGGTCCGCCGCCTTCGACAGCGTCCACCGCCGCAGCTCGGCGGCCTGCGGCGGTGGCGGGGAACTGCTCAGCTCGGCCATGGTCCCGTTCTACCCGATCTCCGGCCGGCTCATGCCGGCCGGCGGCGGTCAGCGCACCGGGTCGTGGGTGCCGCGCGGTAACCCGGGGGGCGTACCCGCTCGGCGGCCATCCGGTCCCCGACCGTCAGGCCGTGTCGCTCGACCGCCGTCAGCCCGTACGCCCCGCACGTCGGGGTGAACCGGCACCGCCCCGGCCGGTGCGGCGACCGACGCGCCGCCGCCGCGGGGAACCGACCGACGGGTGGCACCGCGACGCGGTGGCGGCAGGGCGCCCGGGGGCGGTGGCGCGGGAGCGGGAGCGGGTCGAACGGTCCGCACCGGTGTCCCCACCGCGGGCGCCGTCCCCGTGTCGCATGCGGGGCGTCCGTCGCGGGTAGTGCGGAGGCAATGACCGAGAGGAGACCACCGTGCCCAGCACCACGAAGTCGATGCTCGACACCTATCCCGAGTCGATCAATCTGGACCGGGACGCACTGGCCGCCGTCATCGAGGCTCTGAACGCCTGCGCCCAGGCCTGCACCGCCTGCGCCGACGCCTGCCTGAGCGAGGACATGGTCGCCGAGTTGACGAAGTGCGTACGGACGAACCTGGACTGCGCGGACATCTGCACCACGACCTCCCGGGTGCTGTCCCGGCACACCGGCTACGACGCCAACATCAGCCGCAGCCTGCTGGAGGCGTGCGCCGTGGCCTGCCGGGCCTGCGGTGACGAGTGCACCGGCCACGCGGAGATGCACGAGCACTGCCGGGTCTGCGCCGAGGCCTGCCGCGCGTGCGAACGGGCCTGCCGTGACCTGCTCGCCACCATGAGCTGACCGGTACGGAGACGGCCGGCGCACCGTCCGCGCGTCGTCGTGTCGGGCCACCCCGACCCCGGGTCGTGCACCACGGTCTCCGCCCCCACCGTCGGACGTTCCGGCCGCCACCGGGGACGGCGGATCGCCCCCGCCGCCGGCCGGGGCGATCGGCCACCGGATACCCCGAGGGGGTATATGGTGGTCGGAGGAGGCGACGATGTCCCACGACCCGCAGCACCCGCACCACGACCACCGGCCCCGCGACCCGGCACCCGATCGGGTCCGGCCGCGCACCGGGGCGCGCGCCCCCGGCGGCAGCGGCCACGACCCGCACGCCCCCGGCGGGCACGGCGGCCCGGCCCACGGTCGGGGCGGGCACGGCGACCACGGCAAGCACGCCGGGCACGACCCGGAGGCGTTCCGCCGGAAGTTCTGGCTGAGTCTGGCGCTGACCGTCCCGATCGTGCTGACCAGCGACATGGTGATGGAGTGGTTCGGCTACCGGCTGGACTTCCCGGGCGTCTCGTGGATCGGTCCGCTGCTCGGCACGGTCGTCTTCTGCTACGGCGGCTGGCCGTTCCTGGTCGGCGCGGTGCGGGAGGTGCGGGACCGGGCCCCCGGCATGATGCTGCTGATCGCGATGGCCATCACGGTCGCGTACGTCGCCTCCGCCGCGACCGCGCTCGGCGTGTTCGAGCTGGACTTCTGGTGGGAGCTGGCCGCCCTGGTCACGATCATGCTGCTCGGGCACTGGCAGGAGATGAAGGCCATCGGCCAGGCGCAGGGCGCCCTCTCGGCGCTGGCGGCGCTGCTGCCCGACGACGCCGAACGGGTCTCCGCCGACGGCACCGTCGCGCGGGTGCCCGTGCCGGAGCTGCGCGTCGACGACCTGGTGCTGGTCCGCCCGGGCGCGCGGGTGCCGGCGGACGGGCGGATCACCGAAGGTGCCGCCGAGCTGGACGAGTCGATGGTCACCGGAGAGTCGCGGCCGGTCTCCCGCGACGTCGGGGACCGGGTGGTGGCCG
Organism: Micromonospora sp. CPCC 205561; assembly: GCF_036906775.1. Lineage (NCBI taxonomy): Bacteria > Bacillati > Actinomycetota > Actinomycetes > Micromonosporales > Micromonosporaceae > Micromonospora > Micromonospora sp. CPCC 205561. The sequence goes on along the minus strand of NZ_JBAKHV010000002.1, from coordinate 84,258 downwards.
GCACCGTGGCGACCGACGCGTCGATCCGGGTGCGGGTGGAGGCGGTCGGCGAGGACACCGCGCTGGCCGGCATCCAGCGCCTGGTCGCCCAGGCCCAGCAGTCCAGCGGCCGCGCGCAGGTCCTCGCCGACCGGTTCGCCGCCTGGCTGTTCTACGTCGCGACGGCGGTGGCCCTGGCGACCCTGGTGACCTGGGCCGCGCTCGGCGACCTCGGCGCGGCCGTGGTGCGTACCGTCACCGTCCTGGTGATCGCCTGCCCGCACGCGCTGGGCCTGGCCATCCCGCTGGTGATCGCGCTGTCGACGGCCGTGGCGGCCCGGGGCGGCATCCTGGTCAAGGACCGGCTGGCGCTTGAGCGGATGCGCACGGTCGACGCGGTGCTGTTCGACAAGACGGGCACGCTGACCCGGGGCGAGCACGTCGTGTCGGGGGTGGCGGCCACCGGGGGCGGCAGCGAGGACGAGGTGCTCGCCCTGGCCTCGGCGGTGGAGGCGGACAGCGAGCACCCGCTGGCCCGGGCCATCGTGGCCGCGGGGGCCGAGCGCGGCGTGACCCGGCGGGCGACCGGGTTCCGCTCGCTGACCGGGCGCGGCGTCCGCGCCGAGGTCGACGGCAGGGCGTACGCCGTCGGCGGTCCCGCCCTGCTGCGCGAGCTGGGCGTCGAGGCGCCGGGCGATCTCGCCGACCGGCAGGCCGACTGGTCGGGCCGGGGCGCGGCGGTGCTGCACGTGCTGCGCCTCGACGGCGACGAGGCCACCGTGCTCGGCGCCCTGGCGCTGGAGGACCAGGTGCGCCCCGAGGCCCGGGCGGCGATCGCCGAGCTGCGGGAGCAGGGCATCGGCAAGATCGCGATGATCACCGGGGACGCCCGGCCGGTCGCCGAGGCGGTCGCGGCCGACCTGGGCTTCCGCCCCGGCGTTGACGAGGTCTTCGCCGAGGTGCTGCCCGCCGACAAGGACGACGCGGTGGCCGGCCTCCAGCGGCGGGGGCTGCGGGTGGCGATGGTCGGCGACGGGGTGAACGACGCCCCCGCCCTGGCCAGGGCCGACGTGGGCATCGCCATCGGGGCCGGCACCGACGTGGCGATCGAGTCCGCCGGGGTGGTGCTCGCCTCGTCCGACCCGCGCGGCGTCACCGGCGTGATCCGGCTGTCCCGCGCCTCGTACCGCAAGATGATCCAGAACCTCGCCTGGGCCGCCGGCTACAACGTGGTGGCCCTTCCCCTGGCCGCGGGCGTGCTGGCCTGGGCGGGCGTGACGCTCAGCCCGGCGGTCGGCGCGATCCTCATGTCGGCCTCGACGATCGTGGTGGCGCTCAACGCCCAGCTGCTGCGCCGGGTGCGCCTGCGCCCGCGCGAGGGCTGAGGAGCGGCGCACCCCTGTCCCGACGCGATTCCGAGCCCCAGCCACCGCCCACCCCTCCACCGACAACTCATTCTGTCTTGACAAGAAAAATTGTCGGTGGGAGGGTGGTGCCATGTTCGACATCGCAGTGATCGAGGACCCGGCGGCGGCCGAGGCGTCGCTGGACCCGATGCGGGCCCGGCTGCTGGCCGCGCTCGCCGAGCCGGCATCGGCGACGATGCTGGCCGCCCGCGTCGGCCTGCCCCGGCAGAAGGTCAACTACCACCTCCGGGCGCTGGAGCAGCACGGCCTGGTCGAGCTGGTGGAGGAGCGCCGCAAGGGCAACGTCACCGAGCGCGTCCTGCGGGCCACCGCCGGGTCGTACGTCATCTCGCCGGCGGCTCTCGCCGCGGTGCGGCCCGATCCGTCGCGGTCGCCGGACCGGCTGTCGGCGCGGTGGCTGCTGGCGCTCGCCGCCCGGCTCGTGCAGGACGTCGGCGCGCTCATCACCGGCGCGGAGCGGGCGCGGCAGCGGGTGTCGACGTTCGCCGTCGACGGCACCGTCCGGTTCGCCTCGGCGCGCGACCGGGCGGCCTTCGCCGAGGAGTTGGCCGCGACGGTCACCGCACTGGTCGGCCGGTACCACGACGAGAACGCCCCCGACGGCCGCGAGCACCGGCTGGTGGTCGCACTGCACCCCAGCGCCGACCAAGACGACAGAACAACGAACGAGGAGCACTGACATGGGTCACCGTTTCGAGCTGCGCAAGGACGTTGAGCTGGCCGCCACGCCGGAGCAGGTCTGGGAGGCGATCGCCACCGGCCCGGGCATCGACTCGTGGTTCATGGGCCGCAGCGAGGTGGAGCCGGGCGAGGGCGGCCGGACCCGGCTGACGATGGCCGGCAACGTCGAGGAGTCGACCATCACCGCGTGGGAGCCCGGTAAGCGGCTCGCCGACCGCACCGAGCCGGCCCCGGACGGCACCTTCACGGCCATGGAATACCTCATCGAGGGCCGCGAGCGGGGCAGCACGACCCTGCGGCTCGTCCAGAGCGGCGTCCTCGGTGACGACTGGGAGAGCGAGTACGCGGCGATGGCCGTCGGCTGGGACATGTACCTCGGCACGCTGGCCGCCTACCTCGCCCACTTCCCCGGCCGGACGGCGGCGCCGCTCTCGGCGTTCCGGCCCGGCGTCGGCGGCCCGGACCGGGCGTGGGCGGCGCTGGCCGACGCCCTCGGCGTCGGCGGCGCGATCACCGAGGGGGCGCGGGTCCGGTTCACCGTCGACGGCCTGCCGCCGATCGAGGGGGTCGTCGACCTCGCCGGCCTCCCGACGTACGTCGGCGTCCGCACCGCCGACGCGCTGTACCGGTTCCTCTACTCCGGCGCCGAGCGCGGCGACGCCCTGGTCCTCGGCCACCACGTCTTCGCCGCGGACCAGGACCCGGCCCGGGCCGAGCGGGCCTGGCAGGGCTGGCTGACCGCCCTTCCCGTCGGCTGACCCGCCGACGAGGTGCCCCTGACCGGGGCCGGCCCAGACGCCCGGCCCCGGTCAGGGGACGAGGACGAGGCGCCCGCGCAGGCCACCCGCGGCGAGGCGGTCGTGGGCGACGCCCACCTGGTCCAGCGGCAGCGTGTCCGCGACCCGCAGGTTGAGCCGTCCCGCGTCCACCAGGGCGGCCAGCCGGGTCAGCCGCGCGCCGTCGGCGAACACCTCCTGCACGACGACGCGGGTGGCCCGCAGGGGTGGCGGCGCGAACGGTGCCACCAGGGCCACGAAGGTGCCCTCTGGCCGGAGGGCCTCGTGTGCCGCGACGCCGACCACCGCGGCGTCGACCACCGCGTCGACGCCACCGGGAACCTCGCGGCGTACGGCTTCGGCGAGGCGTGACGTACGCGGCACGAACCAGGTCGCGCCCAGGCCGCGTACGAGCGGCTCGTCGTCCTCGCCCGCGACGGCCACGGTGCGGACGCCCCGCGCGGCGGCGAGTTCGAGCAGCATGGCGCCCACGCCGCCCGCGGCCCCGGTGACGAGCAGCGTCTGTCCGGCACGCAGGCCCGTCAGGGTGAGCGACCGGTCGGCCGTGAGCCCGATGAGCGGCAGGGTGGCGGCCCAGGCGGCGGGTACGCCGGAGGGCGCCGGGGCCACCGCGCCCTCGTCCAGGACGACGTACTCCGCCTGGGTGCCGCCGGCCGACAGCACGTCCCGCAGGCCGATGACCTGGTCACCGACGGCGAATCGGCTGACGCCGGCGCCGATCTGGTCGACCCGCCCGGCCACGTCCCAGCCGAGCCAGACCACCGGGGCGGGGGCGAGCAGGCCGGCCTCGCTGAGCGCACCGTTGCGGGTGGAGAGGTCGATGCGGTTGACCGCTGCCGCGGCCACGCGGATGCGTACCTGGCCCGGCCCGGCCTCCGGCACGGCGGCGTCGACGATTTCAAGGACCTCGGTTCCGCCGAACCGGCGGACGGCAACAGCCTTCATGCCGATCACGCTAGGGCTGTTACTCTCCACCGGTAAGTAGGTACCCGAAGGTGCGTAACCCTCCCGGAGGTTCGTGATGCCGACCCTGCGCGCCGCGCAGTCGCGGGAGCGTCGGCGCGACGAGTACAACGCCTTCCTCGCGCAGTGCCCGGGTCACCAGCTGTTGGCCACCCTCAGCGACAAGTGGGTCACGCTGGTCCTCGCCGCCCTCGCCGACGGGCCGCTGCGCTACAGCGACCTGAGCCGGACCATCCCCGGCGCCAGCCAGAAGATGCTGACCCAGACGCTGCGGAAGCTGGAGCGCGACGGCCTGCTCACCCGCACGGTGACGGCGACGGTGCCGGTGCGCGTCGATTACGAGATCAGCGCGCTGGGCCGTACCCTGCTTCCGATCCAGCAGGCGATCAAGAGCTGGGCCGAGACGCACATCGAGCAGGTCCACCGCGCCCGGGCCGCGTACGACCGGGGCGACGCCGGCTGACCGGGCCCGCTCCGCGCGGACGGGGTGTGGCATGGGCGACATGGTCGGTGGGCTCTTATTGCATAAGACTGGCAATTGCGGAATGCTGGCGTTAGTGGCGGACGCCCCGGCGATGTTCCAGACCATCGACGGGGCGTCCGCCCGCTCGTGACCGTGGGCCGCCGCGGCCACGGTCGGTCCAGATCAGGACGCCGGCCCGGCGTGACGCCGGGCGGTCGTGCGCAGAACAGACCCGGGAGCATGAGATGGGTACGCCTGTGTCAAAGCGCGTGACGGCGCTCGCCGTCGCCGGCGCCCTCGCCGTGGCGGGCTGCTCGTCGCCGACGGCCACGTCGACGGGCGGGGGCGGCGCCGGCACCACCCTCGTGGTGGCGACGGCGGGCGAGCCGACCGCCCTCAACCCGGTGCTCAACTACGGGGTCGACGGCGGGTCCCTGATCTTCGACGGGCTCGTCGCCCGCGACGCCCACAACCAGCTGGTGCCGGCGCTGGCGCGCGAGCTGCCGACGGTGTCGCCGGACGGCAGGACCGTCACCGCCCGGCTGCGCGAGGGCGTGCTGTTCCACGACGGCACCCCGTTCACCGCGCAGGACGTGGTCTTCACCTACCAGGCGGTGCTGGATCCGAAGGTCGACTCCACGCTCCGCTCCGACCTGGACATGCTCGCCTCGGTCACCGCGCCCGACCCGTCGACCGTGGTCTTCACCCTGAAGTACGCGTACGCGCCGTTCCCGCAGCGGCTGGCGTTGGGCATCGTGCCGGCGAAGGCCCTCGCCGGGCAGGACGTCAACAAGGCCGAGTTCAACCGCAAGCCGGTGGGCACCGGCCCGTACCGGGTGACGTCGTGGACCCCGGGCGACCGGCTCGTGCTCGCGGCGAACGAGAAGTACTGGGGCGGCCGGCCCGCCAACAGCGGCGTGGTGGTCGCGTTCGTCGCCGACGACAACGTGCGCGCCCAGCGGATGCGGGCGGGGGAGTTCGACGCGGCGGAGCTGGCGCCCAAGCTGGCGACCGGTTTCGACGGGCAGGCCGGCTACCGGGTGGAGCGGGTGCCCACGGCCGACTACCGGGGCGTGATGCTGCCGGCGGGCAACCCGGTCACCGCCGACGTCGCGGTGCGCCGGGCCCTGAACGCGTCGGTGGACCGCGCGGCGATGGTCACCGGCCTGCTCGGCGGGGCGGGCGAGCCGGCGTACGGGCCGATCCCGCCGACCTCGGAGTTCGCCGAGCCGTCGATCGTCGGCAGGCCCGGCGCCGACCCGGCCGCCGCGACCGCCGCGCTCGACGCCGCCGGCTGGCGGCCGGGCCCGGACGGGATCCGCGTCAAGGACGGCCGGCCCGCGGCGTTCGCGCTGATGTACCCGGCCACCGACAGCCTGCGCAAGGAGCTCGCCCTCGCGGTGACCGCCGACGCGAAGAAGGTCGGCATCAAGATCACGCCCGAGGGGCTGACCTGGGACGCCATCACCCCCCGGATGAAGAGCGACGCGCTGGTGATGGGCTACGGCACCCCGTACGACCCGGACTTCGTCTCCTACAAGCTGTTCGGCTCCGCCTTCGCCGGCCAGGGCTTCTTCAACCCCGGCTCCTACCGCTCCCCGGTGGTGGACAAGGCGTTGCAGGACGGCCGCGCCAATGCCGATCCGGCCGTCCGCAAGGCCGCGTACGCCACCCTCCAGAAGCAGCTCGTCACGGACGTGCCCTGGGTGTTCCTCACCTATCTCCAGCACACCTACGTGGTGAAGGACGCGGTCGCCGGGGTCACCCCGCGGGTGGAGCCACACGAGCACGACGTGGCCAACAGCCTCTGGTGGAACATCCACACCTGGACGAGGAAGTCGTGACCACACCCGTCCCGGTGGCCGACCCGCCCCCGGTGAAGGCCCCCGCCCGGCGGTCCCGCCGGCTCGCGGGGGCCGGCGCCGTGGTGCGCCGCCGGCTGCTGGTGGCCGTGCCGATCCTCGCCGCCACCAGCGTCGGCATGTTCGCCCTCGGCGCGGCCTCCCCGATCGATCCCGCCCAGCAGTACGCGGGCGCGGCGGCGTTCACCGCCAGCGAGGAGAACCTGGCGCAGATCCGCGCCAACTGGGGCGTCGACGACCCGCTGCCGGTGCAGTACCTCCGCTGGGTGGGCAACCTGCTCCAGGGCGACCTGGGTTGGTCCACCAGCCGCCACGAGCCGGTCACCTCCGTGCTCGCCGCCCGCGCCGGCTGGACCCTGCTGCTGGTCGGCGCTGCCCTCGCCCTCGTCCTCGTGGCCAGCCTGCTGCTGGGCACGCTGGCCGCGTACCGGCGCGGAGGCTGGTTCGACCGGGGGCTGCGCGCCACCGCGTACGCGGTGCAGTCGATGCCGGTGTTCTGGATCGGGCTGGCCGCGATCGCCCTCTTCGCCCTCACCCTCGGCTGGCTGCCGGCGGGCGGGCTCACCGACATCACCGCCACCGGCACCGATCCCGTCGACGTGGCCCGGCACCTGATCCTGCCGGTCGGCGTGCTGGCGGTCGCCCAGACGCCGTGGTTCGTGCTCTTCGTCCGCGACGCCGTGGCCGACAGCCTCCGCGACGACCACGTCCTCGCCGCCAGGGCGCGGGGGCTGCCCGGCCGCACCGTGCTCTTCGGTCACGCGCTGCGCACCGCGCTGCTGCCCTTCCTCACCCTGGTCGGCACCCACCTGCCCGAACTCATCGGGGGTGCCGTCCTGGTGGAGACCGTGTTCTCGCTGCCGGGCCTCGGGGCGGTCACCGTCCAGGCCGCGCTGGGCAGCGACTTCCCGCTCCTGGCCGCCACCACCCTGGCCACCACCGTCGTGGTGCTGACCGCGAACCTGGCCACCGACCTCGCCTACGCCGCCGCCGATCCCCGGGTACGCCTCGATGGCTGACCTCACCCTGCCCGCGCGGGTCCGGCGGTCGAGGCCGCGTACGGGTCGCGCCGGCGCCGCCGTCGCCTGGGCCGTGCTCGCCGGCGCGGTGCTGGCCTGCCTTTTCGCGCCCGTGCTCTGGCCGCTCGACGAGAGCGCGGTCGACCTGGCGCGTACCCGCCTGGGCCCCTCCTGGGCGCACCCGGCCGGCACCGACGACCTCGGCCGGGACGTGGCCCACCGCAGCCTCTACGGCCTGCGGGTGTCCCTGCTGGTCGGCGCGGTCGCCGCCCTCGTCGCCACGGTGATCGGCGGGTTCGTCGGGGCGGTCGCCGGCACCGTCGGCGGCTGGGTCGACCGCGCGCTGATGCGGGTGGTCGACACCATCGCGGCGCTGCCGCACCTGCTGCTGGGCATCTTCATCGTCGCGATGCTGCGCCCGAGCCTCGGCGCGGTGATCGTCTCGATCGGGCTGACGCACTGGCTCTCCACCGCCCGCATCGTCCGCTCGGAGCTGCTCAGCCTGCGGACCCGACCGTTCGTCGACGCCGCGGTCTCCGGCGGCGCCAGCCGCGCCCGGGTGCTCACCCGGCACCTGCTGCCGCACGTGCTGCCCCGGCTGGCGCTGGCGACCACGCTGATGGTGCCGCACGCCGTCTGGCACGAGACCGCGCTCTCCTTCCTCGGCCTCGGTCTTCCTCCGCACCTGGCCTCGATCGGCAACATGATCAACGATGGGCAGCGGTCGCTGCTGACCGGCGCGTGGTGGGCCAGCATCGTGCCCGGCCTGCTCCTCGTCGTCGTCACGCTGGCGCTGGCCGCCCTCACCGGCCGGTGGCGCGACCGCCTCGACCCGCGCGTACGAGCGGAGCTGAACCTGTGACCACGACCCGCGCACCCGGCGCCACCGCCACCACGCCCGCCGAGGCCGACTCCGCCGCCACGCCCGCCGACGCCGGGACGGCCGGCACCGGCGCCGACGGGCGGCCCGGCCTGCTGGAGGTCGACGGGCTGACCGTCCGCTTCCAGCTCCGCGACGCCGTGGTGCAGGCCGTCACCGACCTGCGCCTGACCGTGCACCCGGGCGAGCTGCTGGCCGTGGTCGGAGAGTCCGGCTGCGGCAAGTCGGTGCTCGCCCACGCCCTGCTCGGCCTGCTGCCCCGCAACGCCGCCGTCACCGGCCACGCCCGCCTGCGCCCGCCCGCCGGGGAGCCGGTCGACCTGATCGGCTCGTCCGAGCGGCACCTCGCCCGCGCGGTCCGGGGGCGCGCCGTCGGGCTGGTGCCGCAGAGCCCCGCCACCGCGTTGACCCCCGTGCGGACGGGCCGCCGGCTGCTGGAGGAGACCCTGCGTGCCCACGGCCGGTCCCGGCGCGAGGCGCCCGGGGCCGCCGACCGGACCGCCGCCGAGGTCGGTCTCGACCCCGCTGACCTCGACCGCTACCCCCACGAGCTCTCCGGCGGCATGGCGCAGCGCCTGGCCACCGCCCTCGCCCTGGCCCCCGACCCGCCGCTGCTGCTCGCCGACGAACCCACCACCGGCCTCGACCGGCCGCTCGTCGACCACACCCTCGACCTGCTGCGCCGCCGCTGCGACGCCGGTGGGGCCGTCCTGCTCATCACGCACGACCTGGCCGCCGCCCGCCGGGTCGCCGACACCGTCGCCGTCATGTACGCCAGCCGGATCGTCGAACACCGGCCCACCGACGAGCTGTTCGGCACGCCCGCGCACCCCTACACCGCCGGCCTGCTCGACGCCCTGCCCGAGCGGGCCTTCCGGCCGATCCCCGGCCACCCGCCGATGCTCACCGACCTCCCCGCCGGCTGCGCCTTCGCCCCGCGCTGCGACCGCGCCACCGACGTCTGCCGCACCCCGCCCCCGCCTCCGCCCCGCGCCCCGGGCCGGGCCGCCTGCCACCACCCGCTGACCCTCGGAGCGCCGGCATGACCAGCACCGCGCTCGCCGCCCACCAGGTCGCGGTCCGCTACGGCGACCGGCGCGTCCTCGACGGCGTCGACCTGCGCCTCGCCCCCGGCGAGACCGTCGGGCTGCGCGGGCCCTCCGGCAGCGGCAAGTCCACCCTCGCCCGGGTCCTCGCCCTGCTGCACACCCCCGACGCCGGGCACGTCACCCTCGACGGCCAGCGGCTGGCGGGCGCCCGGCACCGGCTACCCGCCGCCGTGCGTACCCGGGTCGCGATCCTCTTCCAGAGCCCCCGTGCCGCCACCGACCCGCGGCTCGGCCTCGCCGACATCATCGCCGAGCCGCTGCGTGCCACCGGCACGGCCGACGAGGCCGCCCGGGCCCGGGCGGCGGAGCTGGCCGACCTCGTCGGCCTCACGCCGGACCTGCTCGCCCGGCGGCCGCACGCGGTCAGCGACGGGCAGCTGCAACGCGCCTGCCTCGCCCGGGCCCTCGTGCACCGGCCGGACTACCTGCTCTGCGACGAGGCCACCGCCATGCTCGACGCGTCGACCCAGGCGCACCTCGCGGCCGTCATCACCGACTACCAGCGACAGCACGCGGCCGGGGTCCTGCTCATCACCCATGACACGGCGCTGATGGCCCGCTGGGCCACCCGCGTGGTCGACCTGCCCGCCCCGCCGCCGTCCTGATCGGACGCCACCGCCACCGCCACCGCCGGCGCGAGCCGGCTGGCGGCCGGGATCCGGTGGCCGGGCAGCCGTCCTCTGCGGGCGGGTGCCGGTCGGGCCGCCACGGTCCCGGGTCGGGTGCCGACCGGCCGCCACGTCGCGGGCGGGTGCCGGTCGGGCCGGACGTCTCCCCGGCGGGTGCCGGTCAGGCCGCGCGGCGGTCGGAGGCGCTCGCCGACCCGGGGTACGGCGTGCGCAGCAGCCGCAGGCGCGGCGCCTCCGCCGGCTCGTCCGCGGGCAGGTACCACCGGGGCTCCTCCGGGCGACGCCGCGCCGGGTCGCCGGGGTGCAGCCGCGGGCGGGACAGGGCCACGACGACGAGGTAGCCCGCGAGCAGGAAGCCGTGGCTGACCAGCCGGGCGGTCTCCACCCGCCCGGTCAGCAGGTCGTTGACGGAGAGCAGGGCCAGCACGCCGACGAAGGCGCTCAGCATCGGCACCAGCCCGGTCGGGGGAGTACGCCGGGCCGCGACGAAGAGGAAGCCGGCGCCCACGGCGACGTTCCACGCCGCCGACTCGTGCCACAGGTGCCCCGACCCGAGCGCGCCGGCCGTGTGCGCGTGTGCGCTCGCCGCGCCGCGGCCGATCTGCGCCAGGCCCAGCGCGAGTTGCAGCGCCCCGATCACCCGCAACGCCGCCCGCAGGGTGAGCGCCGTCCGCCGGAACCGGCGACGCGGCGCGGGCGTCGACGTGGGCAGCGCGCCGAGTACGGCCCCGGTGAGATCGGCGCCCCCGACGGCGACCGACAACCGGGCCCGGCGGGTCACCGTGGTGGCCCGCTCGTACCACGTCCGGCAGCCGCCGCAGCCAGCCAGGTGGGCCGCCACCGCCGTCCGCTCGGCAGCGGTCTCCTCCCCGTCCAACTGCGCGGACAGCACCTCATGCCACTGCTCACACCCCATGCACCGGTAGTCGCCCGGCGGGCGTCGTTGGTTCCGCGCACTTTGGTGGGGTGCGCCCTGGCGCAGGTCGGCGGCGTCAGCGGGTCAGCAGATGGCGTGGCCGTCCCGGCGCGGGCCGGGCTCGGAGCGGCTGCGCACCGCGGCGACCAGCTCCTCCCGGGCGCGGGCCACGCGGGAACGGATGGTGCCCACCGGGCAGCCGCACACCTGCGCCGCCTCGGCGTAGGAGAGGCCCAGGACCTGGGTCGCCACGAACGCCTCCCGCCGTTCCACCGGCAGCGCCGCGATCAGGTGTTCCAGCACCACCTGCCGGTCGAAGCCGCTGCGCGCGGGGTCGGGGGCGTCGTACCGGTCCGGCATCGTCACCGTCCGGGGCCGCGACGTCATCGTCCGGACGTGGTCGGCGGCGACCCGGCGGGCGATGGCGAGCAGCCACGTGCGCGTCGAGGCCCGCCCGGCGTACGACGGGAGCGACCGCATCGCCCGCAGGAAGGTCTCCTGCGCCAGGTCGTCGGCCTCGCCGGGCGAGACCAGCGCGCCGAGGAAGCGACGGACCTGCTGCTGGGTCGCCCGCACGAACGAAGCGGCGGCGGCCCGGTCACCCCGGCCGGCGGCAAGCGCCCACGCGGTCAACTCCGCGTCGTCGTCGGCCATCCGGCACCTCCGTGTCGGGCCGCCGGAGAGGGTGCCCGCCGACAGTCACGACAGGTCGTATTAGTGACTGGGCGGCAGCGTACCGCAGGGAAGGCGGCGCGGGCTGACCTTCGGGCGTGCCGTGCGGCGGCGGCCGCCGGGGGCGTCGGCACCCCGCCCGCCGCCGGAGGCGGCCGGCCGTACCCGGCCGCCGACGCCGGTCGTATCGCGGCGACAGGACCGGCTGCACGCAACCGGCTTGACCCTCACGCCGCGGGAGGCCGGAGGGTGGGTACGTGAGTGACTACTACGACGCCTTCGAGATCAGTCCCGTCCCCGCTCCCGGCCTGGACGCGGTCGCGCCGGAACCGTTCCGTGGCATCTACGGGATGCCCGCCTTCGTGACGATCCCCACGAACGACCTGGCGGGGTCGGTGGACTTCTGGGTCCGCGGGCTCGGGTTCTTCGAGCTGTTCACCATCCCCGGCACCCTCGTGCACCTGCGCAGGTGGGCGTTCCAGGACGTGCTCCTCCGCTCGGCGGCGGGCGTTCCGGCGGAGGCACCGGCGGTGAGCTTCAGTTTCGCGTGCGTGCTCAGCGAGATCGATGCCACCGTCGAGGCCTGTCGCGCGGTGAGCCCGGACTCGGTCGACGGCCCACGGGACACTCCCTGGAACACCCGCGACGTGGAGGTGATCACCCCGGAGAGGGCACGGATCGTCTTCACCGCGGCGAAGCCCTTCGATCCGGACAGTCAGGAGGCGCGCGACCTTGCGGCCATCGGGATCACCCCACCCGGCGTCGGCGGCGACAATGCGGAGCATGCCTGATGCCACTGACGCCGAGGGCCTGACCGTCGGTCAGGTCTCGTCGCGGCTGGGCGTGACCGTCCGGGCGCTGCACCACTGGGACGAGATCGGTCTGCTGCGGCCGTCGCTGCGCACGGCCGCCGGCTACCGGCTCTACACCGCCGGCGCCGTGGAACGCCTGCACCGCATCGTGGTCTACCGGGAGCTCGGCCTCGGCCTGGACGGGATCCGGACCGTCCTGGGCGACCCGACCGCGGACGTGCCCGGCGCGTTGCGCGCACAGCGCGCCCAGGTCGCCCAACGGATCGAGCGCCTCCAGCAGCTCAGCGTCGGCCTGGACCGGATGATCGCCGCCCACGAGCGCGGCCTGCTGCTGACCGTCGAGCAGCAGGCCGCGATCCTCGGTCCCCGGTGGGACCCGGACTGGCCCGCCCAGGCCCGTCAGCGCTACGGGGACACGACGCAATGGCGGCAGTACGCCGAACGCTCCGCCTCCCGCGGCCCGGAGGAATGGCAGGCCGTCGCCGACGCCGTCGCTGACCTCGACCGTGCCCTCGGCGACGCCATGGACGCCGGTGTCACCCCCGGCAGCCCCGAGGCGAATGAGCTCGTCGAGCGGCATCGCGAGGTGTTCACGTCGTACTTCCCCCTCACCAGGCGGATGCAGGTCTGTCTCGGCCGGATGTACGAGGCCGATCCGGCATTCGCCGCCCACTACGACGGCATCCGCGCCGGCCTCGCCACGTGGTTCCGGCGGAGCGTCGACGCCAGCGCGCGCGCCCACGACATCGACCCCGACACCGCCACCTGGCAGTAGCGCGCGGGTGGGGTGCCGCGCCGCCGCGTGAGCCCTGGGAGGGGCCAGCCGCCGGCCGGCTGCGAGCAACCTGACGACCCGGTCCAACTAGCATGGTTGGCCCCCGCCCCGCCGTCGGAACAGGCCACCCCATGACCGCTACGGTTTTCGAGAACGCCAGGATCCACACGCTCGACCCCGCCCGTCCGCGCGCGGAGGCGATGCTGGTGCGCGGTGAACGGATCGTCGCCGTCGGGAGCATGGACGAGTGCCGCGACCGCGCCGGCGGCGGAGCGCGCCGGGTCGACCTCGACGGGATGGCCGTGCTGCCCGGGTTGGTCGACAGCCACATCCACTCGGCGCTCTACGTACGGGGCCTGGAACAGGTGGACCTGCGCGGCACCACCAGCCTCGACGAGGCGCTGGGGCGGATCGGGCGGCACGCCGCCGCCCTGCCCGCCGGCGCCTGGCTCTTCGGCGGCCGCTGGGACTGCCACAGGTGGGAACGGCCGGTGCAGCCCACCCGGGCCGACCTGGACCGCGTCTGCCCCGACCGGCCCGCGGTGCTGCCCAGCATCGACGGGCACACCACCTGGGTCAACTCCGCCGCCCTGCGCCGGCTCGGCATCGACGCGGCGACCCCGGACCCGATCGGCGGGCAGATCGCCCGGGACGAGGACGGCGAGCCGACCGGCATCCTGCGGGAGGCGGCCGGGGACGCGGCGTACGACGTCCTGCGTTCCTCGCTCGCCGGCGACCTGGTCTCGCAGCTGCGTACCCACCTGCCCCGGCTGCTCTCGGTCGGCCTCACCAGCATCCACGACCTCGACGGGCAGGACTGCCGGGCCGCCTACGAGACCCTGTACGCCCGGGGCGAGCTGCCGCTGCGGGTGCACAAGACGATCCCGTCGACCGCCCTGGACGAGGTGATCGACCTGGGTTGGGCGACCGGCGACGGGGACCGCTGGCTGAGCACCGGTCCGGTCAAGATCTTCACCGACGGGGCGCTCGGCTCGCACACCTGCCTGATGACCGAGCCGTACGACGGGGAGCCGCACAACCACGGCATCGCGGTCACCCCGGCGGAGGAGTTCGAGCGGCTGGTGGCGAAGGCGGCCGGAGCCGGGATCGCCGTCGCGGCGCACGCCATCGGCGACGCGGCGAACCAGATGGTGCTGCGATCGTACGCCCGCTGGCAGGAGTCGGCGCGCACCGACCCGACCGTCGCCGGGGCGGTACGGCGGCTGCGGCACCGGATCGAGCACACCCAGCACCTGCGCCCGGCGGACGTGCCGCTGCTCGCCCGGCTGGGCGTGACCGCCTCCATGCAGCCCACCCACTGCACCAGCGACATCCCCCTGACCAGCAGGATGCTCGCCGGCCGGGACCTCGCCTCGTACGCCTGGCGCAGCCTGCTGGACGCCGGCGCGACGGTGGCGTTCGGCTCGGACGCCCCGGTCGAGGACCCGGATCCGTTCTTCGGCGTCCACGCCGCGGTGACCCGGCAGCAGCCCGACGGCACCCCGCCCGGCGGCGTGGACCCGCACGAGCGGCTCGATCTCGACACGGCGCTGCGCTGCTTCACCGAGGCCGGCGCGTACGCCTCCTACGAGGAGCACCTCAAGGGGCGGCTGACCCCGGGGATGCTCGCGGACTTCATCGCGCTGCCCACGGACCCGTACGAGGTCGAGGCGGCGCAGCTGCGCGACCTCACCGTGGCGCTCACCGTGGTCGGCGGGGTGGTGCGCTGGCAGCGCTGACCGGCGGGGGAGGCGGCCACCCGGGCGCGAGGACGAGCGCCAGCGCGGGGCCGGATCCGGCGGCCTGCCGTGGGCGCGTATCGGCCGAGGTGCGATTCCGCTCCTTACCGGTTAGGGTTGGCTAACCGACGGTCGAGCTCCGGGGAGGGTATGTGCTGGTTCTGGTGGCGATCCATGCGCTCGCAGCCCTGATCGCCCCGGGACTGATACGCCTCTGGGGGCGACGCGCCCTCTACCTGGTGGCCCTGGCCCCCGCCGCGACCCTCGCCTGGGCCCTGAGCCGGACCGGGACGGTCCGCTCGGGCACCCCCGTCGTCGAGACGGTCGACTGGGTTCCCCGGCTCCACCTGGAACTCGCCCTGCGGATGGGCACCCTGGCCTGGCTGATGGTGGTGCTCGTCGGTGGGGTCGGGGCGCTGGTGCTCGCCTACAGCGCCCGCTACTTCCGCTCCGACGACCCGGGCCTGGGTCGCTTCGCGGCCGTCTTCGTCGCCTTCGCCGGGGCGATGCTCGGCCTGGTGGTCTCGGACGACCTGCTGCTGCTGTACGTGTTCTGGGAGCTGACCACCGTCCTCTCCTACCTGCTGATCGGCAGCGACCCCACCAGGCGGGCCAGCCGGCGGGCCGCCATGCAGGCCCTGCTGGTCACCACCCTCGGCGGCCTGGCCATGCTCGCCGGGTTCGTCATGCTCGGGCAGCACTCCGGCACCTACCGCTGGTCGGAGATCGCCACCGACCTGCCCGGCGGCGGCTACCTCGCCGTGGCCCTGGTGCTGATCCTGCTCGGCGCGCTGAGCAAGTCGGCGATCTTCCCCTTCAGCTTCTGGCTGCCCGGCGCGATGGTCGCGCCCACCCCCGTCAGCGCCTACCTGCACGCCGCGGCGATGGTCAAGGCCGGGGTGTTCCTCGTCGCGCTGATGGGACCGGCCGTGGCCGGGGTCGCGCCGTGGCGGCCCGTGCTGCTCGCCGGCGGGCTGCTCACCATGTTCCTCGGCGGCTGGGCGGCGCTGCGGCAGACCGACCTGAAGCTGCTGCTCGCCTACGGCACGGTGAGCCAGCTCGGCCTGCTGGTGGTGGTGCTCGGCGCCGGCACCCGCGACACCGCGCTCGCCGGCGTGGCGATGGTGCTGGCCCACGCGCTGTTCAAGTCCACCCTCTTCCTCGTGGTCGGCGTGATCGACCACTGCACCGGCACCCGCGACCTGCGCGAACTCAGCGGCCTCGGGCGGCGGGTGCCGGCGCTCGCCGTGGTGGCCGGCCTCGCGGCGGCCTCCATGGCCGGCCTTCCGCCGCTGGTCGGCTTCGTCGCCAAGGAGGCCGCCGTCGAGGCGTTCCTGCACGGTGGCGCCGCCGACCTGGCGGTGCTCGCCGGCGTGGTGCTCGGCTCGGCGCTGACCGTGGCGTACACGCTGCGCTTCGTCTGGGGCGCCTTCGCCGGCAAGCCCGGCCTGCCCGACTCCGAGGCCCGGCCGGTCCGGTGGCCCATCCTCGCGCCGGCCGCCGTGCTCGCGGCCGCCGGCCTGGCGTTGGGGCTCCTCGCGCCCGCCGTCGACGAGGTCCTCGCCCCGTACGCCGACCTGTATCCGAGCGCCGAGCCCGGCTACCACCTCGCGCTGTGGCACGGGCCGACCCTGGCGCTGGGCCTGTCGGCGCTGGCGGTCGCCGCCGGTGTGGGGCTGTTCCTCCTGCGGCACCGGGGCCGGCTGGGCCCGTCGGTCCGACTTCCCTTCGACGGCGCCGCCGTCTACGACCGGCTCATCGGCGGGGTGGACCGGCTGGCGGTGGAGCTGACGGGCGCGACCCAGCGCGGCTCGCTCCCGTTCTACCTCGGGGTCATCCTGCTGGTGATGATCGCCCTGCCGGGCGGGGCGCTGCTGGCCGGGATGCCCTGGCCACGGCGGTTCGAGCTGTGGGACACCCCGTTGCAGGCCGTCGCGGCCGCCGTGGTCATCGTCGCCGCCGTGGCCGCCGCCCGTGCGCTGCGTCGGCTGACCGCGATGATCCTCGTCGGCGTCGCCGGCTACGGCACGGCACTGCTGTTCATCCTGCACGGCGCCCCGGACCTGGCCCTGACCCAGTTCCTGGTGGAGACCGTCACGATCGTCATGTTCGTGCTGGTCCTGCGCCACCTGCCGGCCAGGTTCTCCGAGCGGCCCATCCGGTCCAGCCGGCGCGGCCGGGTGGCGCTCGGCGTCGTCGTGGGCGTGGTCACCGCCGGCATGGCGTACGTCGCGGCGGGAGCGCGCGTCGCGACGCCCATCTCCGTCGACTTCCCCGACGAGGCCGTCTCCTACGGCGGCGGCAAGAACATCGTCAACGTGACCCTGGTCGACATCCGCGCCTGGGACACCATGGGCGAGATCGCCGTTCTGGTGGTGGCCGCCACCGGCGTCGCCAGCCTCATCTTCCGCCACTCCCGGGACCTCGGCCTGCGCCGGGGCATCCCCGGCGTCGGCCGCTCCGGGTCGGCCCGGCCACGCTGGCTCACCACCGGAGCCACCACCCGCCAGCAGTCGGTCATCCTCCAGGTCGTCACCCGGCTGCTGTTCCACGCCATCGTGCTCTTCTCGATCTACCTGCTCTTCTCCGGGCACAACGCCCCCGGTGGCGGCTTCGCCGCCGGACTGGTCGCCGGGCTCGCGCTGGCCGTGCGCTACCTGGCGGGTGGGCGTACCGAGCTCAACGGGGCCGCCCCGGTCGACGCCGGCGCGGTGCTCGGCGCCGGGCTCTTCGTCGCCGTCGGCACGGGCGTGGCCGCCATGCTGCTCGGCGGGGAGTTCCTCCAGAGCGCCCTGCTCGACCTCCACGTGCCGGTCCTGGGGCACGTCCACTTCGTCACGTCGGTCTTCTTCGACGTCGGCGTGTACCTCATCGTGGTCGGCCTGATCCTGGACATCCTGCGCAGCCTGGGCGCGGAGATGGACCGCCAGCAGGAGACCGACCAGCAGGAGACCGAAGAGACCGACGACCGGGTGAAGGAGCTGGTGTGAACCCCAACCTGACCTACGTCCTCGTGGTCGGCGTGCTCTTCGCCGCCGGCGTGACGCTGCTGCTGGAACGCAGCCTCACCCGGGTGCTGATGGGCGTCATCCTGCTCGGCAACGGCGCCAACCTGCTCCTGCTCACCGGCGGCCGGGCCGGCGGCCCGCCGATCGTCGGCACCACCGCCGAGGAGGAGATGAGCGACCCGCTGCCCCAGGCGATGGTGCTGACCGCGATCGTCATCACCCTCGGCATGACCGCCTTCCTGCTCGCCCTGGCGTACCGCAGCTGGCACCTCAACGGGCACGACGAGGTGCAGGACGACGTCGAGGACCGCCGCATCATGGAGCTGGCCGACCGGGACGAGGGGCCGGGCACCGCCGACACCGACACCGGGGACGGCGATTCGACCGGGGCGCCCGCGCGCGACCGGACGGCCAGCGTGGCCGGGGACGCGGGGAGGGCCGGATGACCTGGCTCGTACCCCTGCCGGTGGTGATGCCGCTGCTCGGCGCGGCCCTGACGCTGCTGCTCGTGGGCCGGCCCCGCGCCCAGCGCTGGGTCAGCCTCACCGTGCTCACCGCCACCGTCGCCGTGGCGGCGACGCTGCTGTTCCGCTCCTCCGTCGACGGACCGCTGGTCGTCGAGGTCGGCGGCTGGGTGGCGCCGCTGGGCATCGTCCTGGTCGCCGACCAGCTCGCCGCGCTGATGCTCGTCGTCTCGGCCGCCGTCACGCTCTGCGTGCTGGTCTACTCGATCGGGCAGGGCACGGCGGACGGCAACGAGGAGACCCCGCTGTCGGTCTACCACCCGACCTACCTCGTGCTGACCGCCGGCGTGTGCAACGCGTTCCTCTCCGGCGACCTGTTCAACCTCTACGTCGGCTTCGAGATCCTGCTGGTGGCCAGCTACGTGCTGCTGACCCTGGGCAGCACGGAGACCCGGATCCGGGCCGGCACCACGTACGTCGTGGTGAGCCTGCTGTCGTCGCTGATCTTCCTGGTCGCGATCGGCCTGGTCTACGCGGCGACCGGCACGCTCAACCTGGCTCAGCTCGTCGACCGGCTCGACGCGCTCCCGGACGACCTGCGGCTGGTGCTGCAGGGGATGCTGCTGCTCGCCTTCGGCATCAAGGCGGCCGTCTTCCCGCTCTCGGCCTGGCTGCCGGACAGCTACCCGACCGCGCCGGCCCCGGTCACCGCGGTCTTCGCCGGGCTGCTCACCAAAGTCGGCGTGTACGCGATCATCCGCACCGAGACGCTGCTCTTCCCCGGCGGCCGCACCGCCGACCTGCTGCTGGTCGTGGCCGCGCTGACCATGGTGGTGGGCATCCTCGGCGCGGTCGCCCAGTCCGACGTCAAGCGGCTGCTGTCGTTCACGCTCATCAGCCACATCGGCTACATGCTCTTCGGCGTCGGCCTGAGTACCGCCCTCGGGCTCTCCGCCGCGATCTTCTACGTGGTGCACCACATCACCATCCAGACGACCCTCTTCCTCGCCGCCGGCCTGGTCGAACGGCGCGGCGGGAGCACCGCCCTGGACCGGCTCGGCGGCCTGGCCCGGCTCTCGCCGCTGCTGGCCGTGCTCTTCTTCCTGCCGGCGCTCAACCTCGCTGGCATCCCACCCTTCTCCGGCTTCCTCGGCAAGCTCGGCCTCGTCCAGGCCGGCGTGGCCGACGGGAGCCCGCTGGCCTGGACGCTCGTCGTCGGCGGGCTGCTCACCAGCCTGCTCACCCTCTACGCCATCGCCCGCGTGTGGAACCTGGCGTTCTGGCGCGCCCCGCACCCGGACATGCCCGGCGTCGGCGACACCGCCCGCACCGCCACCGGCGACACCGCGCGGGCCGCCCGCCCGGGCCCGGGCGGCACCGCCCAGGTCGCCCGCGCCGCCGGCGGCACCGCCCCGGCCGCCGACGCGGGCCCGGGGAGCACCGTCCCGGCCGCCCACGGCGGCGGCACCGCCGTGGCCGCCCGCGTCGACGGCGCCGAGCAGCCGGACCGGGGGCCGGACCCCGAGGCGTCGGGCGTCGTGCTGCCCCGGCTGATGATCGGGTCGACCGCCGCCCTGGTGGCGCTCGGCCTGGCGCTGACGGTGGTGGCCGGGCCGCTCTTCGACGTCAGCACCGACGTCGCCGAGGACCTCCTGCGCCGGACCCCGTACGTCGAGGCCGTGTTTCCGGACGGTGCCCCGTGACGGCCGACCAGACGACCAACCCGGCCGGCCCGGCGCGGCAGGCCGGGCCGGCGAACCCGCCGCTGACCCGCGCCGCGCTCCGGCGCAACCGGCTCGTCGCCGTGACGGGGTTGACCGCCGTCTGGGTGCTGCTGTGGGGCACCCTCTCCTGGGCCAACCTGATCAGCGGGCTGCTGCTCTCCGTCGTGCTGCTGGCGGTGTTCCCGTTGCCGCCGGTGACCTTCGCCGGGCGGATCCGCCCCGTGCCGCTCGCCCGGTTCTGGGTGCGGTTCCTGCGGGACCTCGTGGTTGCCTCCGCCCAGATCGCCTGGCTGGCGGTGCGGTTCGGGCACCCCCCGCTCAGCGCGATCATCGCCGTGCCGCTGCGGGTCAACACCGACCTCAACCTCACGCTGACCGCCGAGGCGCTCTCCCTGGTGCCCGGCAGCCTCATCCTGGAGGCCGACCGGACGACCGGCACCCTCTACGTGCACGTCATCGGCGTACGCAGCTGGGACGAGGTGGAGCGCTTCCGGCAGGGCGTGCTCGACCTCGAAGCGCGGATCGTCGCCGCCATCGGCTCGCCCGACGAGCTGCGCCGCGTGACCGGACCCCACCCCGCCGGCCCACCGGAGCCGGCCAACCCGGAAGGGGCAACCAGATGACCGTCGTCGCCGTGGCCGTCGGCGTGCTGCTCGCCGTGGCCGTCGGGCTCACCCTCGTCCGCATCATCCGCGGGCCGTCGATCCTCGACCGTGCCGTCGCCACCGACGTCCTGCTCGCCGTCGTCGTCGCCGCCATCGCCACCGAGGCCGCCTACAGCCGCGACGCCACCGCCCTGCCCGTGCTGGTCGTCCTCGCGATCCTCGGGTTCGTCGGCTCGGTCAGCGTCGCCCGCTTCGCCGCCCGGAAGAACGACAAGTGACGCTCGACGCCGTCCTCGACGTCACCGCCGCGGTCTGCCTGATCGCCGGCGCGCTGCTCTGCGTCGCCGCCGGGGTGGCGCTGGTGCGCTTCCCCGACCTGCTCGCCCGCATGCACGCGGCGGCCAAGCCCCAGGTGCTCGGCCTGCTGCTCGTCCTGCTCGGCTGCGCGCTGCGCCTGCGTACGGGGGTGGACATCACCACCCTCGTGCTCGTCGGCGCCTTCCAGCTCGCCACCGCGCCGGTCGCCGCGCACATGGTGGGCCGGGCCGGATACCCGCACGACGAGATCCGTCGCGACCTGCTGATCACCGACGAGCTCGCGCCCCACCTGGACCGGATCAGCGCCGACCGCCCGTCCTGACCGGTTGCGGGCCGCTGCGTCGCGCCCGGCGGGGGCCGCTGCGGTGCGCCCCGGCGGGGGCCGGTCACGACGCGCCGGGGGAGCGGACGGCCGGACGGCGGGTCGCCGTCGCCGTGGTCTGCGTGATCATGCGGGGCGTGACGCTCCGGTAGGCGCGCGGGTCGACGGGGAGCAGCCACTGACGTACGCGGGCCAGCAGGCCGAGGTTGAGCCCGAGGTCGTCGAGCACCTCGTCGATGTTGTGCATGGAGAACGGGATGACGTTCGTGCCACGGGCGTGCCGCCCGTCGGTCCGCTCCGCCATCCAGGCCAGCCGCGTCCGCACGTGCTCCCGCATCCGGTCCCGGGACGGCAGCGGGATGCCGCCGCGCAGGTACGCGGCCGTCCAGACCGCCGCCATCTCGGCGCTGAGCGGGCTGAAGAACGAGGAGTTGTAGCCGGCGAAGGTCAGCCGCGGCACGTCGACCGGCAGGATCTGGCGGTAGAGCATGAAGTTGCCGGCGCCGTCCTCGAGCCGGGCGCGCAGGTCGTCGTCGAGGAACGGCACGTGCTGCCGGAAGCCGGTGCCGCAGACGACCAGGTCGGCGGGGAGCACCGTGCCGTCGGCGAGGCGGGCGGCCGGCCGGCCGTCGTCGACCAGGAGTTCGCTGATCTGGCAGTCGCGGTGGACGTCGATCCGGCTGTCGGCGACCCGCTCGAAGAAGCCGTCGGTCGTGAGGCTGACGGTGCTGCGGGCGATGTCCTCGAAGGTCCCGTGCGGAACGAGGCCCAGCTCGCGCAGCCTGAGCTGCCGGGTCGCGACCGACCCGACGCTGTCGAGCATGCGGCGGCGCAACCCGTCGCCCGGACCGTGCAGGAAACGCTCGAATCCCTTCAGGTTGATGTACCGGAAGAGCGCCTCGCCCATCCGGGTGAGCAGGAGATACTTGTAGTTGACCGCCCCGCCGAGCTTTCTGGGCATCTTCCAGAGCAGCTGTCGGGCGACCACATGGGTCGACGCGGCGACGTCGCTCAGCGGGACCGCCACGTCGCAGGAGGACTTGCCGTAGCCGACGACGAGCACGTTCCTGCCCCGTGCCGCCTCGAGATCGTGGAGCTCGCCGCAGGCCAGGACGCGTCCCCCGGCGGCCTCGAAGTCCGCCCGGCCGGCGAAGGACGGGACGAGCGGGTCGGAGAAGATCCCGTTGGCGACGACGAGGTGGTCGTACCGCTCCCAGGACACGGGGTCGTCGCCGCCCGCCGGTCGGGACGCGACCAGCCAGCCGGTCTCGTCGTCCACGAGCCGCGCGGAGACGACCTCCGTGGAGAGGCGCAGGGCGGGGGCGAGGCCGAACCGCTCCACGTAGCTCTCCAGGTACCGCTGGACCTGCTCGCCCGTCGGCCACTGCGGATAGTCGGCGGGCATGGGAAGGTCGGAGAGGTGGTAGGTGCCCTTGTCGTTCTGGGTGTGCAGCCCGGGGTACCGCCGGGTGCTGCTCCAGACGCCCCCGACGTCGGGCGCCTTCTCGAAGACGGTGACCTCGAAGCCACTCTGCCGCAGCACCTTCGCTGAGCTCAGACCGGCGAAACCGGCACCGACGACGGCGATCCTCATGGCAACCTCCTGTGACCGCGGGTGGAAGCCGCGGCGACGGGTGCCGGCGGCGTCCGCACGCTAACGAGGGCGGCGGGGCGGCGGCTATCCGCCGGGCGCGGGCGGTGTCCGCATCGCGCGGGGAGACGGAATCCGCCCCGGCGACCGGGGAGGTGACGTCCCGATCGGGCGGCGGGCCGGTGGCGGGCGTGTCGGATTCGAGGCAGATGCCTGCCGCCCGCCCGGCCGGCGTCCTACCCTCGGCCCAGCAGGGCGTCCCCGCGACGGGCGGATGGTCCGACGCCACCAGCGGTACGCAGCCGCCCGGCCGGTCAGGAGGTGCCCGATGGCTGCCGTGACGGTGAGGACGGACGACATCGAGCGCGCCCGCACCGAGGTCGGTCGCGTCTTCTGCCCGCACCGCCTGACGCCGCAGCCGGGCGTCCACCACGTCCACCTGCGGATGACGGCCCGCCGCACGGGCGGCGTGGGCGTCGTCGACCTCGACTACGACCGGGCGGTGCGGATACAGCCCGGCGCGCTGGAGACGTTCTACCTCGTGCAGATGCCCCGCGCCGGCAAGGCGGAGGTCCGGCACGCCGGCCGCACCGTCACCTCGACGCCCGGGACCGCGTCCGTCCTCAGCCCGTACGACGACTCGGACATGCACTGGGCCGAGGGATCCCCGCACCGGATCTTCTACGCCGACCGGCCGACGGTCCACCGCGAACTCGCCCGGCTGCTGGGCCGCGCCGTGGACGGCCCGGTCCACTTCGACGTCGGCATGACCATGCGCACCCCGTCGGCGGCCGCCTGGGCCAGAGGGGTGGACTTCCTCGCCGACGAACTGTCCCAACCGAGGGACGCCTCCCTCCTCGACCACCCGCAGATCGCCGGCCGGTTCGAGCAGGGGCTCATCGGCAAGCTGCTGCTGACCCACCGGCACACCTACACGGAGCTGCTCGCCGAGCCGGCGGGCCACCCGGCCCCCGGGCGCCTCGTCCGGCGCGCCTGCGAACTCATCAACGACCACCACCGGGAGGCGCTGACGGTCGGGGACGTCGCGGAGGCGCTCGGGGTGGGCGTACGGACGTTGCAGGACTCCTTCCGCCGGGAGTTGGGGACGACCCCGACGGCGTACCTGCGCGCCCGCCGGCTCGACGCCGTCCACCGCGCGCTGCGCGCGGCGCCACCGGGGACGTCCGTGACCACCCTCGCCGTCGACCACGGCTTCGCCCACCTGGGCCGCTTCGCGGGCGAGTACCGGTCCCGCTTCGGCGAGTCGCCCTCGGAGACCCTGCGTCGCTGAGCGCCGCACGCGGCCCCACCGCTCGGGGACCGCGCCCACGGTCAGCGACGCGGGCCCGGGGAGCGTCGAGCCGATGGACGACGTCAGCGTGTACCACGAGACCCGCAGGCACCGCGGACGAGCGGTGGCGCGGCTGTGCGGCGGGTGCAGGATGACGCTGGTAGGTGTCGGCGTCGGCGTATCGGCGCTGATCCTCGGCGGTATCGGCTGAGACCCTTGGCGGTCGGGGCACGGCACGTGGCCCTGCCTCGCCGGGCGCCGCACCGTCGACCGGCCGCAGCCGCGACCTGAAGCGGCTTCGGATCGGCACGGCAGTCGACCCCGCCAGCGGTCAGCGGGGCACCGCTCCGAGCGCCACCGGACGGCCGGATCGGTGTGGCGCCCTTCGCGGCCTCGCCCGAAGCGAGCGGTACGGCGGCGGTCTCGACCCACTGTCGGTACGCGCCGCCGACGTCGTCCTTCCGACGACGGACCACGGCCGGGACAACGACCGGCGTGTCACCCGGCGCCTGGCCCGCTGCGGCTCGCCGATGCTCGAACCAGTCGCGTGCCGCGCCTCCACCCGCTTCCGCCCCAGCTCAGAGGGCATCTGCCCGGGTAGTGGCTGATCATGTCCGGCCGTAGCGGTGGTGGGGTTGGTTCGTTGATTGCGGCGTGGACACCGGTCGGAACCGACACCCTCGGTCTGCTGCTGGCGGTGGTCGTCACCGTCGCGTCGGTGCGGGACTCCACTGCCGGCCCGCACCTGCTCACCAGCGCGTCGGCCGGCCACCCGATCGTGGTCCAGGCGTGGTTCGACGGTGGCTCCCACATCGTCTTCGGGCTCCGAGCGCCCGCCTCGGCACCGACGGACGGCCCCACCCGCCGGACCCCACCACGACGCCTTCGCAGTCCCGTGCCGGACGCCTCCGCGGGCTCCCACCGACGGCCGCGACCAGGAACGAGAAGGAGTTCTCATGAAAGTCGTCGCTGGACTGACAGCCCTCGGCCTGCTGTTGACGGCCGCACCCGCCGAAGCCAGTGCCGCCGCGGCGGGCGGTTGGCGGGGCGCGTGGGCGGCTTCGATGGTCCGTGCCGTGGAGAGTGAAGAGCCGAACTGGTCGACGGAGGGCTTCTCCAACCACACCGTACGGCAGGTGGTGCGGGTGAGCACCGGCGGCGCGGCGGCGCGGGTGCGGCTGTCGAACCTGTTCGGCGCCACCCCGCTGTCGATCGTCGGGGTCACCGTAGGCAGGTCGGCCGGAGGCGCAGCGGTGCGGAGCGGTTCGCTGCGGCACCTCACTTTCCGGCATGCGCGGTCGGTCACCGTGCCGGTCGGGGGTGAGGTGGCCAGTGATCCCGTGCCGCTGTGGACGGCGCCGCTGGACTCGCTGACGGTGACGCTGTACGTGGCGTCGCCGACCGGGCCGGCAACGTTCCATCTGGGAGCCACGGCGACGACCTACCGGGCCTCCGGCGACCACCGGCGCGACGTCCGGCCCGACGCGTTCACCGAGTCGACCCAATCTTGGTACTACCTGGCCGGGGTGGATGTCGTCGGCACGTGGCGGGGTTCGGTGGTGGCTTTCGGTGACTCGATCGTCGAGGGCGGCGGCGCGGTCGACGACAACGACCGGTTCCCCGACGAACTCGCCGAGGCGTTCCTGACGAGGGGGAGGCCGCGCGGGGTGCTCAACGCGGGCATCGGCGGGAACAGGCTGCTGGACGACTCCCTGTGCGCCGGGGACAGGGGCGTGTCACGGTTGCGACGTGACGCGTTGGACGAACCCGGCGTGAGCACGGTCCTGGTGCTGCTGGGGATCAACGACATCGGGTTGCGTGAGTCGGAGTACTCCTGCTGGGCACCGAATCCCGAGCTGAGCACCACGCGGTTGATCGCGGGCTACCGCAGCCTCATCCGGCAGGGACGGGCCCGGGGGATCACCATGGTCGGCGCGACCCTGCTGCCGTTCAAGGGGGCCGGATACTTCACCCCGTCGGGTGAGGTCATGCGGGACGAGGTCAACACCTGGATCCGCACCTCAGGCGAGTTCGACGCGGTGGTCGACCTCGATCGCGTGCTGGCCGCACCGGGCGATCCCGACCAACTCGATCCCCGCTACGACAGCGGCGACCACCTGCATCCCAACGCGGCCGGCGGTCGGGCGATGGCGAGGGCGGTCGCCCGGGTCCTCCGTTGACGGGGAGCCGCGCCGGCTGCTCTGCACCGATCGCTTCGCGGCAGATCGACTCATCCAGGGACGCGATGTTGCCTAAAGCGTAACTCATTGGTTACGCTTCAGCCGTGGACAAGGTGGCGGCCGCGATCGCCGATCCGGTTCGGCGGGAGATCCTGCTGATGCTGCGCGACGAACCGCTCTCGGCCGGCCAGATCGCCGACCGGTTCGTGATCAGCCGGCCGGCCGTCAGCCGTCACCTGCGCGTGTTACGCGAGGCCGGCCTGGTGCGCGACACGGCCGACGGTCGCAGGCGCGTCTACACACTGGTCGCCGCGCCGCTCGACGAGCTCGCCGGGTGGCTGGGACGGCTGATGCGCCCGTCCGGCTGGCAGCACCGCCTCGACGCGCTGGAGACCGAGGTCTACCGCGCCCGCCGCGAGCGGCAGACGGCCGCCGGGCGGCACCCATCCCAGAAGGAGACCGCATGAGCCCGACGCCCACCGGCCGACTGATCGGCGACGACCTTGTGCTGACCCGCACATTCCGCGCTCCCATGGCTGACGTCTGGGCCAGCCTCACCGATCCGGCGCGCACGGCGCGCTGGTTCGGCCCGTGGCAGGGCGACGCAGCGCCGGGACGCACGATCAAGGTCCAGATGGCGTACGAGGAGGGCAAGCCCTGGCTGGACATGACCATTGACGCGTGCGAACCGCCGCGTCGGCTAGCGGTTTCCGCGGTGGACGAGCACGGCGGCTGGCACCTGGACATGGTGCTGGTCGAGAGGGCGGACGTGACCGAGCTTCGGTTCACCCAGCACCTGACCGGTACGGAGGGCATCGGCGAGGTCGGACCGGGCTGGGAGTACTACCTGGACGCGTTGACAGCCTCCCGCGACGGCCAGCCGGCGCCGGACTTCGACGACTACTACCCCGCGATGAAGGAGCACTTCGAAGCACAGCGGTAGAGCCGCTTCAACCCAGGCCGGGGCCTATCCCCCCTACGCACCGGCCGCTTCTGGCGATCGGCGCCGGTGCCTGGAGACACGTCGGCGCCGTCGCTTAGAGACAGTCGTTCACCGCTGGGATGCTCAGCATGCACTCGAGCGGATGCCGGCCCGGGTGAACCGGTGCCAGCGCGGGTCACTGCGGCCGACCGCCGGTCGCAAACCGGGGTTGGTGTGCTCCGGGGGTGGTCGTAGGCTGGGCGAACGGGTGCCGGGAGACGCGGGTGAACGTCGGTCGCTCCCTGCCGCTCCAGGTGAACCCGCAGGTCGTTAGACTAGGCCCTCGCGCCCTCGTAGCTCAGGGGATAGAGCATCGGTTTCCTAAACCGTGTGTCGCAGGTTCGAATCCTGCCGGGGGCACCAGCGCGAGGTCCTGACCAGCAACAAGCCGGCCATGGTGTAGACGTCCATCTATGTGGATTTGAGTCGTCCCCCGAAAACCCCCCGGTAACGCGCGTGGGCGACCAGGTTAGGGCAGCCTCCCTGCTGGGGTGTCGGCAGCTGTCCCTGCGTGTCTATCCGGATCGGCGCGGGTCGTGGTGGCGGAGCTCGGCTCGATTGCCGCTTGGTTAGCCCCAAACTGTGGGCCGCAGCGGCAGGGCGCCGACCGCCTCCTTGAGCGCGGTTGCCGCCGGCCGGCCGGCGGATGCGGCCTTCGCCCGGCACGGGCTGTCCACCGCGTACGCGCCTACCTCCTCCATCGTGACGACGCCGATGTGCGTCGCGTCAGTGTGCCGGATAGACCCCTCGTTTACCCCCCGAAAGCCCCTGCAAAGTGGCGACCGCCGGTGACAGGCGTCGACAAGCCGTGGCCCATGTTTGCGCAGGTAAACGACAACTTTTGGTGGTCAATGACAAGCCCTGGGTTGTGACGTACGGTAACCGTGTGTCGTCAACTCTTATCATCGTTGCGCAGTGGTCGAGCGTGAGGGGCCGGCTGGCACCGTCTTCCCGCCGTAAGAGCTGTGTGTGGTGAGCCGGGCACGGCGCAGCGGTCTGGGGTGAGCCGCTCGGGATCCGGATCTTGAAATGACCAGGTGCCCAGTTAAGCGCCGGCCGGCTGAGCCGGGAGTTGCGTCCACGAGAGTGGTGTATGACTTGCCCCTGATGGACGTGTTACGTAGACGAGAGACGGCCATCGCGTCGATCCTCCAAGACGACCAAGCCAGAGAAGGAAGAGAGGACGGGATGGCCGCCTCGGGAAGTGTGAACCCTATTGACCTGCTGCGCCAGCAGATCGAGGGCGCGTCGCCGGACGTGTTGCAGGCGATAATTAAGACGTTCGCGCAGGCGGCGATGTCCGCCGAGGCCGACGCGCTCTGCGGCGCCGGGTATGGGCGGCGCAGTCGAGGGCACCGGCGCCTTCGGCGCGGGACTGGTGGCCTGCTGCGTGACGAGCAGATGCAGGTGATCGAGGTCGATCAGCCGGACCGTAAGACCCGCCGATTCTAGGCAAGTCCGATCCGATCGACGCGATCCAGGCCGCCCCGGGCCGCGCTGGTAGGCGAACGCACCGGTACCCCCCAGCAGCGCGACGAGCGGGCCGAGGCCCTACGCAACCTGCGGGTGGCCCGACGCAGCGCCGTCGACCAGCGCGCCGAGACTCAACGGCAGATGAAGGCCCTGATCGTCGCCGCCCTCGACAAACTGCGCGCCCAGTTGCGCGGCCTGAACATCACGCAACTGATCGCCACCTGCGCGAATCTGCAACCCGAGCAAGCCGACGCGGCCATCCCAGCCGTCGCCGTCGCGCTTCGCTCGCTGGCCCACCGCCACCAGCACCTGTCTACCGAGATCGCCAACCTTGACGAACTACTCGAACCACTGGTCGCCGCCATCAACCCGGCCCTACTGGCCGCGAACGGCGTCGGACCCGACGTCGCCGGGCAGCTGTTGGTCAGCGCTGGCGAGAACCACGACTGACTCGCTTTCGAAGCCGCGTTCGCCATGCTCTGGAGCCGCTCCGACCTCGGCCAGCTCCGGGCAAGACCACCCGGCACCGGCTCAACCGCGGCGGCGGCAGACAGGCCAACGCCGCGCTCTACCGCGTCGTACTCGTCCGGCTGCGATGGGACCCACGCACCCGTGACTACATGCAGCGACGCACCAAGGAAGGCATGTCCAAGAAGGAGATCGTCCGCTTCCTAAAGCGCAACGTCGCCCGCGAGCTCTACCAGCTCATCACAGCAAACGATCTTCAACTCGCGGGTTGACATCTATAAGGAGCATCTTGGACCTCGGCAGGCCGGGCACCGACGTGTAAACTGGCTGTCGCTGACGAGGACCGATGGAATCTGCGTGATCCATTCGGCACTGCGACGGGAGAGAAGTCAATGATAGTCCCCCAACCGCAACCTCCCAGCGTGGAGTTTAAGGAGAAGGCACCGCACGAATTCCAAGTGGTTCACGAGGAGCGGGTTGCCTATCAAGGACGAGTTTTCGAAGTCACCGAATTGGACGTGCAGGAAAAGGGCGTGCCGAAGACCTTTGAAAGGGTCCGCCGCGCCCCGGGCACCCGGATCATTGTTCGCGATCCGGCCGGTCAGGTCCTTCTTACTCGGGAATGGCGCCACGAACTGGGTCGGGCGGATCTACGGCTTCCCGGCGGAAAGGTCTTCGATACCCTGCAGGAGTACCATGAATTGACGCAGACCGGCGAGAAGTTGCAGGTGGCCGCAGCCTCGGCGGCCCAGCGCGAGTTGCGGGAGGAAGCCGGCCTCGACGCCGCCTCGATGCTGTTCCTGCACCGCAGCGTCTGCGGCGCCACAGTAGACTGGGACCTCTACTATTTCGTGGCCGAGGACTGGCGTGAACTTGCCGACGGCCCCGAGCCGGAGGTGGGTGAGGACATCACCGTCACCTGGTTGAGCCCGGCCGAGACGATCGAGGCATGCTTGGACGGCACGGTGAGCGAGGAGCGTAGTGCCCTGGTGCTGCTCCGACTGCTCATGGACGGGCGGTGATGATGCGTCGTGGTGTTGTACTGGTAGGGGGTTCGGGAGCAGGAAAGTCGACAATTTTGAGGGCGCTACGTGACCACTTCTCGTGGGCGCCGGAGATCGCTTTCCCGCGTCGATTTGTCACCCGAATGCCGAGGGCAGACGATGTTTCGGAGGAGAACGTCTCCGTTACCGAGCAGGAACTCGACGACCTGGAACGGATCGGCCACATCCTTCTTCGGTGGCGCAAAGAACTGAGTGCCGATGCCGCCGCCCATTACGCCTTCGAGCGCCTGCATGCCACCTTCGCGGTGCTCGGCGGCAACGACGCGCTGCTGGCCGACGGGGCAAAAATCCGTCCTTCGCCGCAGGCGCTCGACGGTTACCTACGGGTGCTGGTCTCCGCGCCGGTGGAGGTTCGTTACGAGCGGCTGTCTCGGCGCTCCCCGGAACTAAATCGGCACAGTGACGAGTGGCGGGTGCGAATGACCGACAACGAGCCGGCCTTGCGACTGAAGGTCGACATGGTCGTCGCAAATTCTGGCGGTGATCCGTTGATCAATGCCGCCGAACTGGTTCAGGCGATAGAGTGCCACGTCACGAGATTGGGGTAGCGGGGTGCCGGGTAAAAGTGATGCCAACCTGAAACTAGATAAGGTTCCGGACGCCCTCGAAGGACTTAGCCACGCCTCCGAGCTTCTCAAAACAATGGCGCTTTTCGGCATCGAGGAGGCCCCGGCCATTCTGAAGGACTCCAACGCGAGCCCCGAACAATGCATGGCGCAGGCCCATACCTCTCTCGATTTCTTCGGCTTCCACGGGAACAAGTGGCGGACCAAGCCCTGGTTTAGCGAGGGACTTGAACGCCTGTGGCGGCGTGGCGGCCGGGTTCGGTTCCTCGTCGTGGACGACCTGACCGAGCAGCAACGGGAGGAGTATGCGGCACTGCTACGCCGCTGGTCCAAGACCTTCGAGGTGCGGCTAATGCCTTATCCGGCGCTGTTCCGCCTCGTCTTCATCAATAACGACCGCATGGTCTTCGGACACTACGGAGCCGACGTGCTTCTCGAGGACGGTGTGAACGCGGCGGGCTGGCGAAGTCCTCATCTGATCGTCCACTGCGGCACGACATGGTCGCTAGGCGTGCCGTTCCGGCAGTATTTTGACGAGAAATGGTCCGTTGCGAGACGCCTGCTGCCGGACGGTTCCATCGGGGGCACCGCAGAACTCGGCATGCTCGCGCAACGCCGAGAATTCCGGTGAGCCGTGATCGACGGCAACGACATCGACTGGGGTGACGCAGGCGGGTGGGCCCAGGCGATCGGCAACCTAGCCATCTGGACAATCGCGGTCATTACGCTGTTCCGCGACCGCAAGCGCATCGCCGCGTTAGAGCGTGAAGCCGAAGAGAGCCGCCAGGAGGCGACGCGTACCCAGGCGAAGCTGGTCTCCGCCTGGCCGGACCAGTGGTCTGCGGAACGGGTCGCAGGCCGCTGTCTCAACGCCTCGAGCGAACCGGTGTACCAGGTGGTCGTCCGGGCGCTCGATACGGGGACTGGTCAAACTGCGCCGCCGACACGAGATCACCGCCGGACCACCTTCATCTCCCTGATGCGGCCCATGGAGGAGTTGCCGTTCGTGGTGACCGGGGATATTCCTGTGGGCGACAACGTTGAGGTCGGCCTGGACCTGGTGTTCCAGGATGCTGCGGGCCTGCGCTGGTGGCGGCAGAGTGACGGCACCCTAACCAGGCGGGCCTGAGATGCGTCGGATGCGGGGTGTCACGGCGGCACTGGTGAGCTTCCTGCTGCTCACGGGAACCGGTACCGGCTGCGATTCGGCCCACGGCGGCAACGCCATCCGGGTTGCCGTGGTGCCTGGCGAGAACGCCGGGCCCCTAGGCGAAACGTATCGCGCACTGCTCGCCCTCCTCGAACGGTCGACAGGTCGGCCGGTGGAAATCATCAAGGTCGTCGACTACCAGGCTGCGGTCGAGGGACTACTGGCGGACCGGGTTGACGTGGCCGAACTGGGCCCGGTCACCTACCTGGTCGGCAGGCATGGCGGTGTCGACCTGCGTATAGCGGGCGTCTATCGCAGCGGAAGCCGGGAGCCGTCCTACAGGTCCGTCGCGGTGACCCGGTCGGGCGCGCGGATAGACGTGCCCGCCGGTCTGCGAGGACGGCACGTGTGCCTAGTGGATCCGCTATCCACCAGCAGTGGACTGATCCCCCGGTCGGCGATGCTCTCGGCCGGCCTGTCGGCGGACGGTGCGGTTGAGGTGACGTACACCGGCGGGCACGACGTGGCTCTCACTGACCTCCGGCGCGGGCTCTGCGACGTGGCGTTCACTTCGGACGAGATGTACGAGCGGGTGCTCCCCTCCCGCAGGTTTGACCTCTCCGGAACCGAGGTGGTGTGGCGCTCAGATCCCATCCCGAATGCTCCCCTCGTTGTTCGCGGCAGTTTGGACCCCGCAGTGCGCGACGTCTTGGTCACCGCACTGCGCACTGACTTCAACGTGGAGCGTCTCGTCAGTCTCGGAATCTGTACCGACAGCGCGGATTGCCGACTGGCGGCTGATCCGTCGGTCACCGGCCTCGCGCCGGCCGAAGACGCGACGTTTGACGGCATCCGGGAGGCCTGTCGCCGCACCGGTTACCGACAGTGCTCCTGATGCCGGGCACAATGCTCGCTGAGTTGCGTGACGCCACTCTGGGCTACGGCCGCACGGCGATCCTGACCGCCACGTCCATGCGGATCCGGGCGGGCGACCGCATTGCATTGCTCGGCGACTCCGGGGCCGGCAAGTCCACCGTGCTCGCGTGCCTGGCGGGGCAGACCCCCACGCTCGCAGGTGGCCTGACCTACTTCGGGCCGCTGGCCTCCAGCCGTGTCCCGGCCCTGCACCGGCCGGAGATCGCCTGGGTGCCGCACGAGCCGGCCCTAGTGGCGGACCTGTACGCGATCACCAATGTCCTGCACGGCTGTCTGGGACGTCTCCGCCTGCCTCGGTTCCACTGGCGCACCTACCCGCGCGCCGAACGGGCTGCGGCAGCAGATTTGCTGACGCGGCTGGGACTGGCGCACGTCACCCATGTGCGGTGTGGGCGGCTGTCGCGTGGCCAGCAGCAGCGGGTAGCGGTTGGCCGGGCCTTGCTTCAGCGTCCGGCACTGGTCCTGCTCGACGAACCGACCAGTTCGCTGGATCCGCAGTCCGCGACCGCACTGTTACGCCTGCTGGATGACCTTGTGTCCTGCGGGAGCGCCGTCGTGCTCGCGCTACACGACGAGCGGCTGGCCGAGGTTTGGGCGACCCGGCGTATGCGGCTGGTGGGTGGCCGGCTCGTCGAGGCATGAGTGTGCGACGGGTGCTGGGCACCGTGCTGCCGGCGCTCGTCGGCGTCGGCCTCGCCGCCTACTGCGCCGTCAAGGTCGCCTCGGAGGTCTCGCCAGCGTTCCTGACCCGCCGACTCGGCGGTATGTTCCCGCCATCCTTCGACGGCGTCACGCTGCGGGAGATCGGCGCCACCGTGGCAACGGTGCTGGCCGCTGCGGCCATGGGCGTGTCGTGGGGGACATTCCTGTACCTGTTCCGCGCCCTGCCGCGCGAGGAGTCAACGGTACGCCGGTGGTCGGCGGCGGTCGCCAGCCTCCTGGCTCGCGGCTTCCCCGAAGTCGCGGTGCTTTTCTGCCTGCAACTCTTCTTTGGGACCAGATTGGAAATCCTGCTGATCTGTGTCGGGCTCTACACCGGTGGCGTGCTGAGCAGACTACTCGACATCACGGTCACCGACGACCAGCGGGAACCGTACCGGCGGGTCCGGCAGGCGGGCGCCACCCACGCCGTGGCGTTCGTCGCGGTGCTGACCGCCTCGGTCGACCTGCTGCTCTTCCGGGCCTGCCTGCTGCGGCTCGACTCGGTGCTGCGCAAGGTCGTGATCCTTGGAGTGGCAGGGGCCGGCGGGATCGGACTCAGCCTGCAGGAGCACTACGCGTACGGGGATATCGCCGTCGTCGGGGGCCTGTGCCTGCTGTTGTTATGTTTCCACGCCGGGTTGGAATCGCTCGCGGCCCTGGCTGGAACCGGCGGCCACGCTCCGGTGCCGCCGACCGCGCGCCGGTACGCCGTCGGGTTCCTTCAGGGGACCGGCGTCCTCGGCTGGCTCTTTTGTCTGGGCCGCCTGGCTACTGGATCGCGTCCGCTCGCGCTCCCGTATATAGATCTACCGCCGCTGACCTACCTGGGACAGCGACTCGCGGCGGCAGCGATGGAGACAGTCGCGAGCGCCTTGGCGGCAGCGTCGATCGGCATTATTGCCGGTAGCCTGATCGGACTGGCGGCCTCAGTGGAGCTCTGCCGTCCGCGCTGGCTGCCGTACGTAATCCGGCTCCTGTTGGCTGTGAGCCGGGCGGTGCCGGACGTTCTGCTCGTCATACTGGCGATCTCCGCAGTGGGTTTCGGGTGGAGCTCGGGGGCTGTCGTACTCGCCGTGCTAAGCACGATTACCGCGGCGAAGCTCTTCGCGGATGAGGTGGACTCGGTAGGCGTGAGTTCCTACCAGGCGCTGCGCGCGTTGGGCGCGTCGCCGCTGCAAAGCTTGACGAGTGGGTTGCTCCCCCAGCTCGGCGGGCAGTTGACGTCGATCGCGTACTGGCAGATTGAGCACAACCTGCGCAATGCCGTCTTGATCGGCTCGGTTGGTGCCGGTGGCCTCGGCTACTTCCTGGTCGAGGCACGCAACGCAGGCTCGCTGCCGGCCCTGGTCGCCGGGGGCCTGCTGGCGTGCCTATTGGTGGGCATGGTCGAACTGCTCGGCCGGGGGGCGCCACGTCAGCCCTGAGTCGGCTCTGGTGCCGGTGATGAACACTTGGGTTCATCCGAACCGCGGTCAGCGGAGCACGTACACACCCTGGTGCGCGACCAGCGAGATCGGGATCCCGTCGGCTCGCACCTAGCGGACCGCCAACCGGCGCGAAGGGGGCTGCGCAATGGATAGTCCGCCCGTCGCGGACGTCGGCGAACAGTCCGTACACCGTTTCACCGGCTCCGACCTTACCGCAGCAGGTAACCAACGCTCTATCAAGCGGGGGAACTCACTTCGAGATCGGCGTCGCCCCTGCCTGGCGCTACGTCCAGGAGGCGATAGCCCTGCTCTGCTTGGCAGCCGATGACTTGAACACCGCGATGCGACGCATCCGGCTGCTGGTGTGCGCGATCCTGGACGGCACGCTGCTCCCGACCGACCGGGTCGCCGAGCAGAAGCCGTACGTTGCACCCAGATGCACTCGTGCGGGCCAGGAGCGCAGGACTGGCGCGTACCGAGGTCCGGAATCCGCACGACGAGGTGCTCCTCGATCCATGCATCCCCACCCCAGGGCACCACCTGCGCCAGCATCCGTTCGCTGATGGCACCGGGCAGGGTGCCCCCATTTACCCCCCGAAAAACCCTCCCCAGAATTGACCACGAGTGACAAGTAGCGATTAATGAAGGACGCCGTTCGCGCAGGTCAACGCCAAGATGTGACCAACGATGACAAGCTCGGCAGGGTGACGGTTGGTAACCGTGTGTCGCAGGTTCGAATCCTGCCGGGGGCACCTCGAAGATCAGCCAGAACGCCATCTGACCTGCGGATACGTCACCGCGTCGATGGGTGGACCTGTGCATCCGGATGCCACCTGTAGCCGCCGTTTGCAGCCCTATGTGCAGAAATGCGTGCAATGATCTTGGGCGGTTGAGCTGAAGATCCTCGTGCCGGCCCGCTTCCACGCCCTGTAGGCAGGGGTCAGCCGTGCTGGTGACGATGGGTCCGCTCCTCGTCCTACTCGAACGGGGTGGCCGCGCCGGTTCCCCGCCGGGCCCACCGCACCCCGTTGCCGGTGGGTGACACGCTGGGGCGATGGTCACCCCGCACCCTCAGCCTGCGTCGACGTCAGGCCCGTTCACCGCCAACCCGAGACGGCGGATGCTGGCGCTCGTGCTCAGCGGTGCGCTGCTGGTCACTTGGGCGCTGGTTACCATCGGCCAGGGTCTCTATCTCAGCGCGAACGGCGTCAGCACGCCGGCCGAGGTCGTCAGGGCACGGCACGTCGGTCGCTCCGACCTCGTCCGGGTCCGGCTCGCCTCGGGGCACGAGACGGAACTGTGGGCCTGGAAGGGGACTCCCGGGGTCGGGGAGAGGATGACCGTCGTCTACCTCGGAGAGCGGGACTGGGCCAGGGACGCCGAAGCGTTCGCTCCGATGCGACGCATCTGGGTCGGCCTGGGGATGGGGATCTGGCTACTCGTCGTGGCGCTGGTCGAGAGCTCCTGGCGGGCCCGGCAGGCCCGGGGTCGCACCGACCCGCCGGCTGACGCCGGCAGCCCGGCCGGCGTCTGACAACTCCTGACGGAATGATGGTGGGCGTGTCCTCGGGACGTGAGGATCACTCTGTCTGGACGTGAGGAAGGGTGAGCAGCCGTCATCGCGTCGATCGATCGAACTACGCAGCCAGATGCCGCCCTCGTGATCATCAGCGACCCGCCAGAAGCCGGAGTTGCGGTACCTCCCGGCTCACCATGAGCGGCGTCGAGCAGTGCCGACAGGATCCAGACGAAGGTCGGACGACGTTGGTCTGGGTGTCGAACTCGCCCGCCTTCTCCGTCTCGGGACAGTAGTAGCCCAGGTGGAGCCGAACCCAGGGCGCTCGGGTGAGGGCAGCGCCAGGCTCATCCCGCTTAGCGTCGTGGAAGGGCGCCCACCAGTAGTCGATCACCGCACGCAGACTGGTCTGTTCGCGTTCTTCGCTGTGGTCGAAGGTCGCGACGCGGCCGGCGGAGTAATGCTGGCCGAACTCGCGATCACCTGAGCAGATGGCTCGATCCGCGCCCACCTCGAAGAGCGTGGTGCGACCGCTGCGTTCGCAGACAAAGCAGTCGAGGCTCAGCTCGAGCCGGCCCCGCCAGTGGAGGTTGTGGGAGGACGAGGGGAGGGCGAGGACGGTGGTGACTTCAACGGATCGGAGCACGTCGCGATCCTGGCACGGGCTCTGGACGTACATGAGCTCAGCGTCGCGTCGATGCGCTCGTTCATCCTGCTGCGGTCCCCGTCGAGGCACTCCGCGTACACCTGGAGTAGCGCGCCGACCGAGTGCCCGGCCCGCTGCCCGACCTCGGGCGCCGGCAGCCCGGCGTTGAGCCAGAGCGATGCCCCAGCCGTGCATTAGGTCGTAGGGCCGCCCGGCCAGGGGACGCCGCCCGGTCCGGGGTCAGGCTCAGCGTCCGCGCCTCGTCCCAGACCCCGGAGTACGCCGACGACGCCACCACGTTGCCCCGGTCGATGCGGAACAGCCGCCCGTCGGCGCCGACGGGCGGCTCCGCTCGATGTGCGCCCGCAGCATCGTCACCAGTTCCGGCGGGATCGGCACTCCGCGCGCTTCCGTGACCTTCCGGGCGGAGATGTTCCGGCTCGTGGCAGCCGTAGATCGTCGGTAGTCGCCGGTCCCGTCGTTGGCCGAGGTGGTCATCCTGTCCGCTACTCATGGTCAGGCCGGGGGAGCCAGGTCATCGCGCAGGGGCAGCCTGGTCTCGGCATCTATCCGGGTGAGGGGAGGAATGCGAGTCACACCTCATCGCTGCGAAGGCTCGACCTTGCTCCGGGGGCATGCTGCCGCTCCCGCAGACGAGCTCCTCGTGAAGGAATCGCGCTCAGCGCTTCGTCTCGTACCTGGTAAGAATCACGCCGCCGGGAAACGTCCGCGTCTCGACCACGTTCAGGTTCACCCAGCCGTCCAGCGCACTGAAGAACGGTTTGCCGCCGCCCACGAGGACGGGATGGGTGACGATCTCGTACTCGTCGATCAGCCCGGCCCGCATGGCCGCCCCGGCGAGCGTTGCGCCACCGACCCTCATCGGCCCGCCGTCCTCGGCCCTGAGCCGGGTGATCTCGGCGATCGCGTCGCCGGTGACCAAGCGAGCGTTCCAGTCGACCTTGTCGATCGTCGAGGAGAACACCACCTTCGGCGTGTCCCGCCAGTTCCGCGCGAACTCGATCTGCGCCGGGGTGGCGTCCGGCTGCTGGTCGCCGGTCGGCCAGTAGGCGCTCATGGTCTCCCACAGCCGGCGCCCATACAGAAACAGGCTGATCGCCCGCTCCTGATCGAGCCACCACTGGAACAGCTCATCGCTCGGCTCGCTCCAACCGAGGTCGTCGCCGGGCGCGGAAATGTAGCCGTCCAGGGACAGGTTCATGCCGTAGATCAGTTTCCGCACAGCGCATGCCTTCCGTCAGTCGGTCTCGGAAGACTAGACCAGTGGAGCGGAGAAAACTGACCGGCGCGCAATCTGTTCATACCGACCGGCTCCTGGCCCTCGCTCAAGACTTCCAGGCCGCCTGTCCCGTACCACCTTGGTTCGTGCCATTGGCGTGCCGTTAGCGCGGATGAACCACGGTCACTCGCGGCATTGGTCGAGGCACTTACCCGCGGCGAAGAATCGATTGCGGGAGGGTTTCCCAGGTCGCGCCCGCTGTTCCGGTCAAGCTCCGGACTCGTCACGGTCATCCTCGTAGCCGCTGTCGTGGTGCCTCGCGTGCCGACGCACCTGTCGTTCCTGCACGAAATAGTCCCCGAGGTCCGTGAGGAGACGCGTGCGGGCGGCGTCCAGGCGTGCCGTGTAGTCCGGCGTGAAGATCTCCACGAGCGACTTGTCCAGAGTGCCGCTGATGCGGTGCAACGCCGACCAGACCGGCGATGTCCTCGTCAACGATGGCATCGAACCTCTCAGTACCGATCGCCTTGTCAAGCCGATCGGAGAGAGCACCAGGGCCTGGTCGTGGTCAGCTCGATCGTGAAGTCCTCGGCTATGGAGCGAGAGTAGCCAGAGCACGATGCCGGAGTGCGGGCGCTACTCACCAAGGCGGCCCCGCGAGCGGCCGCGCCGGCCGGCCAAGCTGGCGGATGGATCAAAGGGCATGAAGGGCTGACGCGGGACGCTCGCCGTCGGGGTTGCCTCGATCACCGGTCGGGATCGGAATTGATCAAACGGTGTTGCATCGGCTAACGTCCGCGCCCGTGAATCGTCTTCGTGCCACCTTCGTCGCGTTGATTTCTCTCTCCGTGCTGGCTCTCACCGCCTGCGGTGGGGAGGAGAGCGCGACCACGGCCGGCTCCACGCCCTCCGCCTCCGTGCCCGCCTCCTCGGCGGCCGCCTCCGCCTCCGCGATGCCGTCCTCGTCGGCCCCGGCGGGTGGCGCCAGCGACAAGGAGCTCTGCGAGTCCGTCAAGAAGGCCGACAGCGAGATGCGGCCGAAGCTGGTCAAGGCCATGACGTCCGGCGAGGCGGCCGCCTACAAGGACGTTCTGACCGAGCTCAGCCAGAAGCTCACCGCGGCGGTCGCCGGCGGTGGCGACGGCAAGGTGGCCACCGTGGTCGAGGCGTTCAGCGCGGAGGCGTCCAAGGCCGCGGCGGCCGCGGACCCGCTGACCGCCGCCGAGAACCCGGCCTTCGAGAAGGCCGGCGCGAGCATCACCGCCGCCTGCAAGGCGGCCGGAGTCAAGGTCAACTTCTGACGCTGGCGCGGGCCGGCGCGAGCGCCACCCGCCACCTAGCGGGGCGGCGATGAAGGCGGGCGGGCTCGCGTAGCCGATGCGGTGGACGACCTCGCCGACCGGCCGGGTCTCCAGCAGCGCCAGCGACGCCCGCAGGCGCAGCCTGGTCCGCCACTGGGAGTAGGACATGCCGAACTCGCGGGCGAAGTCGCGTTGCAGCGTCTGCGGGTGAGCCTGGCCGTGCCGGACGGCGGTTCACGGCGATCGTCGGGCCCGACGCCTGCGGGAAGCCGACGCTGCTGAAGGCGTTCGTCCGGCTGCTCCCGCCGTCTTCGGGGGCGGTCCGCCTCGACGGCCGGGACGTCGCCGAGCACCGGCCGAAGCGGTTCGCCAGGCAGGTCGGCTTCCTGCCCCAGGGCCTCGTCGCGCAGGGGCCACCGGCCGACGTGGTGGACGCCGACCTCATGCGGGAGGTCTTCGGCCTGCCGTGCGTGGTGATGCCGAACCCGGTCACCGGTACCCCGATGGTGGTGCCGACCGTCTGAGCCGGAAGCGTGTTGACGTCAACCTCGGTTGAGGTTGTCGGATGGTGGCATGCGTGCGATTCGGCTCCACGAGTTCGGTCCCCCCGGAAATCTGGTCCTCGACGATCTGCCCGACCTGTCGCTCGGCCCCGGCCAGGTCCGGATCGCGGTGTCGGCCAGCGGCGTGCACCTGCTCGACACGACCCTGCGCCGGGGCGGGGCGGGCGGGCCGTTCCCGTTGCCGGAGCTGCCCACCGTCCCGGGCCGGGAGGTCGCCGGCGTCGTCGACGAGGTGGGTGAGGGCGTCGACGGGTCCTGGCGGGGCCGGCGGGTCGTCGCGCACCTGGGCATGGTGCCGGGCGGGTACGCCGAGCAGGCCGTCACCGACGTCGGGTCGCTGTTCGCCGTACCGCCGGACCTGACCGACGTAGAGGCGGTGGCCGCGGTCGGCACGGGCCGTACCGCCCTCGGGGTCTTCGACCTGGAACGGCCGGCGGCGGACGACGTCGTCTTCGTGCCGTCGGCGGCGGGTGGGGTCGGCTGGCTGCTGGCCCAGGCCGCGCGGACGACCGGCGCGACCGTGGTGGCGGCGGCGCGCGGCGCCGACCGGACGGCGAAGCTCGCCGAGCTGGGCGCGGACCTCGTGCTGGACTACGGCCGCCCGGACTGGACCGGGACGGTACGGGAGCGCGTCGGCGGCCTGAGCCTGGTCTACGACGGCGTGGGCGGCGCGGTGGGCCGGGCGGCCCTGGAGCTGACGAGGCCGGGGTCCCGCTTCGCGATGTTCGGGTGGTCGTCCGGCGAGGCGACCCGGATCGGCACCGACGACCTCGTCTCCCGCGGTCTGACCGTCGGCTGGCTGGGGCAGCGGATGCGCGCCCTGCCCGGTGGCATCCCGGCGCTGGCCGCACGCTCGCTGGAGCCGGCCGGGCGCGGCTGGTGGCGGCCGCTGGTCTCGACCTATCCGCTGGCCGAGGCCGCCGCCGCGCACGCCGATCTGGAGGCGCGCCGGGCGTTCGGCAGGGTGGTGCTGACCGTGCGGCGGTGACCGGGAGCAGGGGTCTCAGTCCGCCGGGCGGCGGGCCACCAGGTACGCCTGCGGCGTGCGCTCCCGACCGCCGCTGGCGTACGCCTCGGCTTCGCGCTCCAGCCGGACGCGGACCTCCAGCCCCGCGTCGGTCAGCAGTTCGGCGACCCGGTCCGGTCGCCGGCGCCGGAAGCAGAGTGAGACCGGGTGGCCGAGGGCCTCGGTCAGGTGCAGCGGCTCGTCGCCGACCTGGAAGGCCAGGACCAGGTGACCGCCGGGCGCCAGCGCCCGGCGGAAGCCGGCGAAGGTGGCCGGGAGGAGCTCGTCCGGGACGTGGATGGTCGAGTACCAGGCGACGACGCCGCCGAGGGCGGCGTCCGGCAGCTCCAGGTCGGGCATCGTCCCCACCTCGAAGCGCAGGTGGGGGTGGGCCCGCCGGGCCGTCTCGACCATCCGGGGGGAGAGGTCGATGCCGAAGGCGTCCAGGCCGAGGGTGTGCAGGTGCCCGGTGACCCGGCCGGGGCCGCAGCCGACGTCGGCGACGGGCCCGTTCCCGGCAGCGCGCACGAGGTCGGCGAAGCCGGCGAGGACGGCCCGGTCCCACGGGCTGCCGGCCATCTCGTCCTTGAACCGCTCGGCGTAGTCGACGGCCACGGCGTCGTAGGCGGCCCGGGTCTCGCGGAGGTGTTCCGATTCGCTCACGACCCGGCACGTTACCGGGCGCCGGGGGAGCGTCCCGGCGCCGGCGGGGGCCGGCCGGGTGCCGTCGCGGTTGGACCGTCGTCGAGGCGCTCGCAGGTGGACGTCCGCGTGCGGAGGGGAGCGGCGGCCGGATGTAACGAGAGCGGCGGCCAAGACGCTGCGCCCGCCCTCCGCGCGAATTCCCATCGTTGGGAATAGGCTCCGCGTATCGACGGCCAGCACCACGGCGGCCATCGCG
Organism: Micromonospora sp. CPCC 205561; assembly: GCF_036906775.1. Classification (NCBI taxonomy): domain Bacteria; kingdom Bacillati; phylum Actinomycetota; class Actinomycetes; order Micromonosporales; family Micromonosporaceae; genus Micromonospora; species Micromonospora sp. CPCC 205561. The sequence goes on along the minus strand of NZ_JBAKHV010000002.1, from coordinate 42,091 downwards.
TACCGGGGGTCGGACGCGGGATCGAGGGGGCGCGTCCGGCGCCCGTGTCGCCTCTCCCGCCCCGCGCGTCGCACGCACCCGGACGCGACGGCGCCGGCGGGACCAACGCCGGGCGCCGTCGCGCGCCACCGCCCGGACCGCCCCCGTCGCGGCCCGGGCGCGTCAGCTCCCCGGCAGCTGCTCGGCCTTCGTGACCACCCGGTCGATCAGGCCGTACTCGCGGGCCTCCTCGGCCGTGAACCACCGGTCGCGGTCCCAGTCCCGCTGGATCTCCTCCAGGCTGCGCCCGCTGTGCCGGGCGATCAGCTCCTGCATGGTCCGCTTCACGTGCAGCATGTTCTCCGCCTGGATGGTGATGTCGGCGGCGGTGCCGCCCATCCCGCCCGACGGCTGGTGCATCATGATCCGCGAGTGGGGCAGCGCGTAGCGCTTGCCGGCGGTGCCCGCGCAGAGCAGGAACTGCCCCATCGAGCCGGCGAAGCCGAGCGCCACCGTGGCGACGTCGTTGCGGACGAACCGCATCGTGTCGTAGACCGCCATCCCCGCGCTCACCGAGCCGCCCGGCGAGTTGATGTAGAGGACGATGTCCCGCTCCGGGTCCTCGGCGGCGAGCAGCAGCATCTGGGCACAGATCTGGTTGGCCGAGGCGTCGGTCACCTCGGTGCCGAGGAAGATGATCCGCTCCTTCAGCAACCGCTCGAACACCTGGTCGCCGAAGGACGGCTGCCCACCGTCCAACATCCGCACGTCGAGACCGATCATCGCGTCCGCCCTCCTGGCCGTGCCGGCGGGCGACCGCGGAGGACGCCCGGGGGACCGGCCCCTCCAGCCTGGGGGGAGCGGGGCGCGCGGGCGTAGCGATTCTGCCGGCGGCAGATCCGCCTACGGCAGAACCGGCCGGCCTAGACGACGGTCAGCGCCCGCGTGCCCGCCCGTGCCCGCCCGCAGCCGAGCGCCACCCGGGTACGCGGACCGGGGCGAGCGCCCGCGGCGGAGGCGGGTCGCCCGACCCGGAGGGTCGGGCCCTCCGCCCGGGACCTCAGGTGCGGCAGCGGACCGGCGGCCCGGGGGCCGACGCGCAGGCCGGTGGCGGCGGCGCCGGGGCGGCCGGTCTCGGCCCGCTCCAGCCGGGCCAGGCCGGCCCGGGGCGCGGCCGGGACGCGCGGCTCCACCCGGCGAAGGTCGTCGCGGGCCTCCTCCAACAGGTCGGAGAGGCGGATGCCCAGGGCCCGGCAGATCGCCGCGAGGACCTCCGAGGAGGCCTCCTTGCGGCCGCGTTCGACCTCGGAGAGGTAGGGGACCGACACCCCGGCGGCCTCGGCCACCTCACGCAGCGTGCGGCCCTGCCGCAGCCGGAGCCGGCGCAGCACGCCGCCGATCACTCGTCGCAGCAACGACATGCCGGCCTCACTCTCGGGCTCGTCGTCCGGGGGACACCCCCATCATGCCCCCTGCCGGGCGCGCGGGTCGGCCGCCGGCCGCGAGTCGTGCCGGATGCCGGGCTCGGGCACCGGTCTTCGCGCCCTCGCCGTGCGGGAACGGCGCAGGCCGCTATGTTGTGGTCGTGCAGGCGACGACGGGGCCGGGGCAGGCCCTCCCGTGATCCACTTTCCCGCGCAGCGACGGGGCCCCCTGAGCGCGCTCAGCCTCCGGCTGGCCGCCGCCGTCGGCCTGGTCTTCGCGACCGTCGCCGTGGTCTACCTGGACCGCGACGGCTACCGCGACGTGAACGAGGACAACCTCACCCTCCTCGACTGCTTCTACTACGCGGTGGTCACCCTCTCGACCACCGGCTACGGCGACATCACCCCGGTCAGCCAGACCGCCCGGCTGATCAACGTCGTCTACATCACGCCGGCCCGGGTCCTATTCCTGATCATCCTGGTCGGCACCACCCTCGAAGTGCTGACCGAGCAGTACCGCACCGGGCGCCGCCTGTCGCGGTGGAGGAGAGCCGTGAAGGACCACGTCATCATCTGCGGCTACGGCACGAAGGGCCGCAGCGCGGTCTCCGCCCTGCTGGAGAACGGGCTGGACAAGTCGCGCATCGTGGTGGTGGAGCGCAGCGGCCCGGCCCTGCGGCAGGCCACCTCGGCCGGCCTGGTGGCGATCGAGGGCTCGGCGACCCGCTCGTCGGTGCTCAACGAGGCGCACGTACGCAACGCCAAAGCGGTGATCATCGCGACGGACAGCGACGACGCCTCCGTCCTGGTGGCGCTGACCGTACGGCAGCTCACCGCCGGCCAGGTGCGGATCATCGCCGCCGCCCGGGAGGCCGAGAACGCCCCGCTGCTCAAGCAGAGCGGCGCCCACCACGTGATCGTCTCGTCGGCCACCGCCGGTCGGCTGCTCGGTCTGTCCACCTCGGCCCCGCCCCTGATCGACGTGGTGGAGGACCTGCTCACTCCCGGCCAGGGCATGGCGCTGGCGATGCGCTCCGCCGAGCGGGCCGAGGTGGGCAGGTCGCCGAGGGAGCTGGAATCGCTGGTCATCGCCCTGGTGCGGCGGGGCAAGGTGGTGACGCTGGCCGACCGGGCCGGCGCGGTCATCGAGACCGGCGACATGCTGGTGCACGTACGCGACGACCGTCCCCAGTCGACCGGCACCACCTGACCGGCGCCCTGGCCAGGCCCTTGGGCTGACCGAGAATCCTCTCAACGGATCTATCTCTGCCCCGGGATGCTTGCTACCGTTTGACGGCTTGGAATTGCCAGTGGGTGCCACCATCGACCGCAGTCGACGCACCGTCACTGGCTCAGGCGACGGGGGCAACATCTTTCGCGCGGGGGCAGACGCCCCGGCCGTCGTTTGTCGTCTTCCCGTCCGTCGGGCACCTCAGCTGAGCCGTTCCGAGTGCCTCGTTAATCGAACGACGGGAAACAATCAGTGGCTGAAGTGGCAAAATCCGCAGGAGCCAGAAGGCGTTGGTCGGCCGGCATCGTGGCAGGCCTCGCCCTGGCGGGCACGGCATTCGTCGCGCCCGCGACCGTCGCGCAGGCCGCCCCCGCCGGGGCCGGCGTGTTCGACGCGACGGGCGGTTCTCGGGCCGACAGCCCGAGGAAGCTGCCGAACCTGCAGAAGGGCAAGCTCAAGCTGCCCACGCCGGGCGCCAAGGGACCTCGGTTCCAGTCCGGCACGAGCGCGAAGCCGCGCATCGTCGGGGGAACCTTCGCCAGCGCGTCGGAGTTCCCCTACATCGTCGGTGTCGTCACCACCCTGCGCATCGACGGCGAGCACTACTGGTACTGGTGCACCGGCTCGATCATCGCCCCCAACAAGGTGCTGACGGCCGCGCACTGCGTCACCGACGGGCCGGGCAGCACCCGCGTCATCGCCGGTAACGACCGGATCCTCGACGAGTACGGCAACATCCTCAACGACAGCGGATACGTCGCCGAGGTCGGTTCCACCTGGACCCACCCGGGCTGGAACCTGGCGCAGCAGTACGAGCAGGAAAACGCGCCGATCCGCAACGACGTCTCGGTGATCACCCTCAAGGGGAACCTGCCCGCCGAGTACACCCCGATCGCGCTGGGCAACCAGGGCGACCAGACGCCGTACGTGGCCGGCACCTCCGCGGTGATCGCCGGTTATGGCGTCGACTACGACGCCAACGGGCAGGAGATCACGGACAGTCGGCTGCGCAAGGCGACCGTCCCGATGCAGTCCGACTCGTACTGCAACGTGCCCAACCTGTACTACCCGGGCGAGATGTTCTGCGCCGGGGCGGGCCTGCCGGCGGCGCCGGCCGCCGACACCTGCAACGGTGACTCGGGCGGGCCGCTCGTGGTCGGCGGCAAGCAGGTCGGCATCACCAGCTGGGGCTTCGTCTGCGGCGAGGCTCCCGGCTTCTACGTGCGGCTCAACAACTACGTCGACGCGGTCAAGGCGGACTTCACCCGGCCGCCGCTGATCAACGCCGACTGGACCGGCGACGGTCACACCGACCTCATCGCCCGGGACACCGCCGGTAACCTGCGGCTCTACTACGGCAGCGGGTTCGGCAACGACGGCTACGGCGGCTTCTACATGTCCCGCCAGATCAACTCCGGGTGGGGCGGCTTCAAGCGGATCTTCCGCGTCTACAACTGGAACGGCGACAACCGGCCGTCCATCATGGCGATGAAGACCACCGGCGAGCTGTACCTGTACAACACCGACGGGCAGGGCAACTTCTCCGGCGGCGCCAAGCTGATCGGCACCGGCTGGGCGGGCTTCACCGCTCTCATGGTGACCAACAACTGGATGGGCAACAACCGGCCGAGCCTGCTCGTCCGCAAGTCCAACGGCGACCTGGTCCGCTACACCAGCGACGGTGCGGGCGGCTGGGAGAACCCGTCGGGCACCCGGATCGGCACCGGCTGGAACGGGTTCAACCTGTTCCTCACGCCGGGCGCCTGGAAGGGCGACGGGCTTGAGGTGATCATCGGCCGCACGTCGACCGGTGTGCTCAAGATGTACCAGTCCGACGGTGCCGGCGGCTGGACCAACCCGTCGGGCACCCAGATCGGCAGCGGCTGGGGCGGCTTCAAGAACATCATGACGCTGGGCGACTGGGACGGCGACAACATGATGGACATGATGGGCGTCAACAGCAGCAACCAGATGAAGCTCTACACCACCGACGGCCGCGGCAACTGGATCGACGCCAGCGGCAAGGTGATCTCCAGCGGCTGGGGCAGCTTCAACCTGATCTTCTGATCGGGTTCCGCACCACCGCGACGGAAGGGCCCCGCAACCGAATGGTTGCGGGGCCCTTCCCGGTGCTGTCGTCGGCGGTCGGTCGCGCCCTCGCGGGGGCGGCGGCCGGCCGTACCGGTCAGACGATGGTCCAGGTGTCCCCGCTGGCGAGGAGCCCGGCGAGCTGCTGCTCCTGGGTCTCGGTTACCTTCGCCTTCGCGGCGGCGAGCTGCCCCTGCACCACGCTGTCGTAGGACGGCCGGCCCACCGAGCGGAACACGCCGATCGGGGTGTTCCGCAGGTCCAGGCCGGGCAGGCGGGAGAGCGCGAAGGCGTACGCCGGGTCGGCGACCGTCGCGTCGTGCACGACGATCTCCCCGGGGGCGACCGAGGCGGTCTCCCGGACCTCCAGGCCGAAGCCGCCCGGCGGGTGCACGACGCAGAACTGCCCGTCGCGGCCGAACGTGATGGGCTGCCCGTGCTCCAGCCGGATCAGGAAGTCGTCCCGGGTCGCCGGCTCCTTGAGCTGGTCGAACGCGCCGTCGTTGAAAATGTTGCAGTTCTGGTAGATCTCGACGAACGCCGAGCCCTGGTGCTCCGCGGCGGCCCGCAGCACCGACTGGAGGTGCTTGCGGTCGGAGTCGATGGTGCGGCCCACGAACGTGGCCTCGGCGCCGAGGGCGAGCGACAGCGGGTTGAACGGCGCGTCGGCCGAGCCGGCGGGCGTCGACTTGGTGACCTTGCCGACCTCGGAGGTCGGCGAGTACTGCCCCTTGGTCAGGCCGTAGATCCGGTTGTTGAACAGCAGGATCTTCAGGTTGACGTTGCGGCGCAGCGCGTGGATCAGGTGGTTGCCGCCGATGGAGAGGGCGTCACCGTCGCCGGTGACCACCCAGACCGACAGGTCGGGGCGGCTGGCCGAAAGGCCGGTGGCGATCGCCGGGGCACGGCCGTGGATCGAGTGCATCCCGTAGGTGTTCATGTAGTACGGGAAGCGGGAGGAGCAGCCGATGCCGGAGACGAACACGATCCGCTCACGCGGGATGTTCAGCTCCGGCATGAACTGCTGGATGGCGGCGAGGATCGCGTAGTCGCCACAGCCGGGGCACCAGCGCACCTCCTGGTCGGACTTGAAGTCCTTGGCGGTGAGCTTGAGGGCGACGGGCTCAGACATTCTTCAGGACCTCTTCCAGCATCGTCTCCAGCTCGGCGGCCGTGAACGGCAGACCGCGGACCTGGTTGTAGCCGATCGCGTCGACCAGGTACGTCGCCCGGATCACGTGGGCGAGCTGACCGAGGTTCATCTCGGGGATGACCACGCGGTCGTAGGAGCGCAGCACCTCACCGAGGTTGGCCGGCATCGGGGCGAGGTGCCGCAGGTGCGCCTGGGCGATGGCGTGGCCGCGCTGGCGCAGGCCCCGGCACGCCGCGCCGATCGGCCCGTACGTCGAGCCCCAGCCGAGCACCAGCACCCGGGCGTCGCCGTCGGGGTCCTCGACCTCGACGTCCGGCACCGGGATCGTCTCGATCCGGGCGGCCCGGGTACGCACCATGAAGTCGTGGTTCGCCGGGTCGTACGAGATGTCGCCGGTCTTGTCGGCCTTCTCCAGCCCGCCGATGCGGTGCTCCAGCCCGGCGGTGCCCGGAATGGCCCACGGGCGGGCCAGCGTCTCCGGGTCGCGCAGGTAGGGCAGGAAGGTCGTGCCGTCCTCGTCGTTGGGCTCGGTGGCGAACTCGACCCGCAGGTCGGGCAGGGACTCGACGTCGGGCAGCAGCCACGGCTCGGAGCCGTTGGCCACGTAGTTGTCGGAGAGCAGGATGACCGGGGTGCGGTAGGTCAGCGCGATCCTGGCCGCCTCGATGGCCGCGTGGAAGCAGTCCGACGGGGACCTCGGCGCGATCACCGCGACCGGGGCCTCGCCGTGGCGGCCGTAGAGCGCCATGTTGAGGTCGGCCTGCTCGGTCTTGGTCGGCATGCCCGTGGAGGGGCCGGCCCGCTGCACGTCGACGATCACCAGCGGCAGCTCCAGCGCGACCGCGAGGGAGATCGTCTCGCTCTTGAGGGCCACACCCGGGCCGCTGGTGGTGGTGACGCCCAGCGAGCCGCCGTACGAGGCGCCCAGCGCCGCGCCGACCGCGGCGATCTCGTCCTCGGCCTGCATGGTGAGCACGCCGAAACGCTTGTGCTTGCTCAGCTCGTGCAGGATGTCCGAGGCCGGGGTGATCGGGTAGGCGCCCAGGAAGACCGGCAGCTTGGCGCGGACGCCGGCGGCCACCAGGCCGAGCGAGAGGGCCGCGTTGCCGGTGATGTTCCGGTAGGTGCCCGGCGGCATCTTCGCCGGCTTGACCTCGTAGCGGACCGCGAAGTCCTCGGTGGTCTCGCCGAAGTTCCAGCCGGCGCGGAACGCCGCGACGTTCGCCGCGACCAGCTCGGGCCGGGCTGCGAACTTGCGCTCCAGGAATCGCAGCGTCGACTCGTACGGCCGGTTGTACATCCACGAGAGCAGCCCGAGGGCGAACATGTTCTTGGCCCGCTCGGCGTCCTTCTTGGACACGTCGGACGCGGCGAGCGCGCCGACCGTCATCGAGGTCAGCGCCACCGGGTGCACCACGTAGCCGGCGAGGCTGTCGTCGTCGAGCGGGTTGGACTGGTAGCCGACCTTGGCCAGGTTGCGCTTGGTGAACTCGTCGGTGTTGACGATGATGTCGGCCCCGCGCGGCAGGTCGGCCAGGTTCGCCTTGAGTGCCGCCGGGTTCATCGCCACCAGTACGTTCGGCGAGTCGCCGGGGGTCAGGATGTCGTAGTCGGCGAAGTGCACCTGGAAGCTCGACACGCCCGGCAGCGTGCCGGCGGGGGCCCGGATCTCCGCCGGGAAGTTCGGCAACGTCGAGATGTCGTTGCCCAACTGCGCGGTCTCGGAGGTGAACCGGTCGCCGGTGAGCTGCATCCCGTCACCGGAGTCGCCGGCGAACCGGATGACCACCCGGTCCAGTTGACGGATCTGCTTGGTCACGCCTGCACCTCGCTTCGCTGTGCGCGGTGGCGCGGAGGGCTGAACATGATGGTGACCTCGCCTTGCCCGGCCACGTGACCTCCTTGACGCACCGCTGCACCAGACCCGCGAAGACGGGCCCGGTCCGCTCTAGTTGCCTCACCTGAGAGCCTACGTCGGATCGCCGCCCCAACCTTCTCGGAGGCCGTCCTGTGGGACGCGATCCAGCGAGATTCCACCCCGGTTTGAGGTGTTTCCATCCGCTCGCCGTAATCCAGATCACGACACCGCCGGCCCGCCCGGCCGGCGGGGACGCCGGCGCGACCGGAACGGGTGCTGCGACGGCCCGCCGGGATCACTCCGTCGGGGCCGACGGCGCCCCGGCCGCCGGGGCGGCCATCCGCCGCCGCAGCGAGGTGGTCGCCAGGGCGAGGGCGAACAGCACGAGCAGGGTGGAGGCCACGATCAGGAGGACCGCCGTGCGCCGCGTCGAGTCGCCGTCGCCGTCGCTGACGGCCGGGGCACCCGCCGCCAGCACACCCTGCGAGCCGGTCGGCGCCGGCGGCGAGGCGACCGGGGTCGCCAGGGCGGCGGCGGCGGTGATGCGGAAGCTCATCTGCACCTGCCGGGTCTTGCCGCTGCGCGGGTCGAGCTGGCCGGTCACCGCGCCGGCCAGCGGGGCCTCCCGCTGCGCCTCGGGCGTCGCGGTGACCGGCAGCCGCAGCTCCGCCGTGCGGCCGGCGGCAACGGTGCCGAGCTCGCAGCGGGTACGGGCCGGGCTGACCGCGGTGCAGCCGGCCGGGGGCGTCGGCACGGACACCCCCGCGGGCAGGATCACCTCGACCCCGCCGGTGGCGTCCACCCGGCCGGTGTTGCCCAGCCGTACGGCCAGCCCGCTCGCCGCGCCGCTGATGTCGAAGGTGACGGCGTCGGCGTCGAGCCTGATCCCGGGCACCGGCGGGCCGGGCGGGAAGAGCACGGCGAAGCCCTCGTTGTCGCCCACCTGGCCGGGCACCCCGGGGGCGGTCGCGGTGACCCGGACGGAACCGCTGAGCGGCATCCGCTTCCAGGCGTCGCCGCCGACCCGTACGCGGAGCAGGGTGCTGAACCGGGCGCCGGGCGCGCTGGTCCACTCGCCGCAGCGGTGCTCCCCGCCGCCGAGGCCGGCGCAGCCCGCGGTGCCGGCGTCGGTCAGCCCGGCCGGGAGCGTGTAGGTGAGCCGGATCCGGGCGGGCGTGGCGCCGGTGTTGGTGATGGTCACCCGGAGCGTGGTCACCGTGCTCGGCGCGTTCCAGTACGCGGCGGTCAGGGTGACGTCGTCGGTCGTGACGCGGACCCCGGCCTGCGGGGTCGGCGGGCTCGGGGCGGGCGCGGAGGGCCGGACCGGCGGCACCGAGGGCCCCGGGGCCGGTGCGGTCGTGGGCGCGGCGGTGGTCGGCGCCGGTTCCTCGGGCGCCGTCGTCGTGGGGGCCGGCTCGGACGTCTCGGCGGGGGGCGTGGTCTCCGGCGGCGGTGCCGTGGTGGCCGGCGCGTCGGTGGGCGCCGGTCCGGTCTCCGTCGGATCCGCCGTCGGGGTCTCCCCGCCGGGCTCCGCCGCCGGCTCGGTCGCGGCGGCGGCCCGGGTGGCGGTCGGGGCGGCCGTCGCCCAGCCCGGTGCCGCGGCGACCGTCAGGCCGAGCGCGAGCGAGATCACCAGCAGCGGCCAGGCGCGTCGGTCACGCGCCCGCCGGCCGGGCCGTACGTCCACGCGGGCCATCTGTCCTCCGGTGACGATGAGTAAGGTCCCAATATTCGACAACAGTTGCCAGGTGGCACTAGTCCCACCGGGAAACAAATCCGTAACGGGTTCGACGCGGCCGACCGCCGGGGGCGGTAGGCTCAGCGACCGTGACCGGTTACCTGGGCTCGTACGCGACGCTCGGGCTGCTCCTGCTCGCCAGCGTCCTCTTCTTCGTTACGGCGTTCTCGGCCAACCGGGTGTTACGTCCCGCCCGCCCCGCGGACCCGGTCGGCAAGCGCGCCACCTACGAGTGCGGCCTCGATCCCGTCGGCGGCGACTGGGCGCAGATGCAGATCCGTTACTACGTGTACGCATACCTCTACGTGTTGTTCGCCGTGGAGTCGGTGTTCCTCTTCCCCTGGGCGGTGGTCTTCGACCGGCCGGGGTTCGGTCTGGTCACCGTCGTGGAGATGGCGGTCTTCGTCGCGGTGCTGGCACTCGGCATCCTCTACGCCTGGCGGAAGAACATCCTGCGCTGGTCCTGACCGCCGCGCCGGCCCCGGTGCGCCCGTCCCCGGGTCAGGTGGTCAGGCCAGGCCGCGCCGGGTCAGCGTGGGCGGGCGGTCGCCCCGGATCGAGGCGACCATGTCGAGCACCCGGCGGGTCGGGCGGACCTGGTGGGCGCGGAACACCCGGGCGCCCAGCCAGGCCGAGACCGCGGTGGCCGCCAGCGTCCCCTCCAGCCGCTCGGCCACCGGCAGGTCCAACGTCTCACCGACGAAGTCCTTGTTCGACAGGGCGACCAGCAGGGGCCAGCCTGTGCCGGAGAGCTCGTCGAGCCGGCGGGTGATCTCCAACGAGTGACGGGTGTTCTTGCCGAAGTCGTGCGCCGGGTCGATCAGGATGCCGTCGGCGCGTACGCCCAGCGCGACCGCGCGTTCGGCGAGCCCGGTCACCGTCGCGACCACGTCGGCGACCACGTCGGTGAAGGCCGCCCGGTGCGGGCGGGTCCGGGGCGCCAGGCCGCCGGCGTGCGAGCAGACCAGCCCCGCACCGGTCTCCGCCGCCACCCGGGCCAGCGCCGGGTCGGCGCCCGACCAGGTGTCGTTGAGCAGGTCGGCGCCCGCCGCCACCGCCTCCTGCGCCACCTCGGCCCGCCAGGTGTCGATCGAGATCACCACGTCCGGGAAGGCGGCCCGCACGGCGGCGATGGTCCGGACCGTGCGGCGGATCTCCTCGGCCGCGTCGACCTCCTCGCCGGGGCCGGCCTTGACCCCGCCGATGTCGATGATCTCGGCGCCCTCCTCGACCGCCCGCTCCACCGCGCGCAGCGCGCTGTCCTGCGCGAAGGTCGCACCGCGGTCGAAGAACGAGTCCGGTGTGCGGTTGACGATCGCCATCACCGCCAGCTCGCCCGGGCCGAACGTGCGCCCACCGAGCCGAAGCGCCCCGGCCATACCGCCTCCTGAAGGTCCGCGCCGGCGACCACCTCGCACCACCGGCCGTCACGACGCTAGCGGGTCCGCCCCGTCCCGGCCCCGCCGGTCCGCCTGGTCCGGCTCCATCGGTTCGTGTGGTCGGGTTCCGTCGGTCCGCAGGCGGCGCCGTCGGCCGTTCCGGCCCGCCGGGCCGCTCTCCGCTACGGCCCGGAGCGGGCGCCGGACGGCGCTCCGGCACATCGATCCGCGACGCGGGCGGTGGCGGGGTCGCTCCGGCCCGTTCGACGTGCCACGATCTGTGCATGGATCAGGTGCTGCTCCTGCTGGTCGTGGCGTTGACCGTCGCGGCGGTCGTGTTCGGGGTGACGGTGTTGGTCACCGGCCGGGATCCCGGCCTGGCGCCGGCCGAGCCGGACGGCCGGGCCGTGCCGTTGCCGGCCGCCCGTCCGCTGCGCGAGGCCGACGTCAGCGAGGTCCGGTTCGACACCGCCCCGCGGGGTTACCGCATGGCCCAGGTCGACCAGGCGATGCGTCGCGCGGCCTACGACATCGGCTACAAGTCCGAGTTGATCGGCGTACTGGAGGCGGAGGTGGCCGCGCTGCGCGAGGGACGGACGGCCGACGCCGAGGAGCTGCGCCGGGCCCGCGAGCAGGCGGCAGCGGCGGCGGCCGAGGCGCCGTCGGAGGCCCGGGGGGCGGTGCCGGTCGACGCCGGCCGGCCGGCGGCACGCGGCGAGACCGACGTCGTCGTCGAGCCGATCCCCGCCTTCGCCGGCGCGACCGCCGGATCGGCGGCGGGCGAGTCGGCCTCCCCCGGCGTCGGGGCCGCCGGGCGCCCCGGCGACGCGACCGCTCGGCCGGATGACGAGGGCGCGGACCGCGCCGCGACGGACGCCGACGGCGCCGCGGAGCCGACCGGCGCGACCAAGGCGACCAACGCGGCTGGCGCGGCCGGCGCGGCCAACGCGCCCGGCACGGCGGGCGACAGCTCGGCGGGCGGCGGCACGGCGTCGCCGGCGGGCGGCGGCGAGCGGTCCGGTCCGGCGGCCCGGTCGGAGTCGACGTGACCGGGCCGAAACGCGGCGACGACCTCGGGGAGGTGGCCCAGCCCGGCGCGGGCGAGGTCACCGCCACGGTCATCGTCGACGCGCCGGCGCCGCGGGTCTTCGCGGCGCTGACCGCCTGGGAACGGCAGTCGGACTGGATCCCGTTCACCACCGTCCGGCTGGTCGAGGGGGACGGCGGGGAGGGCAGCCTGGTGGAGGCGGTCACCACGCTCGGGCCGGCCGTGCTGCGCGACGAGATGCGGGTGGTCCGCGTGGACGCGCCCTACGAGGTCGGCGTGGTGCACTGCGGGAAGCTGCTGCGCGGCCCGGGCGTGCTGCGCTGCACCCCGCTGGAGCGCGACCGCACCCAGGTGGTCTGGCACGAGTGGTTCCACCTGCCCGGCGGTCCGGCCGGCCGGATGGCCTGGCCGGTGCTCTGGCCCGGCTCGAAGTTCAGCCTCACCCAGGCGTTGCGCAGGTTCGGCCGGTTGGTCGAGCAGGGCCGGCTGCCCTGAACCGGTCCGATGATCGACTCGACGTCCCCGACAGCGGGCCGTCGACGCGACGCGGTGACCGCGGTGTCGTCGACTCCGGGGCGTCCGAGCCCGGTCGCGGGGGCGCGCCGCGAAGCCCGGGGCGTTGGGCCGGTCGGTGTGGTGCCCTAGCGTGGACGCGTGACTGACCTGGTGATCGGCGCCGACGGGCTGCCGCGCTGCGCCTGGGGGGCCGGCACCCCGGACTATGCCGTCTACCACGACACCGAGTGGAGCCGGCCCCTGCACGGCGACGACGCGCTCTACGAACGGATCACTCTGGAGGCGTTCCAGTCGGGGCTGTCCTGGCTGACCATCCTGCGCAAACGCCCCGCGTTCCGGCTGGCCTTCGACGAGTTCCGGATCGAGACCGTGGCCGGCTACGGCGACGCCGACGTCGCCAGGCTGCTCGCCGACGCCGGCATCGTCCGCAACCGGGCCAAGATCGAGGCGGCCATCGCCAACGCCCGCGCGGCGCTGGCGCTGCCGGAGGGGCTCTCCGCGCTGCTCTGGTCCTTCGCCCCGCCGCCACGGCCGGCCCGGCCCCGGTCCTTCGCGGAGGTGCCGGCGCTCACCCCCGAGTCCACCGCGCTGGCCAAGGCGCTCAAGAAGCGGGGCTTCCGCTTCGTCGGCCCGACCACGGCCTACGCGCTGATGCAGGCCACCGGGATGGTCGACGACCACCTCGCGGGCTGCCACGTCGTGGCGGCGGAGGTGGCGTGATGGGATGGGGTTCATGACGATCGTGACCGCGCACCGGATGGACGGCGCCCGTCCCGCCGACGGCACGGGCGCCTGGGCGGTGCTGCTGCCCACCGGGCGCTACGAGGCCGAGCGGCTCGTCCATCACGACACCCTCGAACTGACCGGTCTGCCCGACGCCGCCCGCCCCCGCCCCGGTGACCGGGTGGCCGTGCTGGCCGACGCGCCGCCACGGGTGGTGGCGCTGGGCCGGGTCGCCGCCGCCAGCGGCCAGGAGCGGGAGGACCCGGACGACCCGCAGTCGGAGCGGGGCGACGCGCCGCTGGTGGTGGCGTACACCCGCCGGGCCTTCGACGAGCCGGTGCCGGCCGACGCGCTGACGCTCGACGGGCCGGTGACCGCCCTCGATCCGGCGGCCTTCCGGGAGTTGGCCGACCGGCTCGGTCCGCCGCCGGGCCGGCGCTCCTGGCTGGTCAGCCTCGACCTGCCGATCGAGGCGGCCACGCCGGCCGAGGCGGTCCGGCTGTTCTGGGCCTACGTGCAGGAGTTGGGGCCGCGAGAGCTGCCCGCCTTCGTGTCGCCCTCCGGGGACGAGCTGGCCATGCAGGCGTTCGTCCTCGGCGCGGAGGCCAACCAGGATCCGGAGGAGGACGACTGACCCGCCGCCCGGCGGCCGCCGGGCAGGGGGTCAGCGGCCCTCGAAGACCGCCTTCTCCTTGTTGACGAAGGCCAGCGTGCCGGCGCGGTGGTCGGCGGTGCCCCCGCAGATCGACTGAGCCTGCGCCTCGGCGGCCAGGGCGTCGGCCAGGGTGCCCGCATCGGCGATGGAGAGTTGCCGCTTGATCGCCCCGTAGGCGACGGTGGGGCCGGCGGCCAGCCGGGCGGCCAGCTCCTGCGCGGTCGGCAACACCTGCTCGTCGTCCTCCACCAGACGGTTGAGCAGCCCGAGCTGGCAGGCGTCCACCGCGCGTACCGGCTCGGCCAGCAGCAGCAGCTCGATGGCCTTGGCGTGGCCGACCAGCCGGGGCAGCGTCCAGGACGCGCCGGTGTCGGCGGCGAGCCCGACCTTGGCGAACGCCATCAGGAAGCTGGTCGACGGCCCGCCGATGCGGATGTCGGCCAGGAAGGCCAGCGAGGCGCCCGCCCCGGCGGCCATGCCCCGAACCGCCGCGACCACCGGCTTGGGCAGGTTGGCGAGCCGGGCGGCGATCGGGTTGTAGTGCGCCCGCACGGTGTCCAGCGGATTGCCGTCGGTCGAGTTCAGCGACTGCACGTGCTCGCGCAGGTCCTGGCCGGCGCTGAACGACCGACCGGCGCCGGCGAGCACCACCGCGCGGCAGGACCGGTCGGTCTCCAGCTCGGCGAGGGTTTCCCGCAGGGCCTCCTTGAGCGCCACGTCGAACGCGTTCATCGCCTCGGGGCGGTTCAGCGTCAGGGTGACGACGGCGTCGGTGCGGTCGACGAGCAGCGGCTCGGTCACTTCTAACGACCCTTCTGTCGGGCGATGCGGTTGCCGGAGTCGAGGCACTGCTCGACGTACCGGTCGGCGGCCGGCCGCAGCCGGGCCGCGTGCCGGTCGAAGAAACTGGCCGCGGCGATGCCGGGCCAACGCTCGGGGAGCAGCGCCGGGGGCAGCTGCGGGTCCCGGAACAGGAAGGTACGCCACGCGTGCACGAGCCGGAACCGGGCGGCGTACGCCTCCTCGTCGGCGCTGCGCACGGTCACGCCGGCCAGCAGCGGCCGCTGCTCGGCGACGAACTGCTCGTAGGCCCGGCCGATCTCCGCCAGGTCCCAGGCGCGGCGCACCACGCCCATCGCGCCGGAGGTGCCGGCGGTGTGCGCGGCGGTGAACCGCTCGTAGCGCACCCCCGCCTCGTCGAGCAGCACGTCGACGTCCTCACCCGGGCGGGTGGCGACCCAGGTGCACTCGTCCAGGGCGCCGTAGCCGAGGAAGGTCAGGCTGGCGGCGAGCCGTTGCCGGTCCCGCCGGGACAGGGGCGCCTCCAGCACCAGCAGGTCGAACCGTCCGTCCCAGCTGACCCGGCCGGTCCGGTAGATCCGCGCGGCCGCCTCGTCCAGCCGGCGGGCGGCTTTCGGTGTGATCGAGTATCCCGGCCCGGAGTTGAGCCGGCACGGGTCGAGCCAGCCCTGACGGACCATCCGGGAGACCGCCGTGCGCACGGCGGGCGGGGCGATCCCGAGCGGCGCCAGCAGCCTGACCAGGGCGGCGACGGGTGCCCGGCCGCCCCTCGTCCGGAGGTGGTCGCCGTACAGGTCGAAGAGTGCCGACCGTGCCTGCATGACCGCACATTGTGACAGGCCTTC
Source organism: Micromonospora sp. CPCC 205561 (assembly GCF_036906775.1). Taxonomy (NCBI): domain Bacteria; kingdom Bacillati; phylum Actinomycetota; class Actinomycetes; order Micromonosporales; family Micromonosporaceae; genus Micromonospora; species Micromonospora sp. CPCC 205561. Next base: position 26,653 of record NZ_JBAKHV010000002.1, on the reverse strand, counting down.
TCAGGATAAGCTAGATGCTGTTACATCAATGCTGCTTCGGTTTGGGTCCGGCGGTGTTCATCAGGGAAAATCGTTGGTCGACACCCCCGCGTAGGTTTTGGGTGGCAGGACGAAGTGGCTGTGGGGCAACCCACCGACCCTGGTGTAGGTCTGAGGGGAGACAACATGGCGGCGATGAAGCCGCGGACGGGCGACGGTCCGCTGGAAGTCACCAAGGAGGGCCGGGGCATCGTCATGCGCGTCCCGCTGGAGGGCGGTGGCCGGCTCGTCGTCGAGATGACTCCCGACGAGGCCAACGCGCTCGGTGACGCGTTGAAGGCAGCCGCCGGCTGACCGAGGAACGGACCGCGCGCCCGCGCGGGCCTTTCGTCAACCCCTGAGCCACCGGCCCCGCCGGTGGCTCAGGGTCTTCATTTCCCGCGGAGCCGTGCTCCGTGAGCTTTCCTGGAGGTACGGCTCCGCGTGCTCGCCATCCGTCTGCTCGCCGAGCCGGACCGGCTCGACACCCTCGCCCTGCCCGTCCGCCCGGGTACCGGCGACGACGCCCCGGCCGAACCGGCCCCGACCGGCGTGAGGCTGCCCGAGGGCGTCGCCGAGGAGGCCGCCGCCCTGGCGCCGGCCGCGCGGCTGACCGGTCGGCCCGGTGAGGTCCAGGCGCAGCTGCGACCCGGGCGGGATCCGGGCCGGCTGCTGCTGCTCGGCGTCGGCGCGGGCGACGAGGCGGGCTGGCGGGCCGCCGGGGCCGCCCTGGCGCGGGTGGCGAAGGATGAGAGACACGTCACGTTGGCGATGCCGGCCGAGGCCACCCCGGCGGCCGTCCGGGGACTGGTCGAGGGGCTGCTGCTGGGGTCGTACCGGTTCCGGATGACGGACGCCGGCCCGACCCCCGCGCTGGCGGGGGTCGACGTGCTGGTCACCGACCCCGGCGCACACGGCGCGGCGGTCGAGGTGGCCCGCACTACGGCCCGGTTGACCCGGTTCGCCCGCGACCTCACCAACACCCCGTCCTCGGTCAAGAACCCCGAGTGGTTCGCCGACCAGGTCGCCGCCGCCGTCGCCGACGCGCCGGACCTGCACCTGCGGGTACGCGGCCCGGACGAGCTGGCGGCGCGGGGCTTCGGCGGGCTCCTCGCCGTCGGGGGCGGCTCGGCCAGCCCGCCGCGCCTGGTCGAGCTGGACTGGCGCCCGGCCGACGCGCGCACCCACGTGGTGCTGGTCGGCAAGGGGATCACCTTCGACACCGGCGGCATCTCGATCAAGCCGGTGCCGGCGATGAAACTGATGCGCAAGGACATGGCCGGGGCGGCGGCGGTGGTCGCGGCGGCCCTCGGCGCGGCGGCGTTGCGCCTGCCGGTCCGGGTCACCACGCTCGCGCCGCTGGCGGAGAACATGCTCAGCGGCTCGGCCTTCCGCCCCGGCGACGTCGTCCGCCACTACGGCGGCACGACCAGCGAAACCACCAACTCCGACGCCGAGGGCCGGCTCGTCCTGGCCGACGCGCTCGCGTACGCCGCCGCCGAGCTCAAGCCCGACCTGCTGATCGACCTCGCCACCCTCACCGGGGCGAACGCGGTGGCGCTGGGCAAGCGCACGGGCGCCCTCTACAGCGACAACGACGGGCTCGCGGCGGACGTGCTGGCCGCGATCGACGCCGCCGGCGAGGCGGCCTGGCGGATGCCGCTGCCCGCCGACTACACCGAGTACCTCGGCAGCGAGCTGGCCGACCTGCACAGCTCGCCGGACCGGGGCGCGGGCTCGGTGACGGCCGCCCTCTTCCTTCGCGAGTTCACCGGCGAGCTGCGCGACCGGTGGCTGCACGTGGACATGTCCGCCCCGTCCTGGGCCGAGGGCGACGACGCCGAGCTGACCCGGGGCGCGACGGGCTGGGGCGTACGCTCGCTGCTGCGCTGGCTGGGCACGCTGGCCTGACCGCCGGGCGGCGCCCGCTCCCGGTGGGCGCCACGGTCACCGCCGGCCGGTCAGCACTTCACGGCGGCGAGCAGCCCGTGGCCGACCGGCAACAGCGCCGGGATCCAGTGCTCCGACTCCCGGATCGCCTTGATCGCCTCGCGGACGGTCACCGTCTCGACGTCGCGGGCGGCGGGGTCGCCGATCCGGCCGCCCGCCAGCGTGCCGTTGAGCGCGAGCACGCCGCCCGGGCGCAGCAGGCGCAGCGCGGCGTCCACGCAGGCGGCGAAGCCGGTCGACTCCGCGTCCACGAAGACCAGGTCGTACGCGCCGTCGGCGAGGCGGGGCAGCACCTCCAGCGCCCGGCCGGTGATGATCCGGGTCCGACCGGCGGCGAACCCCGCCTCGGCGAAGATCCGGCGGGCGATCCGCTGGTGCTCCACCTCCACGTCGATGGTGGTGAGCACCCCGTCGGCGCGCATGCCGCGCAGCAGCCAGACCCCGCTGACGCCCGTGCCGGTGCCGATCTCCACGACCGCGCGGGCGCTGCCGGCGGCGGCGAGCAGCCGCAGCGCCGCGCCGGCGCCGGGGGTCACCGCGTCGAGGCCTACCTCGTGGGCCAGGCTGCGGGCGGTGCGCAGGACGAGGTCCTCGGTCACGTACGACTCGGCGAAGTGCAGTGCCTGGGCCGACGACGTGCCGGAACCGGCGACGGTGGCGATGGGACACCTCCGGGCGGCGCGTGTGGTGCGGGGGCGGGTGGGCACTGTGAGCCTAGAGGCGGCACCGGACGGGCGCAGCCGCGCGTCCGTCAACCGACGATCACGGCACCGGCAACCGGTGACTCGATCCGGGGCATCCGTGTAATCCTGGAAGCGGTGTTCCGTCGATCGCGACCGGGCGACCCCGTCGCCGGGTCCGTGGAGCGCGGGATCCGGGGATGGAGTGGGAGGCACCGACGTGACCGACGGCTGGGACTGGCGCCAGCCGGGGGGAACTCCGGCACCGGCGCGACCGCCGGGGCCCGGATACCCGCCGGTGGGGTCGCCGCAGGCGCCGCAGGGCGCCGGGGGTGGCACGACTTCGCCCTGGTGGTCCGACGCGCTGGCCGACCCGTGGCGCGATCCGGGTGCCCCGGCCGCCGTGCTGCTGCCGGCCGGGGCGAGCCCCGGCGCCCAGCCGGAGCCGGTCAGCGACCCGGACGCCCCTCGCCGGCCGACGCTGCGGCAGTTGCTGCTCATCCCGCTGATCACGGCGTTGCTCGCGGGCAGCCTCGGCGGCGCGCTGGGGTACGCCTTCGCGGTGCGCGGCGGCGCCGGGGTCGGCACGGTGCTCGGCGCCGACCCGCAGGCGCCCGGCCTGGCCCAGCGCCGGCCAGAGTCGCTCGCCGGGGTCGCCGAGCGGGTACTGCCCAGCGTGGTGACCGTCCGGGTGGCGGGCCTCGGCGGCACGAGCGAGGGCTCCGGCTTCGTCGCCAGCGCCGACGGCCACGTGATCACCAACGACCACGTGCTGGCGGGGGCGACCGGCAAGGCGTCGGTGGTCTTCAACGACGGCAGCTCGGCCCCGGCCACCGTCGTGGGGCAGGACCCGGAGTCCGACATCGCCGTGATCAAGGTCTCCCGGACGGGCCTGCGTCCGGTCGAGTTCGGCGACTCCGACGCGCTGGCCGTCGGGGACCCGGTGCTGGCCATGGGATCGCCGCTCTCGCTGGCCAACACGGTCACCGCCGGCATCGTCAGCGCCCTGGACCGGACGATGCGGGCGGGGGAGCCCGGCGGCCCCACCCGCTACTACGCGGCGATCCAGACCGACGCGGCGGTCAACCACGGCAACTCCGGCGGCCCGCTGGTCGACGGCGCCGGCCGGGTGATCGGGGTCAACTCGACCATCAAGTCGCTGGTCTCGGACGGGCAGGAGGCGGGCAACATCGGCCTCGCCTTCGCCATCCCGATCAACCAGGCCAAGCGGATCACCCAGGACATCATCGGCACCGGGAAGGCCCGGCGTACGGTGATCGGCGCGCAGGTCGGCGGGCCCGGCACGGGCACCGGCGGGCCCGGCGTACGCCTGGCGGCGGTGGAACCGTCCGGGCCGGCGGCGGGGGCGGGGCTGAAGGCCGGCGACGTGATCCTGAAGCTCAACGGGCGGCCGATGACCGAACCGACCGACCTGATCGCCCTGGTGCGGAAGTTCGCGCCCGGCGCGGTGGTGACCGTCGAGTACCGCCGGGGCTCCGACCGGCAGAACGCCTCCGTGACGTTGGCCGCGGACGCCAAGTAGCGGCCGGGCACCCCTCCCCGCGGGCGTGCGACGTGCGTAGTCTTGCTGCTGACCGAAGGAGGCCCGCGCAGTGTTCGAGAACCTGAACTGGTGGGAGATCGGCGCGCTGCTGCTCCTGGCGCTGCTGATCTTCGGTGACCGGCTGCCCGTGGTGATCAGCGACGGCCTGCGGATGGTGCGCAACCTGCGCAACATGGCCCGCAACGCCACCACGGACCTCAGCCGCGAGCTGGGCACCGACATCCAGCTGGAGGACCTGCACCCGAAGGCGTTCATCCGCAAGCACCTGCTCACCGAGGAGGACGAGCAGGCGATCCGGAAGCCGCTGCAGGGCGTCTACGACAACCTGCGCGCGGACGTCACCGGCGTGCACAACGAGCTGAAGGACGTGGCCTCCGCCGCCGACCTGCGCTCGGGTGGCGCCCGCCCCGCCACCGCCACCGGCAGCGCGCCGGCCCCCGCCCCGCGCGCCAGCTACGACGACGCGACCTGACCCGCCCGCCGTACCCGTTGGGGACGGCGACGGGGGCGACGCTCCCCGGGGGGAACGCCGCCCCCGTGCGGGTGGCGTCGGCGCCGGCCGTGGCCGGCGTACGGTCAGCGGCCGGCGGGCTTGAGACCCAGCGGCTTGCCGAGCAGCGACTCCCGGCGTACGGCCAGCCGGTCGGCGACCTGGCCCAGGGCCTTCGCGGCCGGCGACTCCGGCTCGGCCAGCACGATCGGGGTGCCGACGTCGCCGGCCTCGCGCACGCGGGTGTCGAGCGGGATCTGCCCGAGCAGCGGCACCTGCGCGCCGATGGTCTTCGTCAGCGACTCGGCCACCGCCTGACCGCCGCCCGCGCCGAAGACCTCCATGCGGGAGCCGTCCGGCAGCTCCAGCCAGGACATGTTCTCGATGACGCCGACCACGCGCTGGTGGGTCTGCAACGCGATCGCGCCGGCCCGCTCCGCCACCTCGGCTGCGGCGGTCTGCGGGGTCGTGACGATCAGGATCTCGGAGTTGGGCAGCAACTGGGCCAGGGAGATGGCCACGTCCCCGGTGCCCGGGGGCAGGTCGAGCAGGAGCACGTCCAGCTCGCCCCAGTAGACGTCGGCGAGGAACTGCTGCAGGGCCCGGTGCAGCATCGGGCCGCGCCACACCACGGCGGCGTTGCCGGCGGTGAACATGCCGATCGAGATGACCTTCACGCCGTGCGACTGCGGCGGCATGATCATGTCCTCGACGCGGGTCGGGCGGCCGTCCGCGCCGAGCATCCGGGGCACGGAGTGGCCGTAGATGTCCGCGTCGACCACGCCGACGGAGAGCCCGCGGGCGGCCAGCGCCGCGGCCAGGTTGACCGTCACGCTGGACTTGCCGACGCCGCCCTTGCCGCTGGCGACCGCGTAGACCCGGGTCCGGGAGCCCGGCTGGGCGAACGGAATGACCGGTTCCTGGGAGGCGTTGCCGCCGCGCAGCCGCGACTGGAGCTCTTGGCGCTGCTCGGGGCTCATCACGCCGAACTCGATCTCCACGCCGGTCACCCCGGGCACCGCGCCGACCGCGGCCGTGATGTCGGCGCGCAGCTTGTCCTTCAGCGGGCAGCCGGCGACGGTGAGCAGCAGCTCGACCCGCACGACGCCGTCGTCGCCGACCTCGGCGGAGCGGACCATGCCCAGTTCGGTGATGGGCCGGCGGATCTCCGGGTCGTTGACGGTGGCCAGCGCGGCCTGGATCGCGTCGGAGACGGTGCTGACGGGTGCTGACATGCCCGCAATGCTACGTCGGAGGCGAACACCCACCGCCGCCCGCGGTGGCCGGTGTGAGCGAATCGATGGCCGCGGTCGGGGCGACCGGCGGACGGCGCGAATCGGGACGTTCCGCGTGGCCCGACCGCCGCCCGGCGGCGTGGGGCGAGCGCTCTGCCGGCCCGACCACCCGGACCTCGGGCCCGCTGCCCCCGGCCCCGCCGCTCAGGCCCCCGACTCGCGCCCCTCGGGCCGGCGGTCGGGGGCGAGGTCGCCGTCCAGCTCGTCGCGGGGCTCCTCCAGCCCGTCGCCGTGCTGCGGGATCTTCTCCTGCTGCCGGCGCTCCAGCCGCTGCCGGCGCCGGCCCGCCTCGTCCAGCTCCTCGGCCAGCCGGGCCAGTTCCGAGCGGAGGAAGTCCCGGGTGGCCACCTCGCCCATCGCGTTGCGCAGCGCGGCGATCTCCCGGGTCAGGTACTCCGTGTCGGCCTTCTGCATGGTCGCCCGCCGCCGGTCCTCCTCCAGGGAGACCCGGTCCCGGTCGGCCTGGCGGTTCTGGGCCAGCAGGATCAGCGGGGCCGCGTAGCTGGCCTGGAGGGAGAGCACCAGGGTCAGGAACGTGAAGGTGTACGGGTCGAAGCGCAGGGGCGCCGGGGCCAGGGTGTTCCAGGCGAACCACAGCGCGATGACGATCGTCATGTAGACGATGAAGTTCGCGGTGCCCATCCCCCGGGCGATCCCCTCGGACCACCGGCCGAACGCCTCCGGGTCGAACCGGGGCAGCTTGACGCCCCGGGGCTCGCGCGGCTGGTCGAGCCGCTGCGCCCGCCGCTGCTCAGCCATCCACGCCGTCCAGGGTCGGCCCGGCGGTGGCCGGGCTCTCGGCGGCGTCCCGGTCCCGCCAGTCGCGGGGCAGGAGGTGGTCGAGCACGTCGTCGACCGTGACCGCGCCGACCAGCCGGTTGCTGCGGTCGATCACCGGCATGGCGACCAGGTCGTACGTGGCCATCCGGCGGGTGATCTCCGGCAGCGGGGTGGTTGGCCGCAGCGGGTCGATGTCGTTGACCACGATGCCGCCGAGCAGGTCGGCCGGCGGCTCACGCAGCAGCCGCTGGAAGTGCACCATGCCGAGGTAGCGGCCGGTGGGCGTGGTCATCGGCGCCCGGGTCACGAAGACCTGCGCGGCGATCGCGGGCGAGAGCTGCGGTTCCCGGATCCGGGCCAGCGCCTCGGCGACCGTGGCGTCCGGGGGCAGGATGACCGGCTCGGAGGTCATCACGCTGCCCGCCGTGCCCGGCGTGTACTTGAGCAGCTGACGCACCGGATCGGCCTCGTCCGGCTGCATCAGGTCGAGCAGCACGTCCTGCTCGGGCGGCGGCAGCTCGCTGAGCAGGTCGGCCGCGTCGTCCGGGTCCATCTCCTCCAGCACGTCGGCGGCCCGCTCCCGGTCCAGCGCCGCCAGGATCTCCACCTGGTCGTGCTCGGGCAGCTCGCTGAGCACGTCCGCCAGGCGTTCGTCGTCGAGGGCGGCGGCGACCTCGTTGCGCCGGGCGTCGGGGAGGTCCTGCAGGGCGTTGGCGAGGTCGGCCGGGCGCATGTCCTCCAGGACCGCGAGCAGGTTGGCGGTGCCCCTGCTGTCGGCGATCCCGCTCAGCCCGCGTACCCGCTCCCACTCGACCTGTTGCAGGTGCCCCCGACGGGTCAGCCGGCCGGTCTGCTCGCGTACGGCGACCCGGGCCAGCGACCACTCCCCGCCCCGGCTGCACTCCATCGCCACGTCGACCACCGAGCCGGGCTGCGCGCCGGGGTCGACCTGCACCCGCCGGTCGAGCAGTTCCTGGAGCACGAGCAGCTCGTTCGGACGCTTCTCGAAGCGCCGCAGGTTGAGCGTGCCGCTGCCGAGCACGACCGCGTCGGCGTCGATGGAGGTGATCCGGTTCAGCGACAGGAAGATCCGCCGCCGCATCGGCATCTCGGCGACCAGCCCGATCACCTCGGGCGGGCGTTGCGTCGGCCGCAGCCGGGCCACGGCGTCGCGGACCCGGCCCACCTGGTCACCGTTGGGATCGAAGACGGCGACTCCGGCGAGCCGGGCGAGGTAGACCCGGGTCGGCGTGCTCACGGGCACCAGCCTAAGCGCCTAGTGTCTAACAACATGTCGACCCTGGCCTACGAGATCGTGGACGTCTTCACCGACCGCCCGTTCGCCGGCAACCCGCTGGCGGTGGTGTTCGGCGCCGAAGGGCTGGCCACCGAGCAGATGCAGGCGCTCGCGCTGGAGTTCAACCTCTCCGAGACGGTGTTCGTGCTCCCGCCCACCCGGGCCGGCGCCACCTACCGGGCCCGCATCTTCACCCCGGTCGAGGAGCTGCCCTTCGCCGGCCATCCCAGCGTCGGCGCGGCGGTGACCGCCCGCCGCCGGGGCCTGTTCGATGTGGGGCAGGTCACTCAGGAGTGCGGGGCCGGCGTGCTCCCCGTCGAGGTGACCGCCACCGGGGCGACGCTCACGGGCGGCCTCCCCACCCTCGGTCCCGAGCTCGACCCGGAGCCGCTGCTGGAGATGGCCGGGCTCAGCGCGGACGACCACGTCGGCCCGGCCCCCCGGGTGGCCGGCTGCGGGCTGGAGTTCCCCTACCTCCCGGTCCGCCCGGAGGCGGTGGCCCGGGCGCGGGTCAACGCGGCGGCGGCGGAGCGGTACGGCGTCGAGCACGTCAGCGTCTTCTCCTGGGACGCCGCCGTCCAAACCGCGCACGCCCGGGTCTTCGTCCCCGGGCTCGGCGTCCCGGAGGACCCGGCCACCGGCTCGGCGGCCCTGGGGCTCGGGGTGTGGCTGGTCGCCAGCGGTCTGCTGCCGGGCGACGGGCACGCGCGGTACACCGTGCACCAGGGCGTCGAGATCGGCCGTCCGTCGCTGCTGGCCTGCACGGTGACGGCCGCCGGCGGCCAGGCGGTGGGCGCCACCGTGACCGGCCAGGTGATGCCGGTCGCCCGGGGCGAGATCACGGTCCCCCCGTTCGTCGGCTGACCCGCCGAGGGGACCGGGACCGGCCGGTGGGCGGGCGGCGCTGACGGAACCGGCCCGGGTGCGGGAGGATGCCGGGGTGACCGACGCGGACCGGACCAGCACGCCGCTGGTCGACGAGGCGATGAAGAAGGCGGCGGTGGCCTGGGTGAGCGTGCCCGGCGGCCCGGCGCTCGGGCTGTGGTGCGTACCGCTGGAGGGGGCGCTCTTCGTGGTCAGCGGCCCGGGGGAGCAGTCCGCACCCGGCCTCGCCGACGCCACCGACGCCCAGGTCACCTTGCGCGGCGACCACGGCGGGCGGATCGTCTCCTGGCCGGCCCGGGTGAGCCGCCTGGCACCGGGGACCGAGCACTGGGAGACGACCGCGCCGTTGGTGGCCGCGAAGCGGCTGAACGCGTCCGGCTCCGCCGCCGAACTCGTCGAACGCTGGGCGGCCGACGGCTGCGCGATCAACCGGCTGGCCCCGGCCGGTGAGCCCGTCGCCGGTGCCGCGCTGCCCGCGGACTCGCTGGCCGAGGTGCCACGCGAGACGCCGGCGGCCCGGGCGACCCGGAAGCCGTTCCGGCTGCACCGGGTCCGTCGCCGCTGAGGCGGGCCGGGGTCAGCGGGAGCCGCAGGCGGCCGGCAGTTGCGGGCCCGCCGGCACCGCCGCCGCCCGCACCAGGTCGACCACCTCGTCCAGCGAGCGCAGCACCGGCCCGATCCAGCCGGCGTCGGCGTTGAACACCATGTGCCCGGCCAGGTCCGGCGCGGCCAGCCGTACGGCGGTCATCCCGGCCCGCTCCGCCCCGGTCAGTTCCTGGCTGCCGCCGTCGCCGACGTAGAGGCAGTCCGCCGGGGCCAGGTCGAGCCGCCGGCACGCCGCCTGGTAGAGCGCCGGGTCCGGCTTGCAGCTGCCCACCTGCACGGAGAAGACCCGCACGTCGAGCAGCGGGTCGATCGGCAACTGCGGCAGGAACGCGGGCAGCTCGTGCGTGCAGTCGCTGATCACCCCGGTGCGCAGGCCGAGGCGGCGCAGCGCGGCCAGCGTGGGCACCGCCTCCTCACGCAGCCGGGTGTCGGCGCGGATGGCCCGGTGGCGGGAGGCGACCGCCGAGCGGACCGCGTCGTCCGAGGGGCGTACGCCGGCCTGCTCGCAGACCCAGCGCAGGGTCGCCTCGGCGTTGCCGAGCCGCCCGCAGGCGCGTTCGTAGAAGGTGCGGTCGAGCACGTCGACGAGCGTGCTCGGCGGACATCCGAGCAGCTCGGCGGTCGACCGGTGGGCCGCGCCCCGCTGGACGGAACGGCTCAACGTGCCGAAGAAGTCGAACAGCACCGCCTGGTACGTGGGCATGGGGGAGCGCCTCCGGGCGGTAGGGGAATCGCCGGCGCGGACAAGCATGATCGTAACGGAGTGCTGACGTTACGTGGTGGCCGTGCCCGTGTGAGGATTGCTCCCCGTGTCCCCCGTACCGCGCCGCCCGTTCGACCCGGTGACCACCGGGGCGCTCGTGCTGGCCGTCGTCGCCGTCTCGTCCTCCGCGCCGCTGGTGGCCTTCGCGGCGGCGCCGGCGCTGGCCGTCGCGTTCTGGCGCAACCTGCTCTCGGTCGCCGTGCTCGGCCCGTTCTCGGCGACCCGGCGACGCGCCGAGTTCCGCTCGCTGCGGGTCGGCGCGGGCCGCCGGGAGGGGGTCTACTGCGTGCTGTCGGGGGTGGCGCTCGCCGCGCACTTCGCCACCTGGATGCCGAGCGCCAAGCTCACCTCGGTCGCGGCGGCGACCGCGCTCTGCGCCACCCAACCGGTCTGGCAGGGGCTGATCGCCCGGGCCCAGGGCCGCCGGCTGCCGGGCGCCGTGTGGGTCGGCATCGCGGTGGCGGTCGCGGGTGCCGGCGTGGCGACCGGGGCCGACTTCGCCGTCTCCGGCCGGGCCGTGGCCGGCGACCTGCTGGCGGTGGCCGGGGGCATGTTCGCGGCGGTCTACACCGCGCTGGGTGAGCGGGCCCGCACGACGATCAGTACCACCACCTACACCACCATCTGCTACGGGGTCTGCGCGCTGCTGCTGCTCGTGGTCTGCCTGGTCGGCCGGGTGCCGCTGACCGGGTTCGACACCGACACCTGGCTCGTGGTGCTGGCCCTGGTCGCCGGCGCCCAACTGCTCGGGCACTCGATGTTCAACTTCGCTTTGAAGAAGGTCTCGGCGACCACGGTCAGCGTGCTGGCCCTGCTGGAGGCCCCGGGCGCGGCCCTGATCGGTTGGGCCTGGCTGGGGCAGCTGCCCGGGGTGACCGCGCTGCTCGGGCTGGCGCTGCTGCTCTCCGGCGTCGCGGTGGTGGTGCTCGGCGGCGCCCGCCGGGCCCGGCCGCTCTCCACCGCCGTCCCCGCCGACGCCGCCCCGCCGGGCGACTGAGGCGCGCGGCCGGCCGCTCCGACCGGGCCGTCCGCCGCTACCTGCCGTCCGCGGTCACCTCGTGCACCTCCAGCACCCGGGCGGTCGGGGCGGCGTCGCCCAGCTCGTCCCGCAGCGCCGCCCGCTGCGGGTCGGCCAGGAAGCCGGCGTAGCCGTCGCGGGTGTCGAAACGGATCAGGTGCACCTCCGTCCGCCCGTCGCCGGTGCGCTGCCGGCGCTCCAGCCGCCCGCCGTGCCGGCGGAGCAGGCCGAGCACCGTGTCCTCGTACCGTCGGCCGGCCTCGACCGCGTGCGCGGCCAGCTCCACCAGCGCCACCAGGCGTACGGCGGCGGCCGGGTCGGTGACCAGCGACTTGAAGAAGTGGTGGTCGACGTGGCCGCCGGGGATGCCCTCCCGGTGCCCGGTGTCGAGGTAGCCGTGCCGGCGGTAGAACCCCGGCGCCTGGAACGACAGTGAGGAGACCGAGATCTCCGTGCAGCCGCGCCGCCGGGCCTCCTCCTCGGCGGCGCGCAGCAGCCGGCCGCCCCAGCCCTCGGCGCGGCGCTCCTCGCGCACCCAGACCATGTTGATCCCGGCGCAGCCGCCCCAGGTCCATCCGGTCAGGCCGGCCACCAGCTCGCCGTCGGCGTCGTCGACCCGGACGGAGAGGACGGCCTCGTCCGTCGCGCCGGTGGCCCGGTTGTTGAAGGTGGTCAGCTCGGCGTCGAGCCGGGCCTGGAGCTCCTCGTCCCTGCCGAGCACGCGCAGGGTGGCGCCGCCGTCGTTCCCCGTGGTCGTCATGGGGCGGAGTATCGCAGCGCCCCGGCCACCGGCGACACCGCTATCCGGCGACGCCGACCGCGTCGGCGCTGGCCGTCCAGAGCCGGGCGGCGAGCTGCGGGTCGGCGGCCTTGCGCAGTGGCCGGCGCGGTCGGCGGTCGGCGTAGTAGCCGCCCGTCACCAGCCGCGCCGGGTCCTGGTTGGCCAGCCAGACCAGCGTCTCGGCGCCCTTCTCCGGACTGCGGAACGGCAGGAACCGCATGCCCAGCGCGACCAGCCGGCTGTCGTTGCCGAACCGGCTGCGGACCACCCCGGGGTGGAAGGAGTACGCGGGGATCTCCGGCCAGCGGCGGGCCGCCTCGGCGGCGAACAGGATGTTCGCCTGCTTGCTGGTGCCGTACGCCTGGATGGGCCGGTAGCGGCGCAGCGCGGCGTTCAGGTCGGCCGGGTCGAGCACGCCGCTGCGGTGCGCCCCGGAGGCGGTCACCACCATCCGGCCGATCCGGTCCTTCAGCAGGTTGCTGAGCAGGAACGGGGCGAGGTGGTTGGCCTGGATCGACAGTTCGAAGCCGTCGACCGTGGTGAGCGGCTGGAGCACGATCGCCCCGGCGTTGTTGGCGAGCACGTCGATGCGGTCGTACGCCTCGCGCAGCTTGCCGGCCAGCCGGCGCACGTCGTCGAGCACCGCGAAGTCGGCGCGGAACAGCTCAGGCCGTTCGCCGGACGCCTCCCGGACCTGTTCGGCCGCGGCCTGGAGCCGCGCCGGGTCCCGGCCGACCAGTACCACCTGGTCACCGCGGCGCGCCAGGTCGACGGCGGCCGCCAGGCCGATGCCCGAACTGGCCCCCGTCACCACCACGAGTCGGCGTCCAGTGAGATCTTCCACAGGTCCATTCACCCCGGTCACGGCACGAGGTTACCGTGGCGTCACAAAGACCCTTGGGATCGTCGAGCCCTCGCATTCTCGTCAGCTGACGTCGGCGTGCGCGCCGCACGCTGGAAGGAGCGCATCCATGGCCGCTGTCGGTCGCCCCCGCCGGTCCTGCCTCGCGGTACCGGGCTCCAGCGTCAAGATGCTCGGCAAGGCCCAGGGCCTCCCGGCCGACCAGGTATTCCTCGACCTGGAGGACGCCGTCGCCCCGCTGGCGAAGCCCGACGCCCGGAAGAACATCGTCGCGGCGCTCAACGAGGGCGACTGGTCGGGCAAGACCCGGGTGGTCCGGGTCAACGACCTGACGACGCCCTGGACCTACCGGGACGTCATCGACATCGTGGAGGGCGCCGGCCCCAACCTCGACTGCGTCATGCTGCCGAAGGTGCAGAACGCGGCCCAGGTGCAGTGGCTCGACATGACGCTGACCCAGCTGGAGAAGACGCTCGGCCTGGAGGTCGGCCGGATCGGCATCGAGGCGCAGATCGAGAACGCGGCCGGGCTGGTCAACGTGGACGCCATCGCGGCGGCCTCGCCCCGGGTCGAGACCATCATCTTCGGGCCGGCCGACTTCATGGCGTCGATCAACATGAGGTCGCTGGTGGTCGGGGCGCTCATCCCGGACTACCCGGGCGATCCCTACCACTACATCCTGATGCGCATCCTGATGGCCGCCCGGATGCACGACAAGCAGGCCATCGACGGCCCGTTCCTGCAGATCCGCGACGTGGACGCGTTCCGCGAGGTGGCCGGGCGCTCGGCGGCGCTCGGCTTCGACGGCAAGTGGGTGCTGCACCCGGGCCAGATCGACGCCGCGAACGAGGTCTACTCGCCGGCCCAGGCCGACTACGACCACGCCGAGCTGATCCTCGACGCGTACGAGCACTACACGTCCGAGGCGGGCGGCCGGCTCGGCGCGGTGATGCTCGGCGACGAGATGATCGACGAGGCGTCCCGCAAGATGGCGCTGGTGATCGCGGCGAAGGGGCGGGCGGCCGGCATGACCCGCACGTCGTCCTTCACCCCGCCCGCCGGGTAGCCCGACGCCGACGACCCGTGCCGCCCCGGTCCGCCGGGGCGGCACGGCGGCGTCAGTAGGTGGTGCTGCCCGAGCCGGACTGGGTGATCGCGAAGACGAAGATCGCCACGTAGAAGAGGATCAACAGCACGAGCAGGCCGGTGACGACCCAGCCGACGATGATGGCGGCCTTCGCCAGGCCCTCGCCGCCCTCGCCGGTCTGCCGGATCTGTTTCTGCGCGACGTGGCCGAGGATCGCGCCGATCGGCCCGGTGATGCAGGACGTGAAGCCGATCAGGGAGAGCACGAGCGCGGCGATGGCGAGGCCGTTGGTCCTCGCCGACGGGGCGTAGCCGTAGCCCGGGTGGGCGACCGGCGGGTAGGCGGCGGGCTGCCCGGGGTGCTGCTTCATCCCGGCGTACGGGTCGCCGCCCGCGTACGGGTCCTCCGGCGCGTACGGGTCGACGCCGGCGGGTTGGCCGGGGATGGGCTGACCGCTCACCGGGAGGGCGGGGTCGGCGGGTGGGCTCGACTGCTGGCCCGACCACGCCGGGTCGTTCCAGCCGCCGGAGGGCGGGGGGTATGTCATTCGTCAGCTCCGTCTGGTCCGGGGTGCGCCCGTCAGGGTAGCCAGCCCCGGCGAAACCCGGGGGCCTCGTCACCGGGTGTGCCGCGTTGCCCGGGCCCCGGGAAGCGGGCAGGATCCTGGCATGGTGATTGACGCGCGAGCCGCGGACCGCTCCGGCAGCCGACCGAGACGGGACGTGAGCCGCCCGGGCCAGGCCCGGCGCAGCCGCGCCGCCGCCCCGGCGGGCGGCGCCGGCACCGACGAGCCGGCGCCGCTGCCGGACCCGGTGACCATGCGCCTCGACGGGAAGGTCGCCCTGGTCACCGGCGCGGGCAGCCCGGACGGCATCGGGTACGCGACGGCCCGGCGGCTGGCCGACCTCGGCGCCCGGGTGGCCATCGTCTCCACCACCCGGCGCATCCACGAGCGGGCCGGCGAGCTGGGCGTGACCGGGTTCGTCGCCGACCTCACCGACGAGGCGGAGGTGGGCGCGCTCGCCGACGCCGTCGCCGAGCAGCTCGGCGACGTGGAGGTGCTGGTCAACAACGCGGGGCTGGCGAGCCGGGCCAGCCCCGAGGTGCTTCGCCCGGTCGCCCAGCTCAGCTACGACGAGTGGCACGGCGAGATCGACCGGAACCTGACCACCGCGTTCCTGTGCAGCCGGGCCTTCATCGGCGGCATGGCCGAGCGGGGCTGGGGCCGCATCGTCAACCTGTCGGCCACCGCCGGGCCCGTCAACGCCCTGCCGACGGAGGCGGCCTACGCGGCGGCGAAGGCGGGCGTGGTCGGGCTGACCCGGGCGCTGGCGATGGAGATGATCGCCGACGGGGTGACCGTCAACGCGGTGGCGCCCGGCACCATCCACACCGCGGCCTCCACGGTCGCGGAGATCAGGCAGGGCCTGGGCACCCCGGTCGGCCGCCCCGGCACGCCGGACGAGGTGGCCGCAGCAATCACCTTCCTCTGCTCGCCGGCCGCCTCGTACATCACGGGGCAGATGCTGGTGGTCGACGGTGGCAACAGCGTTCGGGAGGCCCAGTTCCGCTGACTCCGGCCGCTCAGTAGTTGGGGCCGTTGTTGCCGGCGACGGCGATCAGAGCGATCCAGCCGCAGCAGGCCAGCACGCCGAGCCCGGTGATCGCGTAGCCGAGGACGAGCCCCCACGTCGCGAGCTGGTCGCCCTCCTCGCCGGTGGTGCGGATCTGCCGCTTGGCCAGGTGCCCGAGGACGATGCCGGCCGGGGAGAAGACGAACGCGAAGACCAGCGAGAGGATGGCCAGCACGTTGGTCCCGCCGGCGGGCCGGTGACCGGACGGCGGGCCGTACTGCCCGTAGGGCACCTGCGGGGTGTACGGGGGCTGGTGCCCCCACTGCTGCCCGGGCGGCGGCTCGCCGGGCTGCCCGTACGGGAACGGCTCCGGCCTCGACGGGCCGTGTTCCGGCGGGGGCTCCCAGGGCGAGAGCGGACGGTCCGGATCGGGCGGGCCCGGCGGCGGTGGCTGGGTCACGGTCTCCTCCTGCCGGTGACGGATCGCGTCCCTCCTGCCGGACGCTACCCGCAGCGGTGAACCTTTTCACAGCGGTTGTGTGGACTGGTCACCTTGGCCGCGACCGGCGCGCGGCAGATACTGACCGAGCGTTCAGTTACCGATGAGTAAGGCGCCGACCACCCGGAGGTTGAGATGGCCCGACTCGCTCAGACGCCCGGCCTGACCGATGTGCAGCGGTCGATCCTGGAGACCGTCCGGGAGTTCGCCGACAGGGAGATCATCCCGCACGCGCAGCGGCTGGAGCACGCCGACGAGTACCCGAGCGGCATCGTCGACGGCATGCGCGAGATGGGGCTCTTCGGCCTCACCGTCGACGAGGAGTACGGCGGGCTCGGCGAGTCCCTGCTGACCTACGCCCTGGTCGTCGAGGAACTGTCCCGGGGCTGGATGTCGATCTCCGGGATCGTCAACACCCACTTCATCGTCGCGTACCTGATCTCCCAGCACGGCTCCGCCGAGCAGAAGGCAAGGCTGCTGCCGAAGATGGCGACCGGCGAGGTGCGCGGCGCCTTCTCGATGTCCGAGCCGGAGTGCGGCTCCGACGTCTCCGCGATCAAGTCGAAGGCCGTGCGCGACGGCGACCGGTACGTCATCAACGGCCAGAAGATGTGGCTGACCAACGGGGCCTACTCCTCGGTGGTGGCCACCCTGGTCAGGACCGACACCGGCGCGGACTCCGTCTACGGCAACATGAGCACCTTCCTGCTGGAGAAGGAGCCCGGCTTCGGCGAGACCGCGCCCGGTCTGACCATCCCCGGCAAGATCGACAAGATGGGCTACAAGGGCGTCGAGACCACCGAGATGGTGCTCGACGGCGTGACCGTCCCCGAGTCGGCCGTCCTCGGCGGCGCGGAGAAGGTCGGCCGCGGCTTCTACCAGATGATGGACGGCATCGAGGTCGGCCGGGTCAACGTGGCCGCCCGCGCCTGCGGTATCTCCCTGCGCGCCTTCGAACTCGCCGTCGCGTACGCCCAGCAGCGCCGCACCTTCGGCCAGCCGCTCGCGAAGCACCAGGCCGTCGCCTTCAAGCTCGCCGAGATGGGCACCAAGATCGAGGCGGCCCACGCGCTCATGGTCAACGCCGCCCGGCTCAAGGACGCCGGCCAGCGCAACGACGTCGAGGCCGGCATGGCCAAGCTGCTCGCGTCGGAATACTGCGCCGAGGTCGTCCAGGAGTCGTTCCGCATCCACGGCGGCTACGGCTACTCCAAGGAGTACGAGATCGAGCGGCTGATGCGGGAGGCCCCGTTCCTGCTCATCGGCGAGGGCACCTCCGAGATCCAGAAGACCATCATCTCCCGGGGGCTGCTCAAGGAGTACAAGCTCTGAGGAGTACGCCGCGCCGGCGCCTGTCGGGCTGAGTCGTCCACGACGTCGACGGACGCTGCGGGCGTGAATCGTCCGCGACATCAGCCCGACGGCGCGGCCCGGGGCCGACCCCCACCGCGCGGCCCGCCCTGCGTCCGCTACCCGTGCGCCCGCTCAGCCCAGGCGGGTCAGGCCGGCGGCGGCGCGCTCGACGATCAGGCAGCGGTCCTCGACGTAGTCGATGCCCGCCTCCGTGGCGATCCGCCGCGCCTCGGCCGAGACGATGCCGAGCTGCAACCAGACCGCCGGCGCGCCGATCGCCACCGCCTCGCGCACCACGTCGACCGCGTCGTGCGCCGGACGGAAGACGTCGACGAGATCGACCGGGTGCGGGATGTCGGCCAGCGACCGGTAGACCCGCTCGCCGAAGAGTTCGTCGGCCGTCGGGTTGACCGGGATGATCCGCCAGCCGTACCGCTGCATCTGTGCCGGCACGCTGTGCGCGGCCTTGCGCGGGTCGCGGGACGCGCCCACGACGGCGATCACGGCGGAGTCGGCGAGGATCTGCTGGGCGGAACGCACCCGCCGACTCTAACCCCGACGCCCGGCTCCCGCCGGGGAGCGCGCGGCGCGGCCCGCAGGGCCACGGCGGCAACCGGACCGTCTAGAGCAGACTGAGCTGCTCGGCGGCCGGCGGGGCGGGCGGAGGCTCCGGCCGGCGGTCGTCGCCGCGCTCGCCCCGGTGCAGCCCGTGCCGGCGGGCCGCGATCCGCACCCTCGCCGTCAGCTCCCGCTGGTAGGACTGCGGGGCGTAGGCGCCGGAGCGGTAGAGCTCGCGGTAGCGGGGGACCAGGTGCGGAAACCCGCGGCCGACCCAGCGTGCGTACCACTCCCGGGCCCCGGGCCGCAGGTGCAGTGCCAGCGGGGTGACGCTGGCCGCCCCGGCGGCGGCGATCGCCGCCACGGTGTCGTCGATCGAGCCCTCGTCGTCGCTGAGCCCGGGCAGGATCGGCGCCATCAGCACCCCGACCTCGAAGCCGGCGTCGGTCAGCGCCCGCACCGCGTCGAGCCGCCGCCTCGGGCTGGGGGTGCCCGGCTCGACCGCCCGCCAGAGCCGCTCGTCGACGAAGCCCACCGAGAAGGAGAGACCGACCCGGGTGACCTCGGCGGCCTGGCGTAGCAGCGGCAGGTCCCGCAGGATCAGGGTGCCCTTGGTGAGGATCGAGAACGGGTTGGCGAAGTCGCGCAGCGCCGCGATGATCTGCGGCATGAGCTCGTAGCGCCCCTCGGCGCGCTGGTAGCAGTCGACGTTGGTGCCCATCGCGACGGGCGCGCCCCGCCAGCGCGGCGCGGCCAGCTCCCGCCGGACCAGCTCACCCGCGTTGACCTTGACGATCACCTTCCGGTCGAAGTCCGCCCCGGCGTCGAGATCCAGATAGGTGTGAGAATTTCTCGCGAAGCAGTAGCGGCAGGCATGGGAGCAACCCCGGTACGGGTTGATCGTCCACTCGAACGGCACGCGCGAGGCGCCGGGCACCCGGTTGATGATCGACTTGGCCTGGATCTCGTAGAACGTCATGCCGGCGAAGCCCGGCGTGTCGAAGGTGCGGGCGACCGCGCCGGGCAGCGCCAGCGGCAGGGGTGGCGTCGCTGGCGCTGCCCGCCCGGGAATCCCCTCGTCCGGGGGAGCGGCGAGGTTCTCCCAGCGCATGGCCACCATTCGAACATGCGTACGAGTGACGCGCAAGGGGACCCGCCGTGTTCCCGCCCACCTCGTCTCCCGGCGGTGGGCGGCGGCGTGGAGGATGGAGGCATGGAGAGGTCGACGTTCGTCTACGACGGGGACTGCGCGTTCTGCACCCGGTGCGCCGAGTTCATCGACCGGCGCGTCCCGACCGGCGTCCGGGTGGTGCCGTGGCAGTTCGCCGACCTCGACGCGCTCGGGCTGAGCGAGGCCGCGTGCGAGGAGGCGGTGCAGTGGGTCGGCGCCGACGGTTCCCGGGCCGCCGGCCCGGACGCGATCGCCCGGCTCCTCGGTGACAGCACCCCGCTCTGGCGGGCCGCGGGTGCCGTCCTCGGGCTCCCGCCGGTGCGCGCCGCGGCCTGGCCCGCGTACCGCTGGGTGGCCCGCAACCGGCACCGGCTGCCCGGCGGCACGGCCGCGTGCGCGCTGCCCCAGGAGGCCCGGGAGCGCCTCTACGGGCCGTCCGGCCGCCCGGCCGCCGACGCCTGACCGGCGAGGGCCGGCGCCGCGCCGGCGGACCGGCCGCCGCCCCGCCCGCGGCGCGCCAGCAGCCGGCGTGCCCAGACCACCGGGCGGACGCGCTCCAGCGGCAGGAAGCTGGTCATCGCGGCCAGGTGCGGGGCGAACGAGATCGTGATGGTCGCGACCGTCACCAGGTGGAACGAGTAGAAGAAGCCCACCGTGGCCAGCCGCCAGCGTTCCCTGAGCAGGAAGACCACCGGGCTGAAAAGCTCGAAGGCGACGATGCCGAACTGCGCGGCGATCAGCAGGTACGGCACCGAGGCGATCAGGTCGGCCAACTCGGTGCCACGCCGGAGGATCGCCCGGGCCAGCACCGAGCCGGTCAGCCAGTCGAGCCCGCCGAAGCGCAGCTTGGCCCAGGCGGCCAGGAAGTACGTGCAGATGACCGCGATCTGGGTGACCCGCAGGGCCCAGCCGCCCGCCTCGGTGCGGGTGGCGTCGCCGTGCCGGGCCCGCCCGGCGGTGGGCAGCACGGCCAGCGCGACGAGCAGGCCGAACCGGTCGTGGTCGACCTTGCCGTAGCTCATCGCGACTATCATCCACTCGAAGTAGAGCGCGAAGACCGCCCAGCCGAGCAGGCGGGGCGCCCGGCCCGTCGCGGCGAGCAGCGCGAGCAGCAGCAGGGCCCAGAAGATGACGGCGACCAGCGCGGGGGTCGGCGTGGGCAGCGGCAGCACCCGGCCGACGAGCAGCGGCTGGTAGAGCTCGCCGGGTACCGCCACCCGGGTGCGTACCCACGGCGTGAAGACGACCAGGTCGGCGGCGACGAAGAGGTAGATCAACGTTCGGAGGGCGGCCACCCGGCCGCGCGGCACGGGCTCGGTCAACCAGCGGCTCACCGGTCCGCCCGCCAGGCGACGACGGTCTCGTCGCTCCAGCGCCCGGTGGGGCGCCCGTCGCGGATGCCGTGCCAGCGGACGACGATGCGGACCTCGACCAGCTCCGCCGCGCCCGGGTGCCGTTCGGTGTACGCGTCGGCGACCTCGGAGAGCAGCGCGGGGTCGGCGGCGTAACGGCCCTGCTGGCCCTCGATCTCGGCCCGGCGGATGCCGGTGGCGCCCTCGCCCAGGTCGACGACGGCTCCGGTGCTGTCGACGCCCTCGACCCGGGTGTCCGGGGCGGGGGAGTTCGGCGGGTTGGAGGTCGAGTACATCCGGAACGGGCCGAACGGGAAGTGGTCGTCGGTGCCCCGGACGGTGCCGGCCAGCAGGAGGGCCAGGCCGAGGGCGGTGGCGGCGAGCCGGGTGGCGCGACCGCGGGTGGTCAACGTTTCCATCGCGTCGTGACGATACGGGGTGTACCGCCCGTTCCGGCTCCCTCCGACGGCCACTCCCGGCTGCCCGGCGGGCCAGGGGGCGTGCACGCGCGACGGCCGGGCCCACCAGGGCCCGGCCGTCGTGGAGCGCGCCGGCTCAGTGGTTGTGCTCGGCCAGCTTCTTGCGGACGTCCTCCATGTCGAGGGCCTGGACCTGCTCGATCAGGTTCTCCAGGGCGGACTCGGGGAGGGCGCCGGGCTGGGCGAAGACGATGACGCCGTCGCGGATCGCCATGATGGTGGGGATCGACCGGATGTCGAACTTGGCGCCCAGCTCCTGCTGCGCCTCGGTGTCGACCTTGCCGAACACGATGTCGGAGTGCTTCTCGGAGGAGCGCTCGTAGACCGGGGCGAACCGCTTGCACGGGCCGCACCACTCGGCCCAGAAGTCGACGAGCACGATGCCCTCGCTGCCGGTCACCTCGTCGAAGTTTGCCGTGGTCAGCTCTACGGTTGCCATGAAAGTCTCCGATCGGCGCGGAATAGCTACGTCTAGGGGAACCAGGGCGTACCGCGTGGAATTCCCGCTCCGGCTCGGCGGAAACGTGCTCGTCACGCCGCTGAACGCGCGTCCCGATCATCGATGAAGGCTGATGCCCCGGGCCGTTGCGGCACGCAAGTGCACGACGCATTTGCGTGACCTGACGTGATGGGAGCGTTTCCAGGAAGATCCGCCCGGTTGGCCACCGCAATTGCGCAATCAAGCGCTTGACAAGCGACTATCTGGTGTGCGGAGATCGCCGAAGCCCTCTCGCCCGGTTACGCAGAGTATTGTTACAAAAAGATAAATGTGACCTCGGTCTCTGTTCGATCCGCCTCGCCGTGGGGCAGAATCTTCCCCATCAGAGCGTGGGCGGCGGGTGCCGGGGAGGGCCCCGCCGCTCATTGCGTCTCCCTCCGGTCGCGGTGTTGTGACATATCCACCCGCCTCGCGCCCCGCGCCTCGCCTTAACACCGCATAAGGCATGCTGTGCCGAACTCCGTCGCCGCCCGTCGAAGGGGACAAGGATGCAGTTCGGCCGCTACTACGAGGAGTTCGAGGTCGGCGCGGTCTACCGGCACTGGCCCGGCAAGACGGTCACCGAGTACGACGACCACCTCTTCTGCCTGCTCACCATGAACCACCACCCGCTGCACATAGACGCGCACTACGCCGGCACGGCGAGCCAGTTCAAGCGGAACGTGGTGGTCGGCAACTACATCTACTCGCTGCTGCTGGGCATGTCGGTCCCCGACGTCAGCGGCAAAGCGATCGCGAACCTGGAGGTCGAGTCGCTGCGGCACGTGGCGCCGACCTTCCACGGGGACACGATCTACGGCGAGACCACCGTGCTGGACAAGCGCGAGTCCGCCTCCAAGCCCGACCGGGGCGTGGTCTCCGTCGAGACCCGGGGCTACAACCAGGACGGCACCATGGTGTGCGTGTTCCGCCGCCGGGTGATGGTCCCGAAGAAGGAGTACGCGGCGACCATGGTCCCCGAGGGCGTCGACCCGGAGCGGCCCAGCTTCCCCGAACCGCGCTGAGCGACGGGCCCTTCTCGTCCGGGTTCCGGGTGGTAGGGGCCCTTTTCCCGATCCGGGGCATATGCTGGCGCCGGAGGTTCCCATGAGCCACTCCGTCGCCGGAGAGCCCTCCTCTGCCGGCCGCCGCGCCGCACCGCTGACCACCGCCGTCTACTCCGCCGCCGAGTGGGATCTGCTCACCACCCTGCCCGGCCGTGTGATCGTGGCCGCCGCCGCGCCCGGCCCCGGGCGGCCCCGCCAGGGTGTCGCCGCCGGGGTCGCCGGCCTGGACGCGGTCGCGGCCGGCCGGGCCTTCGACAGCGATCTCGTACGCGCGGTGGTCGCCGCCATCTACGCCCGCCACGACGGCGCGACCGACGTCGTCGAGCGCCTCGCCGACGTGGTGGACCTGCTCGCCGCCTGCCGGGCCGCGACGCGCGTGCTGGGGCGGCGAGCCGACCCCGCCGACTCGGCCGCGTACCGGCAGTGGCTCCAGTCGATCGCGGCCCGGGTCCGTGCCGCTGCCGCGACCGGCCCCCGGGCGGTGCCGCCGCCCCCCGCCGACCGTCGCTTCCTCGACCGGCTCGGCGGCGCGCTGGGGCTGCGCTGACCCGCCGCGGTCGGCGGGGCCGCGGCGGAGGCGGGGCGCCCGGGCCGTACCCTGCGTGACCGTGACCGGAGACCAGCTCGACGTCGGCGTGGGACCCTGGCCGGGGGACCCGCCGGACGACCCGCGCTACGACCCCCAACTGCTCGCCGAGGGCGACCGGCGCAACGTGGTGGACCGCTACCGCTACTGGCGGCGCGAGGCGGTGGTGGCCGACCTGGACCGGCGCCGGCACGACTTCCACGTGGCGATCGAGAACTGGCAGCACGACTTCAACATCGGCACGGTCGTCCGCAACGCCAACGCGTTCCTCGCCGCGGAGGTGCACGTCGTCGGCCGGCGGCGGTGGAACCGGCGCGGCGCGATGGTGACCGACCGCTACCAGCACGTCCGGCACCACGAGACGATCGAGCAGTTCGTCGCCTGGGCGGCCGGACGGGAGCTGCCGGTCGTCGGCATCGACAACCTGCCCGGCTCCCGGCCGCTGGAGAGCACGACCCTGCCCCGGCGCTGCGTGCTGCTGTTCGGGCAGGAGGGCCCCGGCCTCTCCGAGCCGGCGCGCGCCGCCTGCGACCAGCTCTTCTCCATCGCCCAGTACGGCTCCACCCGGTCGATCAACGCCGGTGTGGCCAGCGGCATCGCGATGCACGCCTGGATCCGCGCGCACGCCGGGCCGCCGCCCGGCTGACCCCCCCCGGCCGCCCGTCCACGACACCCCGCAGCGGCACCGGATCCGGCGCGCCGCTTGACGGGGCGGCACGACAGGGCGACGGTAGGACGGTGAGTGTCGCGGTGAGTTGCCCGAGATGTGGGGGACCGGTGCGGGCGCCGGACCTGATGCACACCGAGTCGCGCTGCCTGGCCTGCGGACCGGTTGCCCCGCTGCATGTGCCCGAGCACATCGGAGCCGAGATCGTGGCCAGCGTGGTCGAACGGATCGCCGCCGCCGCCGAGCCGCCGCACCACCCGGCGACGCCACTGTGGTGCCCGTGGCCGCTCCCGACGGGCTGGACGGTCACCGGCGTGGCGTACGCCGGGGACGACCGCACCGGGGTGCGCGCCACCGCCGTCGCCTGCGCCGGGCCCGAGCCGCTCGGCGGTGGTCCCGCCGACCTGGTCTTCGTGGCCGAGGAGCCGGGCGTCGGCCTGGGCACCCGGTTCGCCGGGCTGGCCGGCCCGGATCCGGGGCCGGAGCTCGCGGAGGCGCTGACCGGTCCCGGGCCGGGGCATCCGGAGCACGTCGGGCAGGCCAGGATCAGGGTGGCCGGCCATCCCACTCCACTGTGGCTCGTGAACTCGCCGACGGATCGAAGCGCGTACGCCGGCGAGGCTCGGGGATTGTGGCTCCATGCGATAGCCTGGCCGGCGAGTGCGGGTCATCTGCTCGCGGAAGAGGTCGTGCTGCACGACCTGACCGAGTGGACTCCACCCGAGCTCGTGTACGGCGCACCGTCTCCGTATCTGCACGGGAAGGCTTGACCGGCCCCCAGGGCTTGACAAGTCTCCCGGATTGTCGGAGAACGGACGCAGATATTCACTGTACGACACCACACTGATACTCTGGGTGCCGCTGCGGTAATGGGACCCGGCGCCGCGCGAGAGGATGGCCCGCCATGGTCAAGAAGGTCCTCACCTGGGCCGGAATCGCATTCTTGATCTTCTTCGTCGCCTATCGGCCAAATTCTGCGGCGGACGTGTTCAAGTCGCTGGGCGGAGGGATCATGGACATCGCCCAGGGATTCGGCGACTTCTTCACCAGTCTCGTCGCCTAGCCGCCGATGGGAAGCCCCTCCGGTCCACCCTTCGACCCCGACGACCCCGATCGGGAGCGCCGGGACCGAGACACGGAGCCGATCCCCCGGGTCGGCCCGGACGACGGGCCGGGCTACGGCACCGGTCCGGGCCTCTCCGACGGCCCCTCCCTCTCCGACGACGTCGGCTTCGGCGACGGCCCGGCGTACGCCGGCGAGGGGCGGTCCGGCCGGGCCTGGGTCCGTGACCCCGAAGCCGGTTACCAGCCGCCGCAGATCTCCGAGGACGAGCTGATCGGCCTGCGGGCCGACGCCGCCGGCATGGCGCCACGCCGGGTGCTTCCGCTGGAGGACGAGCCCAGCTCGCTGGTGGCGCGCTACCTCTTCCCGACCGAGCGCTACCGGGGCGAGTGGAAGCGGCACTGGATCCACCTCACCACCCCGCTGCTGATCGGCATCGCGGCGACCTTCGTGCTCGGCTACCTAGCCGGCTTCCTCGCCGGGCAGGACGTGGGCGCGCTGACCACGATCGCCGTGCTGCTCTGGTTCGCCGTGATGGGGTGGGTGGCCTGGAAGGTCGCCGACTGGTGGTACGACCGCTTCATCCTGACCAACAAGCGGGTGATGGTGGTCAACGGCATCATCACCCGGCGGGTCGCGATGATGCCGCTGGTCCGGGTCACCGACATGAAGTACGAGCAGACCCCCACCGGCCGGGCGCTCAACTACGGCACGTTCGTGCTGGAGTCCGCCGGCCAGGAGCAGGCGCTGCGAGAGATCAAGAACCTGCCCAACCCCAACGAGCTCTACCTGCGCGTCGTCGAGGAGATGTACGAGCCGCAGGCGGTCGAGGCACGGCTGGGCAAGGAGGCCGACGAGGCCAAGGCCGACGACGGGGCCTGAGACTTCTCGTCCGAACATCGGAGGAACTACGCACCATTCGCCGTCGCCCCGAGCGCCCCGGGCATGGCAACCTCCCAGGAGGACGGGGTGCGGAGGTGGCCGGTGGCAAGCAGGGATCCCCTGGAGGAGGAGTTCCGCGACTTCGTCGCGGCCCGCTCCAGCGCCCTGCTGCGCACCGCCTACCTGCTCAGCGGGGACTGGGCCACCGCCGAGGACCTGTTGCAGACCGCGCTGACCAAGACCTACCTGGCCTGGAAGCGGCTCGGCGGGATCGAGGCGATCGAGCCGTACGCCCGCCGAGTCATGATCAATACTTCGACGAGCTGGTGGCGCCGGCGCTGGCACGGTGAACGCCCCACCGAGGTGCTGCCGGAGCGGGCCGCGGTCGACGAGATCGAGCAGCAGCTCGACCGGGACCTGCTCTGGCGCCACCTGAGCGCGCTGCCCGGTCGGCAGCGGGCGGTGCTCGTGCTGCGCTTCTACGAGGACATGTCCGAGGCGCAGACCGCCGCCATGCTGGGCATCTCACCGGGCACGGTGAAGAGCCAGACCTCGCGCGCCCTGGGCACCCTGCGCCGCCGGATGGGCGCCGAGGCCGCCCTCGACCTGCCGTCCGAGGCCGACCCGAACCCGACCCGGCAACGGCACCGGGGCACCGGCCGGGCCGCGCCCGCCGCCGCGCCGCGTCCGCCGGCCGACCGGGCACCCACGATGGTGGTGGGGGAGGACGCCGCGGCGGTCGTCGCGGCGACGAACGCCCCGCCGCCGGCCCCCGCGCCGCAGCGGTCGGGCGGACCGGCCCCCGCGCCGGTGGGCGGACCGGCCCCCGCGCCGGTGCCCGTGGCCCC